>DYAA01000035.1 GCA_019419405.1 Collinsella sp. | reverse complement strand
GGATTCGCCGGAGCCGCCGCAACCAACGAGACCGAGACCGACGATGCTGGCAAGACCACCAGCGAGGCCGAGGAACTGACGACGAGAATAAGCCTGATCGAGCATAATCTTCCTTTCATACAAGCGACTCGCGGGCACCCTGCCCGCTTTGCTGTTTGGAAAGATACGGTCTCGATCGGGCAGCGCCCGCGTCAGCTGCGCTTTATTACGGGCATCTGATAGACCCTTACCGCAAGCGCGGCTCGGCTTTACAAACGAATAACAAACCCGCCACCAAGCATGACCCGCCTTTTACACCAATAAAAACAAAGTTGCGGTGAAATAGTTCCTGCTTGGCCATCAAATGGCCCATTCTAGGAACTATTCCACCGCAACTTAAAAAGCCCGGACGAAAGGGGTGCTAAGTTGTTAAAACGCCGCAGCCTTAAAGCTCAAGCTCGTTCAAACGTAAGATCGCCACGATATAAATCTTGAGCGCCTGCTTGAGCTGTTCCTCGTTGGCGCACTCGTTGGGACCGTGCATCTGGCCGCCCCACTCGGGCAGCTCCAGACCGGTCTCCTCGGGGCCAAACGAGACGGCGCGGGCAAAGTTGCGCGCGTACGTGCCGCCGCCCATGGCAAAGGGCTCAGCATGCTTGCCCGTAAACTCGTTATAGGTATCAATAAGCGCCTTCACGGCCGGATCGTCGGCAGAGACCGAGAACGGCACCTTCGCACGACCCACACGGCACGTCACGCCAAAACGGCCCACGAGCGGATCGAGCTGCTCGCGGATGGTATCGGCACTCGTGCTGTCGGGGAAGCGCACGTCGATGACCTGCTCAATATGGCCATCCGCCACGCGGATGACGCCAGCGTTGCAGGTAAGCGGGCCAAACGCCGGACTCGTCGCATCGATACCCAGGCCGCGACCATAGGCGTCCGCATGCACAAAGGCCAGGAACTTGACGAACTCGTGCTCGGCAGGCGTCAGCAGGCGCTCGTCGCGTGCACCAAACGCGTCCTCGGCCTCGCGCAGATACGCCACGATCAGCCCGACGGCGTTGATCGTTCCCTCTGGCAT
>DYAA01000034.1 GCA_019419405.1 Collinsella sp. | reverse complement strand
CAAGCTCGGCGGCGATGGCTACGCCAACGACACCGCGCCGCGCACGGTGACCATCGCGCCCAGCTACGATGCCGCGACGGGCAAGCTCACGGTCACGACCACAGTTGCCAAGGACGGTGTCGAGGTCGCCCGCAGCGAGGTCTCCACGGCAGATGACGCCATGGCGACGCCCGCGCCCGTGACGGTCGCGTTCCAGAACTCCTACGAGGCCACCGGAACGCTCGGCGGCGAGGGCGGCGCGGTTATCAACGCTACCAAGACGCTGACGGGCCGCGCCGCGGCGGCGGGCGAGTTCTCGTTCTCCGTCCGCGATGCCCGGGGCAACGTGGTCGCGACCGCGACCAACCAGGCCTCCGGCGACGGCGAGGCCGCGGGACTTGCGTTCTCGCCTATTGCCTACACTACTGACGCGCTCGAGCGGATGGTGGGAGACGGCACCGCTACCAGGGCCGCCGACGGCTCCTGGGTCATTCCCTATACCGTTTCCGAGGACGGTACGGACCGGCTGCCTGCGGGCGTGACGGCGGCCACGTCGAGCTTCGGCATCACGGTCAAGGTGACCGATAACGGCAAGGGCGGGCTGGATGTGGCCGTGACCTACCCCGAGGGCTCCGACGGCACGCTGTCGTTTGTGAATGCCTATAGCGCCGGCGAGGCGACGGTCGACCTCGCGGGCACCAAGACGTTGGCGCTCGGCCAGGCCGGACTCGGCCTCACGCAGGCCGACATCGCGGGCAAGTACACCTTTAAGATTGAGCCGCAGGACGGCGCGCCCGCACCGGTTGACGCTTCGGGCAAGACGGTGGCCGAGGCGACCAACGACGCCACCGGCAACGTCGCGCTGGGCCACGTCACGTTTAAGCAGCCGAGCGACCTTGATGACGTCGAGATCGACGGCGACGGCCTGCGCACCAAGACGTTCGCCTACCGGGTGAGCGAGTCCGGTTCGGTCGACGGCGTGGTCAATGACGCGACGGCGACCAGGACCTTCACGGTCAGGGTGGTCGAGGACACCGCCGCGGGCACGCTTGTCGCGAAGGTCCTGCCCGCAGAGGGCACGCCCGAGGGCAAGGGCGCGTTCGAGTTCACCAACACCTACGGCGTGAATCCGACGCCGAGCTCCGTCACCGACCAGATCAAGGTGAACAAGAAGCTCGAGGGCCGTGATCTGGCCGAGGGCGAGTTTGAGTTCCAGCTGGTCAAGATTGCCGCTGACGGCAGCGAGAGCGTCGCGGCGACGGGTAAGAACGCCGCCGACGGCACGGTCGCGCTCAGACCCGTCACCTACACCGCGCCCGGCACGCACAGCTACGAACTGCGCGAGGTCGCCGGCACGGCGGGCGGCGTGACGTACGACAAGACGACGTACCGCGTGCGCACGACGGTCACCGATGCCAAAAACGGCACGCTTACCGTCAAGCACGAGCTGACGGATGCCGAGGGCGACACCTCGGTGACCTTCACCAACGGCTACAAGGCCGCACCCGTCACCCTCAAGCTGGGCGCCGCCAAGGTGCTCAAGGGCGCTGAGCTCAAGGCGGGCCAGTTTAGCTTTGAGCTCAGGGGCCGGGGCGGCAAGGTCATGTCGACCGCCAAGAATGCCGCCGATGGCAGCGTCGCGTTCGATGCGCTGACCTTCAAGCAGGCCGGCACCTACACCTTCACGGTGAGCGAGGTCGACGACGGCCAGGCGCACGTGACCTACGATAAGGCGGTGCATAAGATCGTCGTCACGGTGAGCGACGAGGCGGCAGACGGCACCAAGACGGGCTATCTGTCGGCGAAGGTCTCCTACGAGGGCGACGCCAACCTGCCGCCGGTCTTCACCAACAGCTACGCCGAGAATCCCGGGACCCCCGACACCCCCGAGAACCCCGGCACGCCGGGCGGCGGCTCGGACGGCGGTTCAGATAACGGCTCCGGCAGCGGCTCTAGCGGCGACGGCTCCAAGGGCGGCATGCCCGACACCGGCGACCGCAGCCTGCCGGTCGAGGCGCTCGGCGCCATGGCCGGCATCGGCGCGCTGGCCGCAGCGGGCGGCGCGGTCCTGTACCGCAGGCGCCGCTAGCGATATGGACGAGTGGGGCGAATCCATCCGATGGGTTCGCCCCACTTGCCGTGACGGGCGGGAGCAGGTAAGATATACCGAGCGCCTAGCGCGTTCGATGGGTTCGGATGACGACATGTTCCGAATCTGGTCAGGTCCGGAAGGAAGCAGCCATAAGGAGCCTCTGTCGGGCATCCGAATCCATCGAGCGCACGGGCTTTCTTTTTGCGCGGTTTTACCAAACCGCGCAATGCTCGACGCTGCGCGCCACCCAGGGCGACAATTTGTCATTCAAAAGGCAAGGCATGACCAGAAGGTCTATGCCTTGCCTTTTTCATGCCAACTTGTTCGCCCTGGGTGGCGCTCGCTGACTGCGCCAAGACATCAATGGCTACGTGGTTCAAGAGACGGCGGCGTTGCCATCTGTTTTTACAAGTAAAGAGGCCCGCTTCCTTCGTTTGAGTTGGGGAAGCGGGCCTCTTTTGATTTTGGGCTTGCAGATTGGCAAAGGCGACGTTCGCTGGCAGCTACCTTGGGTTCTTGATGCGGCGTACACCCGCGGTGGCTATTCCGAACCCTGCGGCGGCGATTCCTGCGAGTGCGATTGCGCTCGGCGCTGCGTCGCCCGTGTTCGCGAGCTTGCCGTCGGTCGTATCTGCTTGCTTGGTGGAGCTCGATGGAGCGTATTTGCCGGTCGCGGGCGAGCTGGCGGGCGGTGCCGGTTCGGCGGGTTGCGCCGAGTTGGAGGGAGGCGTCGTCTCGGTCGGTTGCGTTATCTCGGGCGAGGTGACCTTGTCTGCCGCGGCTTTCGCCTCTTCGTATGCCTTGCAGGCGTCGTCATAGGCCGCTTGCGCCTTTTTCAAATCGCCGAGGAGTGCATCTCGCTTGGCTACGTCCTCATCGATGTGGGCTTTGGCTTTCTCCGCCTCACTTTCGAAACGCTGAACCTGTCTTTCCTGGCTTTCGAGCCGGCGTTGGCAGTGGTGAAGATCATCTTCACAAGATTTTTCTCGCCTTTCTGCCGACATGATCTCACTTCGCAACTGCTTAATAGTTTCGTTAGAAGCTCCGTCGTCGATTGCCTTATTTAATTCTGCCTGAAGGCCGTTTGTCCGGTTGTGGGCCTCATCGTATTTGGCTTGGGCTGCATCGACGTTCGCTTGCATGGCGGGAAGGGGTTTCCTCCATTTGGCGGCTTCCGTCACCACCATGTCGTAGATCTCTTGAAAAGCGGCAATGTCATCATCGATTACCGCAAGTTTCTCGGGACTTGCGGCGTCTTTTGCGGCCTCGAGGTTTTTGAGCGCTTCCTGCATGGCTGCATACGCTTTTTCTTTTGCGGCGGCCGCATCTTCCGACTGCAAGGCAACTGCACCGGTGGGGGAACTGGTTTCTGCCGCGATCGCCGTTACGGGGGGGGGCGATTCCCGCGACAAGTGCCGCGGAAAGGGCGATGCCCACAGTTGCTCGTCTTGCTCTTCTTGCGAGAATGTCGTTCATCTCGGCACCTCATTTCAAGGGTTGGCGACTCGGCTGGTAGCACTACTGTAAGTATACCAAGCGATTGGCGCGCCGCTGACCGGGCATGCGCACCCCTCCGCTTCTTTGGAAACCGAACGCCATTAGAAATGACGAGTTGTTTACGCTTCATTTGGGCTCACCGTACTATCATGATTCGAATTGAGTGTGAATGATGATAGGGAGCGCCTTTTTATGATTGAGCTGCTCAGGCGTTTTGGTGGTAAGTTTCGCCGCTATATGGTGATCGGCCCTGCGTGCAAGCTGATCGAAGTGATTTTTGACCTGCTTACGCCGCTGGTGATTGCCCAGATGATCGATAAGGGCATTGGGGCGCACGATGTGAACGCCGTCGTCCGTTACGGCGTGGTGCTCGCCGCCATGGCTGTGATCGGCATCTCGTTTACGCTCGTCTGCCAAAAGATGGCGGCGCTCACCTCGCAGGGCATGGGCACCGACATCCGCGGCGCGCTCTACGGGCACATCAACAAGCTGAGTTACGCCGAGCTCGACCGCTTCGGCACGCCGTCGCTCATCACCCGCATCACCAACGACGTTAACCAGGTGCAGCTCGCTGTGGCGCTGGGCGTACGCATGCTCATCCGCTGGCCTTTCCTGGCGGTGGGCTCCATGTGCGCGGCCCTTGCCATCGACCTTAAGCTCGGCATCATCTTTTTGATCTGCACGCCCGCTATCGGCCTGGTATTTTGGTTTGTCATGGCGCGCTGCATCCCGTACTACAAGCAGCTGCAGGCAAAGCTCGACCGCATCGCGCTTATCTGCCGCGAAGGCCTTTCAGGCGCTCGCGTGGTTCGCGCCTTTGTGCGCGAGGGCCACGAGCGCGAGCGCTTTGCCCAAGCCGCCGACGACCAGGCAGGTGTCGCAATCGCGGTGGGCAAGCTCTCGTCGATTCTCAACCCCGTCACGTTTTTGGTGATGAACCTGGGCGTGTGCGCCATCCTGTGGGTGGGCGGCATCCAGGTCAACATGGGTGAGCTTACGCAGGGCCAGGTCATGGCGTTTGTGAACTACATGACGCAGACCCTGACCTCCATCGTGTACGTTGCCAACCTAGTCGTGGTCTTTACCAAGGCGAGCGCCAGCGCGTCGCGTATCAACGAGGTGCTCAATTGTGAGCCGAGCATCACCGACGGGGGCAGCCAGCCGGTCGCGCTGCCCGAGCCGAATGATCTGGCGGGTGGCGCTGTTCCGGTCTCCGCGCTGAGCTTTGACCATGCGAGTTTTTCGTTTGGCGCAGGCGCCGCCAACGCCGTCAATGACGTGACCCTGGAGCTGCCGTTGGGCAAAACGCTCGGCATCATCGGCGGCACGGGTAGCGGCAAGTCTACGCTCGTCTCGCTCATCCCGCGCCTGTACGATGCGAGCACCGGCAGCGTGAGCGTGATGGGCGCCGATGTGCGCGCCTGGCCGCTCAACCAGCTGCGCCATGTGGTCGCGACTGTCCCACAGCGTGCGTCGCTGGTGAGCGGCACCATCCGCAGTAACCTGACCTGGCGCGACGAGGCGGCGACTGACGAGGAGCTTTGGGCGGCGCTCGATATGGCGCAGGCCAGCGAATTCGTGCGCAACAAGCCCCAAGGCCTGGATGCCCCGGTCGAGGCGGGCGGCAAGAACTTTAGCGGTGGCCAGCGCCAGCGCCTGACCATCGCACGTGCCCTGGTGGGCTCTCCACAGGTCCTAATCATGGATGACTCCGCCTCGGCGCTCGACTTTAAGACCGACGCGGCGCTTCGTCATGCCATCCGCGAGCGCAGCGTGCGCGGTGCCGCCGAGGGCGGGCTGCCGCTGACGACCGTCATCGTGAGCCAGCGCGTCTCGACCGTGCGCGATGCCGACATGATCTGCGTGCTCGACCACGGTTCGGTCGCGGGCCTGGGCACGCACGATGAGCTGTACGCGACCTGCCAGCTCTATCGCGAGATTTGCCAGTCGCAGCTTCGTCGTGAGGAGCTCGAGGGTCAGCAGGGGAGCGCGACGTCCACGTCCACCCCAGGCGCCGCGTGCGCCCTGGCATCCACTTGCGCAAAGGAGGGCTGCTAGATGAATCCGTATACTTCCTCCGGTTCGGTCGCCACGATGACGGCCAACGTGTCTGGCAACGATAGCCTCAACGACCTGGGGGACGGTCCGCGCCAGCCCGGCGACCCCGAGCGCTATCCCGTGGGCGCGGTGACCCGCCGCCTGCTGGGTTATGTTCGCCCGCACCGCATTTCGTTTGCGGCGTCGTTTGTGAGCGCTGCCATCTCGGTGATCTTGCAGCTCTACACACCTATTCTCATCGGCGAGGGCATCGACCTGATCGTCGCCGCCGGGCAGGTGGACTTCGATGCGCTGCTGCCGCTTGTCACCAAGCTCGCGATTGTCGTCGTAGGTGCTGCGGCTTTCCAGTGGCTGCAGGGCTATTGCGTTAACCGCTTGTCCTACGAGACGGTGCGCGACATGCGCGTGGAGGCGAGCGACAAACTCAGCCGCATGCCGCTCAGCTTTATCGACAGCCATGCCCACGGCGACCTCATGAGCCGCGTGGTCAACGACGTCGATCAGGTGGGCGACGGTCTGCTGCAGGGCTTCACGCAGCTCTTTACCGGCGTTATTACCATCGTGGGCACGCTCGCGTTTATGCTCTCCATCAACCTGACCATGACGCTTGTGGTGGTGCTCGTCACGCCGCTTTCCATCTTTGCGGCCGGTGCCATCGCCAAGCTTTCCAATAAGAGCTTTACGGCACAGCAGCGCATCCAAGGCCGGCTTGGCGGTCATATTGAGGAGTACGTGGGCGAGCAGAAGCTGGTGGATGCGTTTGCCTATGGCCCGAACGCTCAACAGCGCTTTGATGCCCTTAACGCCGAGCTCTATACGGCAGGTGAGCGCGCGCAGTTTATGGGCTCGCTCTCCAACCCCGGCACGCGCTTTATCAATAACATCATCTATGCCGTGGTCGCTGTGATCGGCTGCGCGGGCGTGATCACGGGCGTGCCTGCGGCGCTCACGGTGGGCGGCGTGCAGATCTTCCTGTCCTACGCCAACCAGTACACTAAGCCGTTCAACGAGGTCACCAACGTTATTACGCAGATCCAGACTGCGTACGCCTCGGCGCGCCGCATGTTTGCACTGCTCGATGCGCGCGAGCAGGAACCCGATACGCTAGATGCCGTGGAACTTGCCGCCCCGCAGGGTGAGGTGACCTTTGAGCATGTGGACTTTAGCTATGTGCCCGACCGCAAGCTGCTGCAGGATATCTGCATCGAGGCTAAACCCGGCATGCGCTTTGCCCTGGTCGGTCCTACGGGCTGTGGCAAGACAACGCTCATCAATTTGCTGCTGCGGTTCTACGATATCGACGCCGGTCGCATCATGGTCGATGGCCGGTCTTCACGTGACTACACGCGCGCGAGCCTGCGCCGCGCCTTTGGCATGGTGCTGCAGGACACCTGGCTGTTCGAGGGCACGGTGGCCGAAAACATTGCCTACGGTTGCCCCGATGCCACGCGCGAGCAGATTGTCGAGGCCGCCAAGCGCGCGCACGCGCACAAGTTTATCGTGCAGCTGCCAGGCGGCTACGATACGGTCATCGGCGAGGACGGCGGCACGTTTAGCCAGGGTCAAAAACAGCTGCTGTGCATCGCGCGTGTCATGCTCACCGACCCGGCGATTCTGCTGCTGGACGAGGCAACGTCGAGCATCGATACTCGCACCGAGCTGCAGGTGCAGGCGGCATTCGACGAGCTCATGGCAGGTCGCACAAGCTTTGTCGTGGCGCACCGCCTGAGCACCATCCGCAACGCCGACTGCATTCTGGTGATGCGCGACGGCGAGATTATCGAGCGCGGCACGCACGACGAGCTGCTAGCGGCAGGTGGCTTCTACGCCGAACTCTACCGCAGCCAATTCGCCCAGTGAGCAAGCCCGTGGGGCAAATTAATCAATCGACAGACGGTGGTTTACATCTGTCACGTTAGTACTAAGATATTCATCTAATAAATTGCATTAGTGGCTTTAGTTTTGGGGGAAACGAGGCAACGTGACTATGACGTGCTCTTTGGTGGTTAACAGCAAGAGCGGTAATACCAGGATGGTTTCGGGTGCGATCAAGCGCGCTCTGCAGGCTGCGGGCGTTGAGTTTGTCCATGCCGCGGCGTTGAGCGACGATGCGGATGCAGATCAGGTTGCGCTCGAGGCGCAGGGGGCCTGCGCGGCCGACATGGTGCTCGTCGGTTTTTGGTGCGACAAGGGCGCGTGCACGCCTTCGGTCGCGGCGTTGCTCTCTGCCTTGCACGGCAAGCGCGTGTTCCTGTTTGGCACCTGCGGCTTTGGGGCCGACCAGAGCTATTACCAGCAGATTATCGACCGCGTAACTTCCAATCTGGCCGTGGATGCCGAGCTTGCGGGCTGGGCGATGTGTCAGGGTAAGATGGGCCCTGCGGTCAAACAGCGCTACGAGGCCATGCTCGAGCAAGATCCCGACAACGCCCGATTTAAGATGCTGCTCGACAACTGGGTTGCCGCGAAGGACCATCCCACTAAGGAGGATCTGGACAACATGGCCGCAGCCGCAAAGAAGGCCGTGCTGGGAGAGTAGCTTCGCCGTTCGCGGTCCTTCGTGCAAAACAATACAAATGTGAAAGCCTCGAAGTTCTCGAGGCTTTTTTCTTGACACGAGGGCGCTCCTTTATTGATGGAAGGCCTAATAAGCTGATTGTTCTATGCCCGGATGTGTGCGGAGTGGGATGGGATTTCCGGATGGGTGGGGTTGCGGAAGCTGCGTCCCGGAATTTGCCTTTGGAATGGGATGCGGTTTCCCGTTGAGGGGCTCTGTGGAAACCGCATCCCAGTATTCGGCCGAGAAATGGGATGCCGTTTCCGGTTGAGGGCCTTGGCGGAAAGTGCGACCCGGAATTTGTGATCGGAGTGGGATGTGGTTTCCCAACGGGGGCACAAGCGGAAGCCGTATCCCACTCCGGACGTGAATTCTGGGACACGGTTCTCAGAGGATTATGGGCTGCGAACTACATGGGGCTGTCATAAAACTCCGGCAAAGGAGGGGTCGGAAATAAATGACACTTCCAGTAGTTTGTTTTAATGTGGGGGGGGGTACCATTATTTTAGTTTCGCAAAAAAATCGAACCTTCTATGGGGAAGTTGCGTAGGGGGTTAGTTATAAGTATTGGATAAAACAGACTAATTTGGGGATAAATGACCACTTACGCCAAAATAAGTAGCATTTAGCGATAAAACATTGAAAAATGTGTAGCACATCGCTATGTTTTTATTACGAAAAGATTCCAAATTGGCTTATTTCGGACTCACTTTTCAAGCGCCTTGCGGTTCCTGTTGAAACTTGCTGACCTTTGGATGGGTCGAATAGGTCCTCAAGGGGTGTGAATTATCACTTTGACGGCGCGTAGACTCAAACGATTTATTGCACTTTTGAGTAGCTTGGCGTTCGCGCTTGTCATAGCCCTTGCCGTTGTTTCTTTTGTGCCTCGCGCATTTGGATACACGCCCTTTGCTGTGCTTTCGGGCTCTATGGAACCCGAGCTTCCCGTTGGCTCCATGGTGTTTGTCCGCCAGGTTGAGCCGGCGGATATTGCCGTGGGCGACAATGCAACCTTTTACCGATCGGACGGCGCCGTGGTGACGCACCAGGTGTATCAGATCGACCCTGTGGCGCAGATGATCGGCACGCAGGGAATTGCGAACATAAATGCAGACGGAAGCATCATGCACGATGCCGAGCAGACGCCTTTTTCGCGCGTGATTGGCACCGTTTCCTTTTGTGTCCCTTACCTGGGCTTCGTCAACGCATATTGCGCGACGATGCCCGGTTTGCTTGTTGTGGTGGCCGTTCTGGCGCTGCTGATCACGGCGTCGATAGTGCTCGATCGGATGGTTCCCGACGAGCCTGCGGGCAAGCATGCCCGTGTGCATGCGAGGGAGCGGCGTTCATAGCGGCAGGGAAAAGCGTCGGCGGCGGTAGGGGCCGTTGCCGGGGAAGACGATTCTCGAAAGGAAGAGAACGATGGAAAACAAGAAGAAAAAGCGCTACGGCATCATTGCCGCCCTGTTGCTGTTGGTGCTGGCTGCCGGCGTTGGTACCTACGCCTGGCTGATGGCGCAGTCGAGCCTGACCAACAACTTTACTACTGCAGGCATTAACAAGCCGACTACTGAACCCGATAACCCGAATAAGCCGCTTCCGGATGATAATGCTAAGGTCAACGGCAACCTGACCGAGACCAACTGGGTTGCTGGCTCCAAGCTCGCTCCCGGCGTGACTGTTTCCAAGAATCCCAATGTGGGTATTGGTAAGGGGTCCGAGAACGCTTATGTGTACGCTTTCGTGAAGAACGAGACGGCGTCTGATGCGGCCGCTGATTCCCATAAGACTTACTTCACCATTAATAAAGGCTGGAAAGCCGTTCAGGCAGATACCGTTACGGGAGAGTTGACTCATTATCTCGGTGGCCTTTTCGTTTATGTTGGCGATGGGACCGAGGCAACTCCGCTTATTGCCAGCAAGACCGAGGACAAGTGGACCGGTGAGCTGTTCAGCAATGTGACTACGCCCAAGGAGACCGAGCAAAAGGATTTCGCCAAGGATGCCAAGATGACGGTCAACTGCTTCGTTTACGCTGCAGACAGCACCACTGAGGGCTCGGCTGCGTCTGCTGAGACTGCTGCCAAGGCTTGGGCCAACGGCCTGAACTAGCCCCACCCCCACCGAGATCCCGG
>DYAA01000033.1 GCA_019419405.1 Collinsella sp. | reverse complement strand
GTGATGGTCAGCGAGCCTACCGTCGAGGACACCATTTCAATCCTGCGTGGCCTGAAGGAGAAGTACGAGATCTTCCACGGCGTACACATCACCGATAGCGCGCTCGTGGCTGCCGCCGACCTCTCCGACCGCTACATCGCCGACCGCTTCCTACCCGACAAGGCTATCGACCTGGTCGATGAGGCCGCGAGCCGCCTGCGCATGGAACTCGACAGCATGCCGGTCGAGATCGACGCCACCACGCGTCAGCTCACCCAGCTGCAGATCGAGGAACAGGCGCTCATGAAAGAGACCGACGACGCCTCTAAGGAGCGTTTGGAGGCTCTGCGCCAAGAGATTGCCGAAGTCCAGGAAAAGCTCAACGTGCAAAAGGCCGGCTGGCTCAACCAAAAGAACGCCATCGACCACGTGCAGGAGCTTAAGGGCCAGCTTGACGCGGCCAAGAGCGAAGAGGAGCGCGCGACGCGCAACGGCGATCTGGGCCGTGCGTCCGAGCTTCGCTATTCTGTGATCCCGGGTCTGCAGCAGCAGATTCAGGATTCCGAGGCTGCGCTCGAGGCGCAAAAGCAGCAGGACGGCGAGGGCCTCAACGAACAGGTGACCTCCGACGAGATCGCCGAGGTCGTGAGCGCCTGGACCGGTGTGCCCGTGTCCAAGATGATGCAGGGCGAGCTCGACAAGTTGAAGGGCTTGGAGGGCGAGCTGCATAAGCGCGTTATCGGTCAGGACGAGGCCGTCTCCGCTGTAGCCGCGGCCGTGCGTCGCAGCCGTGCGGGTCTCTCCGACCCAGACAAGCCCATCGGCAGCTTCTTCTTCCTGGGCCCCACCGGCGTAGGCAAGACCGAGCTCGCCAAGGCGCTGGCCGAGTGCCTGTTCGATGACGAGCGCGCGCTCGTGCGTATCGACATGTCCGAGTATATGGAGAAGTTCAGCGTCCAGCGTCTGATCGGTGCGCCCCCGGGATACGTGGGCTATGACGAGGGCGGCCAGCTCACCGAGGCCGTGCGCCGTCGTCCCTACTCCGTGATCTTGCTCGACGAGATGGAGAAGGCTCATCCGGATGTCTTTAACGTGCTGCTGCAGGTGCTCGACGACGGCCGTTTGACCGACGGTCAGGGTCGCCAAGTGTCCTTCAAGAACACGATTATCATCATGACGTCCAACGTGGGCTCCAAGGCTATCGCCGATCTGTCCGGCAAGGACGAGGAGGAGATGCGCCATCAGGTTGACGGGGCCATGGCTCAAACCTTCCGCCCCGAGTTCCTCAACCGTATCGACGATATCGTGGTGTTCCATCCGCTCGGCATGGCGCAGATCGAGAAGATCGTCGACATCCAGCTCGCCGACGTCCGCGCGCGTCTGGCCAAGGAGCGCATGACGCTGGCCATCACCCCGGCGGCCAAGCAGATGCTCGCCGTGGGCGGCCTGGACCCGGTCTTTGGTGCCCGTCCGCTCAAGCGTCTCGTGCAGCGCGAGGTCGTGGATGCCATTGCCGCCGCTATCATCGACGGCACGGTGCGCGAGGGCGATCAGGTGACGGTCGATGTCGACAAGGACGGCGGCTTTACCGTCGTGTGCGACAACACGCCGGCGGCCACCTACGAAGTCCCCGACGCCGAGTAGATTTTGGGCCGGCTTTAAAACCGCCCCTCATCGCAAAACGCCAAGGGCGGCGGATCCAATCGGGTCCGCCGCCCTTTTTCGTGCGACAATCGATGGTGTTGAACGTGAGTACATGGCAAGGAGCTATGCAGATGACAGACAAGAACAAGACGAACACGCCGGCGACCGATGCCGCACCCGCCGCACCTAAGCCTGCGCCTAAACCGGCGCCCAAGCCGCGCGACCCCTATATCCGTGCCGAGAACGAGGATGACGACGGCTACGATCCTTATAGCGATCGTCGCCCCGAGCGCGAGCCCCTCTTCGAAGCCGACCCCTGGCGTTAAGTAGCTCATTTGGGACGGGGCTTTTTTAGCTACTTTGTTTTCGGCTAGAGGCGTTCATGCCTGCCCCCTCGGCCGCTCGATATCCTCCGGGAGGGGCCACTAATAGAAAACTTGCTTATCCATTAATCAAGATACGCATAATCTTGCTCTCCTGCTAATCAAGAATCGTTATAATCTTGATTAGCAGGAGAGCAAGATTGGAGAATTATGGCATTCAACGACTTGGTGGCTCAAAAAATAAAGGACTTTGAGCAACAGGGGATTCCGCAGGTCTTTGAGCGCGACCTTGATCTGGGCAACCCGCAGGAGCCAAAGCGCGACAACATCGTATATGTGATTGTGGGCGCCCGTCGTTGTGGAAAGACGTATCGCCTGTATCAGGAGATACGGCGGCTTCAGGGCCAAGGCGTCGAGCTTGACCGGATGCTATATTTCAATTTTGAGGATGAGCGCTTGCGTCCGTATGAGCCATCGCTACTAGCGGACGTGCTCGATACATTCTATGCACTATATCCTGCTGCTCGAGGCGAGGGCGCCTACCTTTTCTTTGACGAGATCCAGGAAATACCCGAATGGGGTGCGTTTCTGCGACGCGTGGTCGATACGGAGAAGGCGACCGTTTACGTGACGGGATCTTCTTCTAAGATGCTGTCCTCAGAACTTAAGAGCGAGTTCAGGGGCCGTTCTCTTGTGCGAGAGCTTTTTCCGTTGAGTTTTTCGGAATACGTCCGATATAAGACGGGGGGCGTTCCTGAGTCGAACGCGCCCTTCTCCTCAAGCGCTGCAGCGTTGCTCCGACACCATCTGGTCGGATATCTCGAGCGAGGGGGATTCATCGCGACACTTGAGCAGACGCCCGCAGACGCGATTCAGCTGCTACAGGAATATGCGTCGCGAACGGTCGCCATGGACGTCGTTGAACGTTACGACGTCAAGAACCCCCGTTTGGCCTCGCTGTTTCTGGCGCGGTGCATGGCATCTTCGGGACGAGAGCTGTCAGTGAACAAAGTGTACAACGAGTTCAAGAGCAGACAGATATCCGTCAGTCGAAATACGCTCAGCGACTTACTTGAGTATTACGAGGACGCCTACCTGCTGTTTTCGGTGCCGGAGTTCACGCGTTCGCTTGCAAATAATACGCGGTCTGCGTCTAAGGTCTACGCCGTCGATCCTGCGATGTTCGGAGCGTTCTCCCCCGCATCGGCATTGGATCATGGTCAGAGGCTCGAGACCGCGGTGTTCAATGCGCTCAGAAGAAGGACCCCCGCCGTGCGGCCCGGTTCGGTTTGCCGCCTGCTGATTAAAGATAAGAATAAAAGCCATGAGGTGGACTTTGTGGCTGGGGATGCACTGCTCATGCAGGCTTACGGCCTGATTCAGGTAAGTGTGGATATGACAAGCGAGAAAACGCGCGAGCGCGAAATTGCCGCGCTCGATGCCGCGATGGCCCAGTTTGATCTTGGCGAGTCGGTAATCGTTACCATGGATGAGCAGGCCGATATTCCATGCAAACACGGCGTGGTACATGCTGTGCCCGCATGGAAGTGGCTCCTTTCCTAATCGTCTATGGATTTGCGAGGCCAGGACTCAGGTGTCATGGTCCGCTAGTCCTGGGCCTTGATGCTCGGCAGGAGAATCTGGGCGAGGTAGTCGGTCTCGAGTTTGGTCGCGGCGTCTGCCTTGCCGTCTTTGCCGACCAGTACGTTCTTGATCTGGCTATAGGTGTAGCGGTTACCGGTCGTGAGCTCGACAAGCTCAATGGCCGTGTCCATGGGGTAGGTTGACACGGGATTCTGCGTCCGTCCGTTGATGGTCTGGGGCACCACGTACGGATAGACGGGGCCGCTGGCGTAGACGGTATAACCGTTGCCTAGATTGGCCGCACCCAAAACCGTATCGCCCTCATCGGGCGTAAAGCTCTCGCCCTCGCGCACCGCGACGAGCGTCACAATCGGCGTATCGCTGTCGCCGGCAAGATAGATGCATAGCGTGCTGCCATTTTGCCAAGTCTCGACCTTGCCGTACCACTCGACGGGGATATCGAGCTGGTAGAGGTCGGTTGCCTTGTGGCGAGCGTCAGCATCGCGGGCTGCCTGTGCCTTTTGCGCGCTCACGGCATTGACGGCGGCGTCGCGCCGCGCGGTTGCCGCCTGCTGGAGCACCTTGGCGGTGGCGGCGGAGCTCGCGCCTCCCTCCTCGGCATATTTGGCGGCGGCATCGATCTGGTCGTCGGTTACCGTGTCGGCCGAAGGCACCTTGAGCTTAAAGGCGGCCTGGCTGCTTAGGTCCTGTCCGTCGCTCTTGATCGTGACCTGCGCCTTGGTGGTCGGCACGGTATAGACGGTGCCGTCGGACGCGATGGGGGAGGCAGCGATGGAGAGCGTGTAGTCACCGGGTAGCAGTTTGATGCCACGGCCGTGCTCGTCAACATAGAGTGTTTCGCTCACGGAGGATCCGTCAGAATCCTGGCCACTCACTTGTACGGGAATCTTGGAGCCGGCGGAACAGTCGAGGCCCGCGGCATGCACGCCAATCTGCACCGACATCATCGTGTGGGCATTGGCGGCGACAGCGGCAGCCTGCTCTTGCTGATATCCGTTCCAGGCAGCATAGCCTGCACCGCCGGCGACGAGCGCGACGGCCACGACACCGGCGACCATCAGATTGCGGCGCTTGGGCGACATCTTGCGATGGCGGACCTCGGCTTCGTGTGCCGAGGGAACGGACGGCAGGGGAATATCGCCCATGGCGATGGTCTCATCCACGGCTGGTGCGGAACCCAGGCCAGGAAGCTCGCGAGTCAGCGAATCTTCGGCCGGTAAGCTGTCGAGCAAGACGGTTTCCTCGCCCGTGTCGGATTCGGGCTGGTCGTCGGCCTCGCTATCGTCCTCTTCGGCTTCGTCAGGAGCGTCTTTGGCGTCGCCGCCTTCGTCCTCAGTGTCTTCGTGCACCTCGTCTTGCGCGTCGACGACCGAATCGCTAAACGAGAGCTCGTCTAGCGCGATCCGGTCAAGGCTCTCCAGGGCTTCGGCACATGCTTCCGCATCCTGGGCCGCATCCTCGCGGCCATACGTCTCATCGCTCATATATCCCCCAATGCAATATCGGCTCAACACTGTACCCAAAAATGGAGCCATATAAAGCGCATACGAAATATAAGATCCGATTTAACCTGAGCGCATCGTTCGGCCGCATCCTCGCGGCAGCAAAAGGCCCCCGGAACGCGGACGAATCACATTCCGGGGGCTCTGCAATGCGTTGAGTTGCGCGGAGCCGGCTATGCTGCTTCACATTCAAGCGGCGTTTGCGCCGGGCATGTTACTCGGCGTGCGCGTAATCAACCTTGGCGCGGCGAGCGGTAGCCTTCTCCCAATCGCTGGTGCCCTCAAAGACGTCCTGCTTGTAGGGATTGCGGCCGAGCTTCTTGGCACGGTAGACGATGTAGATGATCGCGGCGACGTTGGCGACCAGCGCGGCGATCGAGACCGCGGTAGCGGCGCCGGGGTCGAGCGTGGAGTGGGTCACAAAGATGGACTCCTCCTGGAAGTACGGGAATACCTGGGCAAACATGCACCAAATAGCCAGCGTAAAGGCACGGTTCTGGATCCAGCCGCCCTTGTTCCAGATAAAGGCGGCGACGGTGGGCGCCAGCAGCAGTGCAAAGCCGCAGAACCAGGAGTGGGTGGGCAAGCAGTTGTAGGTGTAGCAGAAGTTCCAGATATCGTAGGCGATGATGTAGACCCAGGTCATGTCGGGCCACAGCATGTCGGTCTTGTCCTCAGAGGCGTAGACACTCCACCAACCGGTCATGCAGAAGATGTTGATGATACCGGCGATGCCGTTGAACACGTTGTTCCAGCCGGCGAGCTGCGTGGCGCCCTCGGAGGTGACCCAGGTGGACTCGCCCAGGACAAAGAAGTGATAGGCGCTCTCAAAGTCGGACACGACGGCGATCATGATGTTGATGGCGACGATCACAAACGGCCACGCGCGGAACTAATGCGCCTTGCCGATCTTGCCCCACTGGTACTTAATGGCAATGAAGCCCCAGCAACCGGCCAGCGCCGCGTATACCTTGGCGTAGTGGAACCAGCTGTTCTGGTACACATGGGTGGGGTTGGTGAGCGCCCACTCGGCACCCTGTGAGACGCCGATGGCGATAGCGACGCAGTAGATGGTCATGGCCAGCGGAGCCACGCCAAAGATGATGGCCGCGCCCAGCTTGGTGCGGCGGCCGACCTCGTTGAGCACGATCAGGCCAATAAAGACCATGGCCCAGCCGGCCCAGTGGATAAGGGTATTGCTACCCCAAACATCGAACAGCATGCTGCTCTCCTTTCACAAGCCCGCGGCCCCTCTTCTGATCGCGGGCAGTTTGGCCAAATGTCGTCAGTTCTGGGGCTTGCGCTCCTGATACTTGGCGGTATAGCCCTCGATATGGAGCGTCGAGGCGATGATTTCCTTGACTGTCTCGTCGGGCACATCGGGGTGCGTGCGGATATACATCAGCAGCCCCATGATGAGGGTGTAGAACGTCTCGTAGACATGGTCGATGCGTAGCTCGTGATGGGCGACAAAATCCACCACGGTGGTATCGCAGATATACTGCGCCACGCGCTGGACCACGTTGTGCAAAAAGCCGCCGTAGAGCGCGCCGCTGCTCGAGGTGAGCGTGCTCGGCAACTCGTGGCCGCTCACGACCAGGCGCTTAAAGAGCGGAGCAACGGTGTCGAGTGCGCCTTCGATGTCGCCAACCGTGCGGCTGGCGTTCCACTGCTCGAGCTCGGCGATAAAGCCGTCGATTGCCTCGTCCATAACGGCGGTGACGGCGGCATCCATATCGGCAAAGTAGTGGTAGAACAGCGAACGCGTGCAGCCAGCCCGCTTGGTCACGGCCGATACCGAAAGATGGGACACACCAAGCTCGGCGCTCACGGCGCGCACAGCGGCGAGGATCTCGCGACGGCGCTCGTCGCCCGTCAGGCGTTTTGCCGCGCTATCGGATGCGGGGACGGCATCGACCACAGAGATATCTGCTGCGTTGTTGCCCATGTTTTGCCGCCTTTCATCCTCTTTTGCCTGACCGTTCGCCTAACAGTCTTGAATATTGTTGACGGTTCGTCAATACTGTTTTTGACACAATGTCAACAATAGCGGGTGAACGGCATGGGGGCATGTCGAACCCGTACAAAGAGGGGCGCCGCGGTCTCGCCGGGCTGTGGCAAGAGAAGGGACGACTATGATTCTCAACGGACCGGGGATTAGCTATACCGAGCCCGATATCGGCGCGGAGTTCGTGCCGCCGATACCGGAGCATCCGCGCGAGGCCATCGTCAAACTGTGTGAGCACTGCACCAACCGCCTGCTGCACCGCGACGAGCTGCTGGGCTACGAGTACTGGTCGTTTGCCGAGGCCGCAACCGACGAGCAGGCCGAAGTGCTCTGCAAGATGAAGATGCGCCGTCCCTATACGCTGCCCGAGATGGTCAAGCTCACCGGCATGCCCGAGGCCGATATCGAAAAAATGCTCGACGACATGAGCTACACGGGTCTGCTCGAGTACAACTGGGAAAACCCCGAGCGCGCCAAGCAGTGGGTGCTGCCCATGCTGGTGCCGGGTTCCGCCGAGTTCCTCAACATGCGCGTGAGCCAGCTCGAGGAGCATCCGGTCTATGCCAAGTTCTTTGAGCAGGCGTCCAAGGGACCGCTGTCCAAGGCCACGCCGATGGTGCCGCCCGGCGGTGCCGGCATCGGCATGCATGTCATTCCGGTCGAGAAGGCCATCGATGCCGCGAGCACCTCGGTGCCGATCGAGCATATCGAGCATTGGCTCGACAAATACGAAGGTAAGTATGCCGCTAGCACCTGCAGCTGCCGCGCGAGCCGTCGCGTGATGGGAGAGGGCTGCGCCGACGACCCGGCCGATTGGTGCATCGCCGTGGGCGATATGGCCGACTACGTGGTCGAGACCGACCGCGGCCATTATGTGACGCGCGAGGAGGTCTACGACATCCTGCGCCAGGCCGAGGACAACGGCTTTGTGCACCAGATCACCAACATCGACGGTGAGAACAAAATCTTCGCCATCTGCAACTGCAACGTCAACGTGTGCTACGCCCTGCGCACTTCGCAGCTGTTCAACACGCCCAACCTGTCGCGCTCGGCCTACGTCGCCAAGGTCGAGAAGGACAAGTGCGTGGCCTGCGGTCGCTGCGTTGAGGTGTGTCCGGCCGGCGCCGCCAAACTGGGCCAGAAGCTCTGTAGCAAAAAGGCTGGCGGACAGGTACCCGAGTATCCGCGCCAGGAGCTGCCCGATGCCACCAAGTGGGACCACACCAAGTGGTCGCCCAACTACCGCAACGACAACCGTATCGAGACGCATGAGTCCGGCACCGCTCCCTGCAAGACGGCCTGCCCCGCGCACGTTGCCGTTCAGGGCTATTTGAAGCTCGCGGCGCAGGGCCGCTATGACGAGGCGTTGGCGCTCATCAAGCGCGAGAACCCGTTGCCCGCTATCTGCGGCCGTGTGTGCAACCGCCGCTGTGAGGATGCCTGCACCCGCGGTCGCGTGGACGAGGCCGTGGCCATCGACGAGGTCAAGAAGTTTATCGCCCAGCGCGATCTGGATGCCGCGACTCGCTATGTCCCACCTGTGGTGACCCCGACGCGTGCCGGCGGCTTCGACCAGAAGATCGCCATCATCGGCGCCGGTCCGGCCGGTCTGTCCTGCGCCTTCTATCTGGCCGAGAAGGGCTACAAGCCCGTCGTGTTCGAGAAAAACGAGCGCCCGGGCGGCATGCTCACCTACGGCATTCCCAGCTTTAAGCTGCAGAAGGACGTTATCGAGGCCGAGGTCGAGGTCATTCGCCTGATGGGCGCCGAGTTCCGCTATGGCGTGGAGGTCGGTCGCGATGTGACGCTCGACGAGCTTCGCGCGCAGGGCTTTAAAGCCTTTTACGTGGCCATTGGCTGCCAGGGTGGCCGCCTTGCCGGTATTCTGGGCGAGGATGCCGAGGACGTGACCGTGGCCGTCGACTTTTTGCGCGAGGTCAACAGCGGCAAGATCGACGCGCTGCCCGGGCGCACCATCGTGGTGGGCGGCGGCAACGTGGCCATCGATGTCGCGCGCAACGCCTGCCGTCTGGGTTCCGAGCACGTTGAGATGTTCTGCCTGGAGAGCGAGGTCAGATGCCTGCCAGCGAGGAGGAGCGTCGCGAGGCCATTGAGGACGGCGCGCACATTAGCTGCGGCTGGGGCCCCAAGGAGATTCACCTGGACGAGGCCGGTCGTGTGTGCGGTATCACCTTTAAGCGCTGCACGCGTGTCTTTGACGACGAGGGGCGTTTTGCGCCCGAGTATGACGAGAACGACTTGCGCCGTGTCGATGCCGACCGTGTCGTCATGTCGATTGGCCAGTCCATTGTGTGGGGCGACCTGCTGGCTGGCTCCAAGGTGGAGCTCGGCCGCAGCCAGGGTGCCCTTGCCGATCCGCAGACGTACCAGACCGCCGAGCCCGACATCTTTGTGGGCGGCGACGTCTACACCGGTCCCAGCTTTGCTATCGACGCCATCGCCGCCGGTCACGAGGCCGCCGTGTCCATCCATCGCTTTGTGCAGCCGGGCTCCACGCTCACCATCGGCCGCAACCAGCGCCGCTACACCGCGCTTGACCGCGACGATGTTGTGATTGAGAGCTATGACAACGCAAGCCGCGAGGTGGCACGTGTCGACCGCGAGCGCGAGAAGGCTGCGCCCTTTAGCGAGTACGTCGAGACCTTTACCGAGGAGCAGGTGCGCGCCGAGACCGCTCGCTGCTTGGGCTGCGGTGCCTCGATCGTCGACCCCAACAAGTGCATCGGCTGCGGCCTGTGCACCACCAAGTGCGCGTTTGACGCCATCCATCTGGATCGCGACCGCCCCGAGTGCTCCACGATGGTCAAATACGAGCAAAAGCTCCCCAGCCTCGGCAAGTACGCTTTGAAGCGTGCGATCAAAATCAAATTTGGGAAGAAATAAAAAACGCAACAAACAAGAGAACGGCGTAGAGAACGGTTGGACAGTGAGCGAGTCCCAGGCGTGGCGAGGTGCCTTGAAAGAGGAGGGCATAGGGCTTTTGCCCATGCCCGACGATTGAAAGGCAGATCGTCCGTCTGGGGCTCGCGCAGCGTCAAGTCGACCGCCGTTCGTTAGAACGGCGGAAGAAAAAGTGCATGAATTAGGAATCGTCTATCACATCATTCGCGATGTCGAGAATGTGGCGCGCGCCAATGGCGTGAGTCGCGTTTCGAGCGTGACGCTGCTCCTGGGCGAGGTCTCGGGCGTCGTTCCCGATCTGCTGCTTGATGCTTGGCGCTGGGCGGCAGATAAAAAGCCTATCACGCAGGGCGCGGAGCTTATTGTGGAGCCTGTCGAGGCCGTGACGCATTGCGAGGCGTGCGGCTGCGACTACGCGACGGTCGAGCACGGCAAGACCTGCCCCCATTGCGGTAGCGGCGAGACCTATCTGCTGCAGGGCCAGGAGGTCATGATCAAGCAGATCGAGACCCCCGACGAGGACCCGACAGACGCTGCCCCCGACGGCCTATCCGATGCCCCCGATGCCGTCGACGCCGCCAACCCCCTCCACATCGCCTAACTTAGTCGTTGGGGACGTTCTTAAACGACTAGTC
>DYAA01000032.1 GCA_019419405.1 Collinsella sp. | reverse complement strand
ATTCCCAGACCACCGCGCAGGAAGCTGCCGAGTGGCTCAACACCGATTCCCACCTTACGAGCGCGCTGAGCGCACAGCTCGCTCGTTCCCTCCAGAGCTCTGGCGCCGAGCCCGTGGCCCTTAACGCGGGCACGGCGGCCGAGCTGCCCTGCGGCTACTGGCTCATCGTCGCCGACGACGACGCCATCGCCCAAGGCGAGGCCGGCACCGCGCCGATCATGGCCCTGGTCGGCGGCAGCGCCGTCACCGTCAAGCCCAAGGCGGCGACCCCCAAGGTCGCCAAGCACGTGCTGGAGGACAGCACCGCCGCATGGCAGAAGGCCGCCGACGCCACGGTCGCCGACGACCTGTACTGGCGCCTCTCGGCCACGGTCCCGGCGGGCCTTTCCGCCTACGACACCTACGCGGTGCAGTTCGTCGACACCATGAGCGCGGGGCTCGACCCCTCCAAGGTGGCCGCGAGCATGCGCGTGTACGCGGCGGCGGGCACGGACGGCGGCTTCGACGCCGTCTCGGCCGGCAAGGACGGCCGCGCCGGCACCGAGCCCGCGAAGGGCTGGACCGACATCACGGCCCAGTGCGCCACCAAGGTGGCGGCCGACGGCAAGACCTTCACCGTGCGCACCGGCGACCTCATCGCCGCGCTCGGCGGGGCCGACGCCTTCACCGCGGGCGCCCGCGTGGTCGCCGTGTACAACGCGCCGCTCAACAGCGCATGCAATCACGGCATCGCGAAGGGAAACCCCAACGAGGTCTACCTGCGCTACCCGCGCTCTCCCTTTGCCGACCAGTCCGGCGACGCCGGCTTCACTCGCACGCCGAGCGACGACGCGTGCGCCTACACCTGGGATCTCGCGCTCACCAAGCGCAGCAGTGACGGCGACAAGCCGCTTGCCGGGGCGGTCCTGAGCATCGCCGACGACCGCGGTCGTACGCTGGCGGCCGACGGCACGTGGGATGCGGAAGGCAAGGCCACCGTCACCACGGGCGAGGACGGCCGCGTGACCGTCTCGGGCGTGGACTCGGGCAAGCTGGAGGTCCGCGAGCTCAAGGCACCCAAGGGCTACACCGCCTTTGAGGGCACGCGCTCCGTGACGGTCAAGGCCGAGGGCCTGGACGTCGACCAGGTGGCCGCCGCCAAGCCCAAACTCACCATCACGGCCGAGTCGCCCCTGCGCGCCGACAGCGCGGACGGGTCGACGGGCAGCCTGGAGGCTTCGCTCATCAACACGCCCACCGGCACACCCCCTAGCATTACCACCGGAGGCTTTATGCCCTCGACTGGCGATATGGCAATGTACGCCGCGGCCGCCGCAGCGGTCGCCGGAGCCGCACTCATCGTGGTCGCGCTCCTGGTCAAGCGGGGAGGTGGCAGCCATAAAGAGTAGCTGGCAGCCCCACAGAGAGCGGGGCGAGACGTAACGAAGTAGATGCTAAGACACAGACAGATGACCGATCGAATGGGAATCAAACGGAAAGTAGAGGAAAAGAAGATGAGCATGAGCAAGAACATCGCACGCCTGGCAGTAACCGCCGGACTTACGGCGGCATTGAGCTTCGGCGGAGTCATGGCCCCGGTGACCATGGCGTTTGCTGAGGGTGTGCCAACGGTGGCTACGGAGAAGGGCAAGGTGAATATCACTGATAACGAATATGCCGACACGTCTTTCAAGGGTATCCAGATTTTCACCGCAAAAGTCACGCAGGATCAGAGCGACGGAAACTGGGATGAGTCGGGCGACAAGACGCTTTCCGATATTCAGTGGGTGCCGGGTAAAGTGCAGACTCTCGTGACGACCGCGCTTGCCGATGTGGAAGGAGCGCCTAAACCCGATGCGGGCGCTCAGGAGTGGGCGGAATTTATCAGTAAGGCCCAAAGCTCCAATTTTGGAAAGAATACGGCGGTTAATACTGGTTCAGCTTTGGACTTGATTGCCAAGGCCTTGGAGGGAGACAACACGATCGCCTGGACACAGCCGAGCGATTCCACCAAAGGCAGCTTTAATAATCTGGATCACGGATACTGGCTGTTTGTGACCGATGCACCCGGTTCTACCGACGCCTACACCTCGCCAATCTTCACCATCGTCGGCGGCTCAGACGTTAACGTGAACCCCAAGAAGAGCGTCCCCAAAGTGACCAAGGCCGTCAAGGATGACAAGAACGGCAAGTTTGTTACGGACAATAGCAAGGACGTTTTCAGTGCTCCCAACAAGTCGGCCGACTCTGCCTCTGAGCAGCCGATTGATTATCAGCTTGCCGGCACTGTTGCTAGCAACATCAATACGTACACTAAGTACAGCTATGCTTTTACCGACGAGCTTCCTTCTACGATGGTGCCGGTATGCGACGAGAACGGTAAGCCGGTCGTTAAGGTCAAAATTGGCGATACAGTCGTAGAGGACAATTGTTATACAGTGACCTATCCTTCTGAGGAAAGCAACAATAAACTCACTGTCTCTTTCGATAATCTCAAAGAAGTAAAGAATGAGGCCGGTGAGTCCATTGTCGTTGACGGTAATTCAAAGGTCTATGTGAACTACCAGGCAAAACTTGTTGCACGCAAGATTAACGAGAACATTCTCGGTAAGGCCCAGACAAACACGGTAAAACTGACCTATTCCAACAACCCGCACGACATCGACAGTACCGGCACCACGGTTACGCATCCTGCCTACGACTACACCTACGGCATCGACGTCACCAAGGTTGGTAGCGACAAGGATGAGACTGGCAAGCACAAGACCCTCGAAGGCGTTCAGTTCACGCTACAGGAGAAAGGCTCCAGCGAATTTATCAAGGCCGACGGTACCACGACGTCAACTAAGGATGATGCAATTCTGACAACTGACAGAAACGGCAAGATTAACGTTGTCGGCCTCGACGAGGGCACTTACACCCTCACAGAGGTTACGCCCGCCCCTGGTTACAACAACTCCGCAGCAAGTGGCGTCACGTTCACCATCGCGAGCGATAGCCTGCCCACTAACGGCGATCCTTTCACTCCTAGTTGCACACTTGCTGAAGGAACTGAAGGGAATCTTGCTCAGGCATCTAACGCTACTGATGGTAAGGTTCACCTCACCGTTACCGACCAGAAGGGCTCCAACCTCCCCCTCACCGGCCTTAACGGCGTGACCTTCACTTGGATCGCTGGTGGCGCGGTGCTGTGCATCGGCGTGGCGCACCTCATCCGCAGCCGTAGGCAGGCTGAGGAGTCCGAGCAGGAGTAACGCTCGCTCACCCATCCCTTTGGCAGGTGGGATGTGATGGCCATGAGACTTGCGGACACTTTTCTCGTCCATCGACGTTCTTGCTTTGCCATTCTCTTTTCGGGGCAGACTCCGCACTGGAGTCTGCCCCGTTCTTTTGGGATAACGCAGCCAGCCTCCACCGTCCGATGCGGGTACGTTCGTCATCGCGTTTCTTGACTCGTATGAGGTTCGGTTTAAGGTCCGTAGGCGCACGCGCAGTGCGGACGGTAGAAGGCATTTGCGCCGCAACAAGCGCAAATAAGAATGCCCGGGGGTCGGATCCCGGGCATTTAACAAAAGCTGAAAACTAGGCCGCCCGCGCTCCCAAACATTTACGCGGGGTGCGTCGTTTTCTATTGATATTGTATCCCGAATCGCCCCGCCGATCCGGGACATTTTGAAAACTCAAATGCTGGCTTATCCTCGACTGGACGGTGCAGTCTAGCTGCGTTGTCCGGCGTGGAAGCTCGCTAATCGGCTATTATTTGTTTAGACAACCTGAGCTTTAGAGGAGTGACCGGCGATGGTGCAGGGCGCCAAACATATGAAGAGCAATAACGCCGCGGACAACGGCGGCTCAAGCCCTCAGCCCAAACCTCAACCAAAGCCCAAGCGCCGCCGCAAGCGGCTGCCTCGCTGGGCCGACCGGCTCATCACCATCGTCATCATCCTTATCGGCGTGGGCCTTATGACCTGGCCGTGGATTTTGGACCGGCTCGAGGCCTCGGGCGTGTTTAACCAGATCAGCACGGTGTCCAGCACCGTGGACGCGCTGTCTGCCGAGGAGCGCGAGCGCATCCTGCTCCAGGCGCGCTCCTTTAACGAGCAGCTGGCGGGCGAGGCCACCGAGCTCCCCGCCGACCAGATCGAGCCCTACGCTCAGCAGCTCATCTTTGACCGCGACCCCATGATGAGCTGGGTCGAGATCCCCTCCATCGACGTGAGCATGCCCATCTACCACGGCACGAGCGAAGAAGTCCTCATGGCGGGCGTCGGCCACCTGGAGGGCACGAGCCTGCCGGTGGGCGGCACCTCGACGCATTGCGTGCTCACCGCGCACTCGGGCATGCGCAACCTGAGCATGTTCGACGACATCCACTCGCTGGAGCCCGGCGACCTGGTGCTGCTGCACACCATGAACAAGACGCTCGCCTACAAGATGGTGGACTCCGAGGTGGTGCTGCCCGAGGAGATGGAGTCGCTGACCATCGAGCCCGGCGCCGACAAGGTGACGCTCGTCACCTGCACGCCCTACGGCGTGAACGACCACCGCCTGCTGGTGCATTGCGTGCGCGCCAAGTACAACAAGAAGGACGTCGACAAGCAAAAGTCGCTGGCCGGTCGCCACTGGGGCAAGCGCGAGTTTGCCGTGCTCATTGTGGTCGTAGCCATTGTGCTGTTGCTGCTGGATATCGTGATCCACGCGGTCCGCAAGCGCCGCAAGGCCAAGGCCTTGGCATAAGACATTCTCCAGAACCACCACAAAGGGGACAGGCACCTTTGTGGTGGTCGGGGCTTTCAAACCATCACAACATTCGATGAAAATCGCGATTTTGACGAAAAGCGTCGAATGTTGTGATGGCCTTCGTTGTGGGCGGGACGGTTTTCGTTGTGGGCGAGACGGTTTTCGCTATGGACGGTGCGGTTTCGCTGCAGAATCGCCAGCCTGTCGCCTGCCAACCGCCGCCCTCGTTACGTTTTCGCTGCATTTGGGTAAAGCGCCTGCTCCAAGCGGCGTTGCCTTGTATACTAGAGCAGTTTATCTGTTATGCGGAAGGGAGCGCCTATGGCACTCAGCGAGAAAGACGTGCGCGGCATTGCCGAGTACGCAAAGATCGCACTGACCGATGACGAGCTCACCCAGATGACGTCCTACATGAACGACGCCGTCCAGATGCTCGAGCCCGTCTTGCAATATGACTTGCCCGACGTGGAGCCCACGTTCCATCCTATCGGAAGCCTGTCCAACGTGATGGGCGACGACCTGCGCGAGCCCGAGCGCGACCTGCCGCTCGGCGTTGCGCTCGAAAACGCCGGCAGCGCACGCGACCGCTACTTCCGCGTGCCGTCCATTTTGGGAGAGGGGGAGAGCGAGTAATGGCGCAGAGCTTCGATTCCCTTACCGCCGCCCAGATCGCCGCGGGCGTTGCCGCCGGCGACTTTACCGCTACCGAGGTGGCCCAGGCCTCCCTTGCCGCCATCGAGGCGCGCGAGGGCGGGGTCCAGGCCTTCCTACAGGTGTCGCCTGAGCTTGCGCTCGAGGCCGCCGCGCGCGTGGATGCCGACCGTGCCGCCGGAAAGCCGCTGCCCCCGCTCGCGGGCGTGCCGCTGGCCATCAAGGACAACATGAACCTCGTGGGCACGCGCACCACCTGCGCTTCCCGCATGCTCGCGGACTACCGGAGCGTTTACACCGCCACCTGCGTCCAGCGCATGCTCGATGCCGGCTGCCTGCCCATGGGCAAGGCCAACATGGACGAGTTTGCCTTTGGCAGCTCCACCGAGAGCTCGGCGTTCCACCGCACCAACAACCCCTGGGATACCGAGCGCGTGCCCGGCGGCTCCTCGGGCGGCTCCGCTGCCGCCGTCGCCGCGGGCGAGGTCGCGCTCTCGCTGGGCTCGGACACCGGCGGCTCCATTCGCCAGCCGGCGAGCCTCTGCGGCGTGGTGGGCTTTAAGCCCACGTATGGCGCCGTGAGCCGTTACGGCGTGGTTGCCTTTGGCTCGTCGCTCGACCAGGTGGGCCCCTTTGGCCGCACGGTCGAGGATGTCGCGCTGGCCATGAACGCGCTTACCGGCGCGGGCCACGATCCGTATGACTGCACCAGCCAGGATTGCGCCGTCGACTTTACCGAGCATCTCAACGACAGCATCGAGGGTAAACGCGTGGGCATCATCCCCGCGTTTATGGAGGCCGAGGGCCTGACGCCCGAGGTCAAGGCCGCTGTTCAGCGCGCCGCCCAGGAGCTGCAGAACCAGGGCGCCGAGCTGGTCGAGGTCGACCTGCCGCACCTGGACGCCGCCATCGCCGCCTACTACGTCATCGGCCCGGCCGAGGCGTTCTCCAACTTGGCCCGCTTCGACGGCATTCGCTACGGCTATCAGGAGGAGGGCTGCGCCAACCTGTCCGACCAGAGCTCGCTTTCGCGCGCCCACGGCTTTGGCGCCGAGGCCAAGCGCCGTCAGATGCTCGGCGCCTACCTGCTCTCCTCGGGCGTGTACGACAAGTACTACTACGCTGCGCAAAAGGCCCGCACGCTCATCACGCGGGACTACGACGCCGCGTATGCCAAGGTAGACACCATCCTCATGCCCGCCTCGCCGCGCACGGCCTTTAAGTTTGGCGAGATCAGCGACCCCACGCAGATGTACCTCTCCGACCTGTACACCATTTCGCTCAACATCTGCGGCAACGGAGGTATCTCGGTGCCGCTGGGCCTGGGCGAGGATACTCAGCTGCCCGTTTCTGCCCAGCTGGTGGGTCCGGCCTTTAAGGACCGTCAGCTGCTCACGTTTGCCCGCGCCCTGGAGCGCGGTTTTGCCGATGCCGCCACGGGTGCGCCTGCGCTTTCCGTCGCGCCCGATTTTGCCGGGAAGGGAGGCGAGCTGTAATGAAGGAGCTTTCTGAGGTCCTGCAGGATTGGGAGGCCGTGATCGGCCTGGAGATCCATACCGAGCTCACCGCACTCGATACCAAGATGTTCTGCAATTGCAAGCTCAGCCACGATGACGAACCCAACGCCAACGTGTGCCCGGTATGCCTGGGCCTGCCCGGTGCGCTGCCGGTGCCCAACAAGCGCGCCATCGAGAGCATCGTCAAGGCCGGTCTCGCCACCAACTGCGAGATCCAGCGCCACTCGATGTTCTACCGCAAGCACTACTTCTATCCCGATATGGCCAAGAACTTCCAGACCACGCAGGGCCCGGTCGCCTTTGCCATGTACGGTCACCTGGACCTGGACGTGACCGGTCGCGGTGCCGCCGAGCGCCCCGACTGCGCGTTTGGCGAGGCCGAGGCCCAGAGCCTGGCGAGCGCCTCGGCCAATGCCGAGGGCCTGTCCACGTCCATGACGTCGACCATGCGCGAGGGCAACCAGCGCGCCGGCCATCTGGCCAGCTACGATGCGTCCAACCTGCAGATGCCCGAGCGTCGCGAGGACGGTTCCTACACGGTGCCCATCCGCATTCTGCGCATCCACATGGAGGAGGACGCCGCCAAGATGGTCCACGTGGGCGGCGCCGAGGGCCGCATTACCGCCGCTGCCGAGTCGCTCGTCGACTACAACCGCTGCGGCACGCCGCTGATTGAGCTCGTTACCGAGCCCGACCTGCGCACACCCGAGGAGGCTCGCCTGTTTATGGAAAAGCTCCGTCGCATCTTTGTGACGTTGGGCATTTCGGACTGCTCCATGGAGAAGGGCTCCATGCGCTGCGACGGCAACGTGTCGCTGCGTCGCCGCGGCGAGACCAAGTTGGGCGCCAAGACCGAGCTCAAGAACCTCAACTCGTTTAAGAGCCTGCACGATGGCCTTGCCTACGAGATCTGCCGCCAGGCCGAGGTGCTCGAGGAGGGCGGCATCATCTATCAGGAGACCCGCCACTGGGAGCCCAGCCGCAAGCGCACCGTGGTCATGCGTGTGAAGGAAACGGCAGACGACTATCGTCTGTTCCCCGATCCCGACCTGGCGCCGTTCGATTTGGACGACGAGTTTATCGACCGCTGCCGAGGCGAGATCCCCGAGCTGCCCGATGCCAAGCGCGCCCGTTTTGAGACCGACTTTGGTATTAAGGCGGCCGATGCCGAGCAGATCGCGGGCGACCCCGAGTTTGCCGAGTTCTTTGAGGCCGCCGCTGCCGGCATGGCTGGCAAGGAGGCCCAGACGGTCGCGAACCTGCTGGTCAACGAGATGATCGCCTACCTTAAGGGCGCGGGCGTGTCGCTCGCCGAGTCCGGCATCGTGCCGGCTCAAGTGGCGGCACTCGCCAAGCTGCTGGCGACCGATGCCATCAGCTCCAACCAGGCGCACGAGGTCTTTGAGGCCATGGCCCAGACCGGCGACGACCCCAACAAGATCGTAGACGAGCGCGGTATGCGTCAGGTGAGCGATGCCGGCGCGCTGCAGCCGATTGTGGACGAGGTGCTGGCAAACTGTGCCGAGCAGGCGCAGCAGTACCGTGACGGCAACCAGAAGGTCATCGGCTTTTTGGTGGGCCAGTGCATGAAGGCGAGCCGCGGCAAGGGCAACCCGAAGCTCTTCAACGAGTTGCTGAGAACGTCGCTCTCGTAAACGGGAACCGAGGGGCCGGGCGCAGGGCCTTGCCTCTCAATTTCGGACAGTCCTGACTCACGACGGAGGCGCCACTGGCGCCTCCTGTTCGTGCGGAACTCATTGAGAGGCAAGGCCCTGCGCCCGGCCCCTCGGTTCCGTAACGACTCGGCCGTTCGGGTCAGGCGGGGCTGAATGGAATAGAGTGAATGGGCGCGCCGTTGGCGCGCCCATTTTTGTGCGGGTGACAAAGGGGCAGCCCTTTGTCACATTGCAAATGGTCTTCCCTGCTTGTGGGGCTTATGGGCCGTCCCTTTGTCGCCTCTTTATTGATGCTGGGAGCGCCAAGTGGTGGGGGTGGTGCCGGTGTGTTGCTTGAAGGCTTGGGCGAAGGCGGCCTGCTGAGGGTAGCCTAGACGCTCTGCGACCTGCGCTATCGTGAGCGCGCTATCGGCCAAAAGGTCCTGTGCTCGCTCCATACGGCGTCTGCGAATGTAGGCGCCCAGGGACTCGCCAGTTTGGGCCTTAAAGGTGGCGCATAGCTTGGAGCGGCTTGTGTAGAGCCTCTCGGCCACCTCGTTGATACCCACACGTCTGCCTTTGTCGAGCGCGCGCTCAATCATTGCCGTTGCTTCTTCGGCAATGGTTATGCTGACGCGTGTGTCTGCCGCCTGCCGCGCCTGCTTGTGGGCCGCGCGCGAACAGGCGAGCTCCGCGACCATGGTCTCCACGATGCCCTGCATATAGACATGCCCGCCTACGGCGCGAGCGCGGTCCTCGTTGATTCGGCGTAGTGTGTGGCAGATGGCAGACGTCGCTTCCTCGTGCCATGGCTCGGCAAACGCCTCAAAGATTCCCGCGAACTCGGTGGGATAGCGGTGCTCCAGTTCGTCAAAATATCCAGGCAAAAAGAGCACCGAGCGCGAGTGATAAAGCTCCCCCGCAAACAGCGGGCTTAATTCCTCGCCACAGCTATCTTGGATAAAGCTGCAAACGGCATTGTTTGGCCACGGTCCATGCAATGGTTTAAGGTTCGCGGGCGTTATGCCAGCCTCGGGCATGCATGTAAGTGTGGGCGCGCTGACCTCGCTCACGCACGCGTACGGTTCGGGTGTGTACTCGGCCAAGAGCATGTTGTGTGTCGGGGTAATGAAATGCTCCATGACGATGCAGGTGGGGGAAAGGGGCATGATCCATGCGCGTCCGTGCGCCCGATCGTTTGCCACCTCGCCGGTAAAGACGGCGCCCTTGCCGGTAAGCTCCAGGCCAAACTGCTCAAACTGCGGTGCGTAGAGCTCGGTTATGTCGGTCGCTGCCCGCCGTATTTGCAAAAGCGTCCCTTTCCTTTACAGAAACGTCCACGCCTGGCTCGATTGTGAGCCTTGGCCAACACATCAATGATAAGTTCATTACGGTTAACTCTCAAGCCGTTAGAAGGGAATCTCATGGCAAAGGGGTCAAAAAGGGAAGGCGGCGGTATCGGCGAGCTGCTTGCATATGCCGGCGACCGCAAATTCCTAACGTATTTGGGCATGGCTCTCTCGGCGCTCTCGCAGCTGCTGAGCTTTGGCCCGTTCGTGTGCATTTGGCTTGTCGCGCGCGATCTGATCGCCGTGGCACCTAACTGGAGCGAAGCCTGCGGCATCGCGACGTATGGCTGGTGGGCCGTGGGGTTTGCGCTGGCAAGCATCGTGGTCTATTTCGTGGGGCTCATGTGCACGCACCTGTCTGCGTTTCGCTGCGCGTCCAATATTCGCAAGACTACGAGCGAGCACCTGCTTAAGCTGCCGCTTGGCTACTTTGACACACACGCCACCGGTGAGCTGCGCCGTATCGTAGACGGATGCGCCGCTTCCACAGAGACTTTGCTCGCACACATGCTGCCCGATATCGCAGGCGCCGCCGCCATGGTCGTGGGCTTGCTCGTGCTGCTTTTCGCCCTCGATTGGCGCTTGGGCGCGGCGTGCCTCATTTCGGTGGCCGTTTCGTTTTGCGCCATGGCCACCATGATGAGCGGCAAGGGCGCCGAGTTTATGAAGGCCTACATGGGCGCGCTGGTCAAGATGAACAAGACCGGCACCGAATACGTTCGCGGTATCCCCGTGGTCAAGGTGTTCCAGCAGACGGTCTACTCCTTTAAGGCGTTCCACGATGCAATCGCCGAATACGCCGACATGGCGCAAAACTATGCGGGTACATTCTGCCGAGGCCCGCAGGTGCTCAACCTTACCGCGCTCAATGGCCTCGTGGCATTTCTTTTGCCCGTGGCGTTGCTGTTGGCGCCGGGTGAGACGGACTTCGCGCATTTTATGACCAACTTCACGTTTTACGCGATCTTTTCGGCCGTGGTGCCGACGGCCATGACCAAGCTTATGTTTGTGGGCGAGGCGTCTCAGATGAGTGCCGATTCGCTGGCGCGTATCCGAAGCGTTATGGATTCCAAGCAGCTCTCCGTGCCTGCCCAGCCCAAGCATCCTGTTGGTAGCGATGTGCGCTTTGAGGACGTGAGCTTTACCTACGAGGGTGCCGAGGCACCTGCCGTCGATCATGTGAGCTTTAGCGTTCCCGCAGGTAGCACCCTTGCGTTGGTTGGTCCCTCGGGCGGCGGTAAGTCAACCTGCGCAAGCCTGATCCCGCGTTTTTGGGATGTTTCCGCGGGTCGCGTGCTCGTAGGCGGCGTAGACGTTCGCGACATGGATCCCCACGAGCTTATGGACCAGGTTGCCTTCGTGTTTCAGACCAACCAGCTGTTCCGACAAACACTTGCCGACAACGTGCGCGCCTCCAAGCCTGGAGCCACTGACGACGAAGTGCGCGCGGCCCTCTCCGCGGCCCAGTGCGACGATATCGTGGCCAAGCTCCCGCAGGGCATCGACACCATGCTCGGCGCCGGCGGGGCGTACCTTTCGGGTGGCGAGGTCCAGCGCGTGGCACTCGCCCGCGCAATCCTTAAAGACGCGCCTATCGTGGTGCTCGATGAGGCCACAGCGTTTGCCGACCCCGAGAACGAGGCGCTCATCCAGCGCGCCTTTAGCAAGCTGGCGGCGGGTCGCACGGTCATTATGATCGCGCACCGACTCTCGACTGTAGTGGGCGCAGACCAAATCGTGGTGCTCAACCAGGGCAGCGTGCAGGAGGCCGGCACCCATGCCGAGCTGCTGTCCCAAAAGGGTCTATACGCCAAGATGTGGGCCGAATACGAACTGGCCGCGAGCTGGAAAATCACTGCAGCGACCGCGGATGCCGCCGTCACGAAGGGAGGCGAGGCATAAATGTTCGCCTCATTCCAAAAGAAGTATTTCCTATCCGATAAAGGCGTCGCCGGCGTAAAACGCGGCATTTTCTGGACCACGCTCACCAATCTCATTACCATGGCCGGCATGGGCTTTTTATTCCTGGTCATGGCCGGCTTTGTCGAGCATCTCGCCAGTGGGGCCGATCTGCCGAGTGCACTGCCTATCGTGGGCGGTCTCCTGGTCTTTTTCGTGATGCTCTTTGCCTCTAACTGGCAGCAGTATTACTACACCTACTGCATCTTTTACGAGGAATGCGGCAAGCAGCGCATGGGGATTGCCGAGCGCTTGCGCAAACTGCCGTTGTCGTTTTTCGGCCGTCGTGATCTGGCCGATCTAACCGAAACCATCATGGGCGACGTTCAGACTATGGAGCATGCCTACAGTCATGTGCTGGGAGAGCTTTGGGGTGCCATCATCGCAAGTGCCATCGTGTTCGTGGCGTCGCTGTTCTTTTGCTGGCAGCTGGCGATTGCGGCGTTTTGGAGCGTGCCCGTGGCCTTTGCCGTGCTGTATCTGACACGCGGGCCCATGACCCCGGTGTTCGACCGCGTGCGCGCCGAGAAGGTCAAGGTCACCGAGGCGATCCAGGAGACGCTCGACTGCGTGCGCGAGATCCGCGCCACCAACCAGGAGGCCCATTATCTTGAGGGACTCAACGCCGTGATCGATGCCGAGGAGCGCGAGACCACCAAAGGCGAGCTCGCCAACGGGCTTTTGGTCAACTCCGCCTTTGCCATCCTGCGCCTGGGGATTGCCACCACGTTGGTCACGGGCGCTGCGATGGTCGCCTCCGGCCAGGTCGACTTTTTGGTGATGTTTGCCTTCCTGCTTATGGTGAGCCGTATCTATGCACCCTTTGACCAGGCGTTAATGTTAATGTCCGAGCTGTTTGCCGCCGAGTCGTCTGCCAAGCGCATGCGTTCCATCATGGAAGAGCCTGTGGCGCGGGGTAGCGAGAAATTTGAGCCCGTGGGCCACGATGTGGTGTTCGATCACGTGGCATTTGGCTATGGTGCGGGCGAGGACGGCCGCGCCGGCGAGAAAGTTCTTACCGATGTGAGCTTTACCGCCAAGGAAGGCGAAGTTACGGCGCTGGTCGGTCCTTCGGGTTCCGGTAAGTCCACGGTGAGCCGCCTTGCCGCGCGCTTTTGGGATGCCACCGCGGGCAAGGTTACCGTGGGCGGTGTGGATGTTGCAAGCGTCGATCCCGAGGTACTGCTGCGTGATTACGCCATTGTGTTCCAAGACGTGCTGCTCTTTGACGACACGGTGATGGGAAACATCCGCCTCGGGCGTCGTGATGCCACCGATGAGGAAGTGCTTGCTGCCGCGCGTGCCGCCAACTGCGACGAGTTTGTGAGCCGCATGCCGCAGGGCTATGGCACGATGATTGGCGAGAACGGCTCCAAGCTGTCCGGCGGAGAGCGCCAGCGCATTTCCATCGCCCGCGCGCTGCTCAAAGACGCGCCTATCGTGCTGTTGGACGAGGCGACGGCGAGTTTGGATGTGGAGAACGAGACCGTGGTACAGCAGGCACTCTCCCGTCTGCTTACAGGTAAGACGGTTATCGTTATTGCCCACCGTATGCGTACGGTAGAAAATGCCGACAAAATCGTTGTACTCAAGGATGGTGTGGTTGCCGAGCAGGGCACTCCGGCGCAGCTCAAGGCGGCAGGTGGAGAATTCGCCCGCATGGTGGCGCTGCAAAAGGAAGCAGCTACCTGGCAGCTGTAAGAATGTGACAAAGGGATAGTCCCTTTGTCACATTGACAATCGGTTACTCCGCATCGTTAATTTTCAAAAGGTTAGCCATGGCTGACCTAGATAGTTAGATAGAATTAAGGTATTTCAAAAGCGTGCTCGAGCAAACTTGTTTACTCGGGTGCTGAGGCACCGTGCCGCGTCCAATGCGGCAAAAGGGAGAAGCAACATGAAGAAGTCGACGTTTAACACCCTGCTTGTCGGTGGCGGTTTTCTGCTCGGTACGGCCGGCATCAAGCTGCTCACCAGCGCTCCGGTAAAGAATGCCTGCGTGCAGGGTATCGCGTGCGGCATGCGCATCAAGAACGGCTACCAGGACATGGTCGAGCAAGCCAAGGCTAATGTCGACGACATGGTTGCCGAGGCTGCTTACATCACCCAGAGCGAGGCCGCTGCTGACGAGGCAGCCGAGTAACGCTCCCAGGCACAAACTATGAGATTCTCGATTATTAGCGAGATCCCCGGCAGGACCCGTCTTCAATTGGCGGGTCCTGTGCCAGAGAGCGATCTCGATGCACTTCTTAAGCTTGGCGGCGACATCGACGGCGTGCACAAGGTGCGCGTCTACGGCCGCATCGGCCAGATGGCGCTCGAATACGATGAGCCGCGCCGCGCGAGCGTGCTCGACGCCTTGGGCGCACTCGATGCTCAAGCTATCGCCGATGCCAAGTCGGGCTACGTGATGCAACTCGAGCCGCGCAAGCACAAGCTCGTCATGGATCTTGCCACGCTTATCGGCGCCCACTACGCACGTCGCTGGTTTCTGCCCACGCCCCTGCGTGCGGTGTTTGTCGTGGCCGGTTACATGACCTTTTTGCGCGCCGCCCTCCGTGAGCTCGCGCAGCCGCGCCTGACCGTTCCCGTGCTCGACGCTTCGGCCATCGGCATTTCGTTCGTCAAGCGTGATATCGACACCGCGGGCCAGACGATGTTCCTGCTCAACGTGGGCGAGCTGCTCGAGGACTACACCCGCGCCATGAGCGAAAACGAGCTCATCAACTCGCTGCTCGATGTGCCCGACAAGGCGCAAAAGGTCGTCGGCGACACCGAGGTAAGCGTTGCCGCCACCGAGCTCGAGCCCGGCGACTTGGTGGCCGTGCGCACTGGCATGTCCATTTGCATCGACGGTGTTGTCGAGCAGGGGAGCGCCATGGTCAACCAGGCGACCCTGACCGGCGAGCCGCTTGCCGTCGAGCGCAGCGTGGGCGACGACGTGTTCGCCGGCACCGTCGTGGAGGACGGCAGCGTCTTGGTGCGTGTGCGCGCCAATACGGCGCAAACCAAACTGCGCTCAATTGTCTCGCTCGTGCAGACGGCCGACTCGCTCAAGTCCGAGGGCCAGTCGCATATGGAGGACCTTGCCAACAAGATCGTCCCGTGGAACTTCCTGCTCGCGGGCCTGGTTGCGCTTACCACCCGCAGCCTCATCAAGACCTCGGCGGCGCTGATGGTCGACTACTCGTGTGCACTCAAGCTCACGGGTTCCGTTGCCGTCATGACCGCTATGAGCGATGCTGCCAAGATGGGCGTCATGGTCAAGGGCGCGAAGTACTTTGAGTCGTTTGCCAAGGCCGACACCATTGTGTTTGATAAGACTGGCACGCTTACCGAGGCGCAGCCGCGCCTGGCTTGCGTGCTCACCACCGATGGCTGGAGCGAGGACGAGGTCCTGCGTCTTTCCGCTTGCTTGGAGGAGCATTTCCCGCATCCGGTGGCGCGTGCCGTGGTCAACGCCGCCCGCGAACGCGGGCTTGAGCACCGCGAGCGCCATGCCGCGGTCGAGTACATCGTGGCGCACGGCATCGCTTCGTCCATCGAGGGGCGTCGCGCCATTATCGGTTCGGCGCACTTTGTATTTGAGGACGAGGGTGCGCAGCTCGAGTCCGACATCAAGGAGCAAATCGAGCTCCAGATGCAAGGCCTGTCGCCGCTGTATCTGGCGGTCGACGGCAAGGTCGTCGGCGTGCTCGGCATCGAGGATCCGCTCAAGCCCGGCGTCCGTGAGGCCATCGCCGACCTACATGCGCTGGGCGTCAAGCATGTCGTTATGCTCACGGGCGATTCGGAGCGCACGGCCGAGCGCATTGCGCGCGAGGCGGGTGTCGACGAGTTTAAGGCCGAGCTGCTGCCCGAGGACAAGTACGCCTATGTGGAGCGCATTAAGGGTGAGGGGCGCCACGTTGCCATGGTGGGCGACGGCGTCAACGATTCGCCGGCACTCGGTTTGGCCGACGTGGGGCTGGCAATGGGTGGCGGAAGCGACATCGCCAAGGAGGTCGCCGATATCATCCTGACCGACACGGATCTGGCCGCGATCGTGCGTTTGCGCCGCATGAGCCAGGGCCTCATTGATCGTCTGACGAGCTCCTACTCTAAGGTGATGCTCACCAACTCGGCGCTGTTGGCATTGGGTATTACCGGCGCGATTACCCCGCAGACGTCGTCACTGCTGCACAACGGCTCGACGATTGCCTACAGCCTGAGCAACGCGAAGGCTTACCTGCGTTAGCAGACGTGTTCGCCCACGTTATCTGGCCTGCGCCCAGACGGCATCGGTGTCGTCCGGGCGCAGGTCTTTTGCATTTGGATGCCAACGTATGGGTTGATTCGTTTTGCGTCGACCATGCCGAGTCGCTTGCCGCGCGTGCGTTTATTGGGCAGGCGACGGAGGCGGGGGCATTGCTGTTCTTTCCGGTGCATATCGCCAAGGACGTACTGTATGTTGTACAGCACGAACTGAAGCGCAGCGTTCTTGCCAGCGGGGGAGCGCTCGGCGAGGCTTCTGCCCGCGCGATTGGCGATGCGGCGCTGGCGTTTGTTCGGAACATGACCGAAAACGCCACGGCCGTGGGTGCAGATGCGTCGGACCTTTGGCTGGCCGACAAATACTTAGCGCTCCATCGCGATTACGAGGACAACTTGGTACTCGCCGCATGCAAACGCGCCCAGGTCGATTACTTGGTGACCAACGATCGAAAACTGCTCGAACATGCCGATCTTGCAGCAAAGACACCTCGTCAAATGATGCCGATTCTTGCCTTGGCCGAATGCGGCGGCGCGGCAATCGGTTGACGCGAACTGTTTGCGGGCCTCTTGGACGACGATGCGCCAAGGGGCCCGCGTCTGCTATTTACAAAAGCTCGGCCTTGATGGCGGGACTTTCTGCGAGCTGCTCGGCTGCCTTTTCGTCGGAGCTGTCGAGTGCTGCCAGACTGCGGTAGACCCACTCGTTGACCTGGGTGTTCTTGACGCCTGCGGTCTGCATAAGGGCGCCTACCTCGCGGATTGCTGCGAACAGATCGACCTTGGGACCCGCGAGCTCGACCTCGATACCGTGGTAGGCGGCCACGCCGCGGTTCTCACTCACGTGGTCGATAAAGCCCTCGACGGTCTCAAGCTGCTGGGCGAGAGCTGCATCATCGTCAACGTCCAGCGCGACGAGTGCGTTCGATACCGTGAGGGCGGGATGTCCGCAGGGGACAAAGCCCTCGATGACATCCATAGCTTCGGTAATGGTTGAGCCCAGGCCTGCGAGGGCATCGACGAGTTGCTGCTCGGTATCCATAACGGTCCTTTCGACGGGTCAATTTTGCTTGGCGAAAATATACGTGACGCGATCGGTAACAAAAGTGCGAAGTGCGGCGCACATTGGGGTCTTCACAGCTCGTGCATAGAACAGCTGTCCGCTTTCAGAACGTGGTAAGATAACACTCCACAAGCGGGGCTCGCCCCGTATGTTCCTTGAAAAGTCGACGGTTATCGGGTGTTTGCAGGCCCGATACCATCCAGACTTTCCCGACATTCGGGGGCGACTGGTTTCGACACGATAGCTCTGAGAGAGGAAGCAAGCCGAGGTCTCCTCGCCTCGTTAAACAGGGGTACCGTCAAATTGAATTGACAACAACTCTTCTTTTGAGCCTATGGCTCTCGCTGCTTAATTTATGGCGGCGCGTCAACCCGGTGATTTCCCCGACACCGGCGCGACGTCATCTTAGGGGAATGCTCCTGCGCACGTAATCGGTATGGCGCGGGCTAAGACCGAACCGGTTAGGACGTCGCGAGCGTGTCGCTGCGCGCAAGGCGTCCGAGACTAAACCAGCGACTGAGCTTGGAGATGCCAATCAGGGGGCTTTCGTGGACCGGAGTTCGATTCTCCGCGCCTCCACCATAAGTAACAGGCAGGTAGATATTCGTATCTACCTGTCTTTTTATTTCTAGTCCGTACCGCGGAGAATCGAACTCTGTGCAGGGCGCGGGCGTTAAGCAAACGCGAAGCGTTTGTAGCCCGCGGGCGAGGGCGGCGGCAGCCGGCCGAAGCCGGTGCAGCAAATACGCGGATTCTTCGCGCAAAGCTTCAGCCCAATATAGATGCGATGTTTATCGAATTTCAGCTGGCCTCGCCCAGCATCAACGGATCCCCCGTACCGCGGAGAATCGAACTCTATGCAGGGCGCGGGCGTAAAGAAAACGCCTCAGTGACGCAGAGTGGGACGCGTTTTCCCAATGACTGCCCAGGCGGAAACCGCATCCCGGAATCTAAGCTCGGAATGGGATACATTTTCCGGATGACGCCTCAAGTGGAAGCTGCGACCCGGAATCGAGCCGTAGAGTGGGACATGCTTTCCCCATGGCAACCCAGGTGGAAAGCGCATCCCGGAATCGCCCCTCAGAACGGGACGTGCTTTCCGCCAGCCGCCCCCTCAACTCCAAAACCCATGCGCCCTCCATCCCAAAACTGGGTAGAAGAAAGTCAAAACGCAATCGCAGGAGGTCAATATGACTGCAGAAGATAAGGCAAAGAACGCCGGCAAGGTCGCGCTCGTCTTGGAGGGCGGCAGTTTTCGTGGGCAGTTTACCGCCGGCGTGCTCGACGTTCTCATGGAGGCCGGTGTCGAAATTCCGGCGGTGTACGGCGTCTCGGCCGGTGCGCTCAACGGCGTCAACTACAAGTCGCACCAGATCGGCCGCACCAACCGAGTCAATTTGACCTTCTGCAACGACAGCCGCTACATGGGCGCCGCGTCGTTTGCGTCCACGGGTTCCATCGTGGGTTACGACTTTATCTTCAACGACGTCCAGGACCGCCTGGATCCTTTTGATAACGAGACGTTCGACGCCAGCCCTATCGAGATGTACGCCGTCGCGACGGACATGCTGTTTGGAACCGCTGCCTACCTGCCGGTCAAAAGCGCCGTGCTCGACCTCGACGCCGTGCGCGCCTCGACGTCGCTGCCGCTGGTGACGCCGCCGGTCGAGATTGACGGGCACAAATACGTCGACGGCGGCGTGGCCGATTCGGTTCCTATCGAGCATGTGCTCGAGGAGGCGGGCTTCGACCGTGCGGTCGTCATCGTCACCCAGGACCGCTCGTATGAGAAAAAGCCCTACGAGTTTTTGCCGGCGGCGCGCGCCCGTTATGCTGACTACCCCTATCTGCTCGAGGCTGTCGAGACGCGCCACGACCGCTATAACCTCCAGCGCATGCACCTGTGGAAGTATGAGCGCGATGGCCGCGCGTTGGTCGTCGCTCCGCAAAAGCCGGTCGAGGTCGGCCATGTCGAGCATGATCCAGTAAAGCTGCTCGATCTGTATATTCAGGGTCGCCAGGAGGCAAAGCGTTTGCTCGCGGAGATCCAGGAGTTTGTTGAGCGCTAGCGCTGCAACGTCACGGCTCGTGGATGACATGTGCAGAAACTCTGGTCGGAGCCAAAATACCTGTTGACTCGTACGGCGAGCGGGGTAATATGGACGGGTTACTTGCAGAGCCCCGTGAATCTCTGTAACAACACGTACTGTACATGGAGGAGTCTAAGTGATTTCGAAATCGACTCACTACGCCAAGCAGGGCGAGGTCCAGCGCAACTGGGTTCTCGTCGACGCCGATGGTGCTGTCCTGGGCCGTCTTGCCACCCAGATCGCAATGATCCTGCGCGGTAAGAACAAGCCTCAGTTCACGCCCAACAGCGACTGCGGCGACTTCGTTGTCGTCATCAACGCCGATAAGGTCCAGCTTACCGGTAACAAGGCCGACACGAAGACCTATTATCGCCACAGCGGCTACAACGGCGGCCTCAAGGCTGAGAGCTTCCGCCAGGCTATGGAGAAGCACCCGGAGAAGGTCATCGAGCGCGCCGTTCGCGGTATGCTGCCCAAGACCACCCTCGGCCGTGCCCAGATGACCAAGCTTAAGGTCTACGCTGGTGCCGAGCATCCGCACGCTGCCCAGAATCCCACGAAGATTGAGCTGGAGGCTTAAAGATGGCTGAGAACACCGTTGTCTACCAGGGTACCGGTCGTCGTAAGAACGCCGTCGCCCGCGTCCGTCTCGTCCCCGGCACCGGCAAGGTGACCATCAACAAGCGTGACGCCGAGCAGTATTTCGGCCGTCATCAGCTCGTTGAGAACGCCCTTGCTCCCTTCAAGGTGACCGACACCGCCGGTCAGTTCGACGTTATCGCTCTGTGCGATGGCGGCGGCATCTCCGGTCAGTCCGGCGCTCTGCGCCTGGGCATCGCTCGCGCTCTTCTGAACGCTGGCGACTACCGTGCTGACCTCAAGAAGGCCGGTTTCCTTACGCGCGATGCTCGCGTGGTCGAGCGCAAGAAGTACGGCCTCAAGAAGGCCCGCCGCGCTCCCCAGTTCTCCAAGCGCTAAGGTTTTATCTCCTTTCGAGATACAATGTACAAGCGGGGCCTGCCGATTCCTCGGCGGGTCCCGCTTTTCTTTTTCGACTAGCGTGGGCGGTTGCATATCGCCTGCTAGGGAAGGAGCGATCCTATGCCCCAGAACATCTTCGGTACCGACGGCGTCCGTGGCGTCGCCAATGCCGACCTCTCGTGCGACCTTGCGTTTCGCCTGGGCCGCGCGGCGACCAAGTTTCTTGGTCCGGATATCTGCGTCGGCCGCGACACGCGTCTTTCGGGCACCATGCTCGAGAGCGCTCTGACCGCCGGCATCATGGCCGAGGGCGGCCGTCCGCACTGCTGCGGCGTCATCCCCACGCCTGCCGTGGCGCTGCTCACCGTCCAGAACGAGCTCGACGGCGGCATCGTCATCTCTGCTTCGCACAATCCGCCGGAGTTCAACGGCATCAAGTTCTTTAGCCGCAAGGGCATGAAGCTTCCCGACGCGGTTGAGGAAGAGATCAGCGCCTGGGTCATGTCCGAGGAGGCCATGGCTGCCGACACGTTGCCGACCGGCGCCGGCGTGGGCCACATTATCAAGATGAAGGACGCTCGCAAGGCATATGTCGATCATGCCATCGATACGCTCGACGGCCTGAGGCTCGATGGCCTAGTCGTTGCCGTCGACTGCGGCCACGGCGCTTCTTGCCAGACTACGCCCGCCGCGCTGCAGCGCCTGGGCGCCACGGTGCACGCTATCAACACCGATTACTGCGGCACTGACATTAACGTTGAGTGCGGCTCCACTCACCTTGAGCCCCTGCGCGAGCTCGTGCTGCGCACCCACGCCGATATCGGCCTGGCCCACGACGGCGACGCCGATCGCGTGCTGTTCGTGGACAGCGAGGGCAATGAGA
>DYAA01000031.1 GCA_019419405.1 Collinsella sp. | reverse complement strand
ATGCTAAAGAACGGCACGCCCGCCTCGCCGGCAACAGCCTTGGCGAGCAGGGTTTTACCGGTACCCGGAGGACCGACAAGGAGAGCACCGCGCGGAAGCTTGGCGCCGATCTCCTCGTAGCGCTGCGGATTCTCCAGAAAGTCGACGACCTCCTTGAGGGACTCCTTGGCCTCTTCCTGGCCGGCGACGTCCTTAAAGGTCACGCCAACATCCTTGGAGGCAATCACGCGAGCGCCGGACTTGCCCAGTCCGCCGCCGCCAAAGCCGCCGCCAAAGTTCATAGACGGGCCGTCATCGCCCATAGCCTTCTTCATACGGCGGTTGAGCCACCAACCGATCAGGAAGAAGATGGCCATGGGAAGAATAAGCGTAAGCAGGTAGTAGGTCATCAGACCCGAGTTTTTATCGGGAACGACCGACTCCAGGGACGCACCGGATTCAAGCACACGATCGGTAAAGCCCGCGTCATTCGGCACACCGGTCGTCTTGTAGGCGATGTTCTCGTCCTCACCCTTCTTGGTGTAATAAATGGTGTAATCGTCGGTATTGTACTCGACCTTGTCGACACTCTTCTTATCGAGCGCTTTGACAAACGTCGAGTAATCGGTCTTCGTAATCTGCTGCGTGTGACCGATGTTGGGGAACAGAACGGTCGAGAGCACGAGGTAGACGACGAAGGCGATGAGCACGTAGAGGATCATATTCCGTCTACGTTTGTTGTCATCCATCTCCATCTGCTTGAACTCCATCTACTGGGGTTGATAATGCTTCTAGAATACCCAACCCGGACGGCGATAAACCGACGCCGGGCACGAAAGGACAGAGATGGCATCACTGGAAGTCGGCAAGGTTCAGATCTATACGGGCGACGGCAAGGGCAAAACCACGGCTGCGCTGGGATTGGCGATGCGCGCCACAGGTTATGGGCTCGACGTACTCATGCTGCAGTTTGCCAAGAAGCTGCACTGCGCCGAGCATGATGCGGCGCCACGCCTGGGGCTGCGAATTGTACAGGCCGATCGCAACACGCCCGAGGCTTGCGCCGAGCAGATCATGGAACTTGCACGCGAACAGATCTCGCAGGTCGACGTGCTCATTTTGGACGAACTCGGCGAGGCCATGCGACGGGGCTTTGTGACGCGCGAGGATGTCGAATCGTTGATCGCGATAAAGCCCGCCACCACGGAACTCGTGCTCACCGGCCGAGGCCTGCTGCCACTGGCCGACCTTGCAGACCTAGTAACCGAAATGCGCCCCGTCAAACACTACTTCGACGAAGGCCTCCTAGCCCGCCAAGGCATCGAATACTAATTGATCCGAAGGGGACGGAGGAAAACAGATCATCAACATCACGACGGAGAGAAATGATCCGTTTCCCTCGTCCCCTACGGATCATTAGGCGGTGGCGCGGCCGAGCCAGTTGCCGCTGTGGTGGTAGATGGTAAACATCGTGGCCGTGATGAGCCAGGTTACGGGGTAAACCAGCAGCAGGTGCTCAAGCGACGGATCGAACGGCATAATCGCAAACACCCAGATCACCCTGAGCACGACAGTGCCAAAAATCGTGAGCAGCATGGGCTGCAAGCTAACGCCGGCACCGCGAATGGAGCCCGACGCGTTTTCGATAATCGAGAAGATCGCGTAGAACGGCGCGATAAAATGAAGGATCGTCGTGGTGTACGCCGAAATCGAAGCATCGTCGACAAACAGACGCGACAGAGGACCCGAGAACACCAGCAGCACGGCAGACAGGCCACCAATGAGCATAAACGACAGCACGAGCGACGTATGGTAGCCCTTTCGCATGCGCTCGTAGTTGCGCGCGCCAAAGTTCTGTGCCGAGAACGTGGTGATCGACACGCCAAGCGCCTCGGTAACCATCCAGACAATGCCATCCAGGCGGCCCGAAAGACCCCAAGCCGTGGTGACATCGGCGCCAAACGAGTTGACCGACACCTGAATCAAAACGTTGGAAATCGAATACGCAGCAGACTGAAAGCCAAGCGGCAGACCACACGAGATCATGCTCTTACAAATGCCCGGATCAATGCCGAGCTTGGACAGCGAAAGCCGCCACGCACCCGGTGCGTGCATCATACGAATCACGATCATCGTGGCGTTGGAGCAAATGGTCAGCGCCACCGCGATGCCGCAGCCCAGAGCCTCCATATGAAGCACGGCAACGAAGATGACATCCAGCACCGCATTAACAAGGCAGCCGGAAGCGATGATCACAGCAGGCCCGCGCGTGTCGCCCACGGCGCGCAGCAGTGCCGTTCCCATATTGAGCAGCAGCGCCGCAACCATGGCGGCAAAATAGCAACGAGCATAGGCCGCGCCCTCGGCCAATAGTTCATGCGGCGTGTTCATAAGCACCAGCATGGGCTCAACGAACACTATGCCAAGAATCGAGAAAACGATACCGCCCACCAGCGCGAGCGTCATGGCCGTATGGACCGAACGGCTCAGCCGGTCATCATCGTGCTGGCCAAAATACTGACCAGTAATGACTGCGCAGCCGGCGCCGACGCCAACGCAAAAGCCAATGCAGAGCTCGGTGAGCACCATCGTGGCTTGAATGCCACCCAGTGCGAGCTTGCCGCCAAACTGACCGACGATATAGGTACCGATAAGCGTGTATGCCTGCTGAAAAAACGAACTAAAGAAGATGGGAACGCACAGCGACAGCAGCTGCTGCCAAATGACGCCCTGCGTTACATCGATAGACGTAGATTTCTTAGCCACACGCCCTCCCCACAAGTGCACGTCAACCGACAAAACAGCAAATTAAGACAAAGCCAATACCAGCTTAGCACCGACCGGCGTCGACCGAAACACCCCGAATCAGAGCCCGGTGCGAACTATCTACCTAGCGATACAGCCCCGGCTGGTAGTGATACTCGTTGCTCACGTGCGGGCACAGCTGCCAAAAGGCGACGGCACTCGCCGCAGCCACGTTAAGCGAATCAACCCCGTGCGCCATCGGAATGCGCACGGCCCGGTCACAGCCCGCGATAGTCTTGGCGCCCAGGCCGGCGCCCTCGGTGCCCATAAAGATCGCCAGGCGATCAATCTCCTGCAGCACGGGATCGTCCAGCGAAACGGAATCATCCGTCAACGCCATGGCGACACAGGAAAACCTGGCATTGTGCAGCGCAGCCAGGCCATCGTGCGGCCATACGCGCGCCTCGCTGCCAATACGCGTCCACGGCACCTGAAACACCGTGCCCATGCTCACACGGGCAGAACGACGATATAGCGGATCACAACACGTAGGGCTCACCAGAATACCGTCGACATTCAACGCCGCCGCCGAGCGGAAAATCGCGCCCACATTGGTATGGTCGACAATGCCCTCAAGCACGCACACGCGCACCGGACGCTCCCCCGCAGCTTTTACGACGCCGCCCAAAAACTCATCAACCGGAATCTGTCGCGGGCGACGAAACACCGCGAGCGCACCGCGCGTCACGTTAAAGCCCGTCAACTGCTCCATGAGCTCCATGGAGGCCACGAACACAGGAACCGGACCTGCGCCCTCGCGCACAACCAGGCGCTCAAACAGCGGCATCATCTGGTCGAGCCAGCGTTCGCCCAAAAGAAAGCTCACAGGCTCGTATCCGGCACGCACCGCGCGCTCAATAACCTTGGCACTCTCGGCGATAAAGATGCCCTTTTGCGGCTCCAGCACGCAGCGCAGCTCGCGCTCGGTCAGTCGCACGTAGGCATCGAGCCGCTCGTCCTCGAGCGAATCAATTCGCAGAACCTCAACGGCATCAGTCATAGCAGCCTGCCCGCACCCTTCTTTACAGCACATCTATACCAAACGAGGCGACGCTAAGCGCCGCCCCATACATTCAATCAACCCGATAATACCGTTCACGCCAGGCGATTTACGCCTCAACGCGACGATACGTCACGAACTCATAATCGACACCCTCGTCGCCCTCGCCCGAGGCAATCGTGGCAACACCGCCACGCCACGCAATCTCCCACGCGGGATCGGCGTCCAAATCGGGAAAGTACGTGTCCACGGCATGAGTGCAATGGTTGTGCGTGACCTCGGCCTCGGCGCAATACGGCAAAAACTGCCGATACACCTCGCCGCCACCGATCACCCAGGCAACGGGCTCATCGGCAACCGCGGCGAGCGCCTCGTCGATACTATGCACCACGTCGACGCCCTCGGGGGCAAAGCTCTCGTCGCGGGTAAGCACGATATTGCGGCGGTTCTTGAGCGGACGCCCGCCGGGAAAACTCAGCAGGGTCTTGCGCCCCATAATGACCGGGCAACCTTTGGTGCACGCCACAAAATGGCGCATGTCAGCACGATTGGACACCACCATGTCGCCCTCGCACCCAATGCCCCAATCGTCACACACAGCAACGATGGCAGAAAGCTTACACGTCATGAGCGCCACCTACACCGCAATGGGAATGTTCTTGACCTGCGGGCCGTGCTCGTAGCCCTCCACAATCAGGTCGTCGGTCGTAAACGCATAGAAATCGTGCACGTCGGGGTTAAGCGTTACCTTAGGCGCCGCAAACTGCGGACGCTCGATAAGCTCGCGGACGATATCGACATGACGGTCGTAGATATGGGCGTCGGCGATCACATGCAGCAGCTCGCCGGGAATCATATCGACCGACTGCGCGACCATCATCAGCAAAATGGCGTACTGGCACACGTTCCAGTTGTTCGCGGCCAAAATGTCCTGGCTGCGCTGGTTGAGAATCATGTTGAGTGTAGGCTTATCGTCCTGCGGGCGCTGCGTGACGTTATAGGTCACGCTGTGCGCGCACGGGTACAGGTGCATCTCGGACAGGTCGCTAAACACATAGGTGTTCGTCATAATGCGGCGGCTGTACGGCGTGTGCTTAAGGTCGTACAGCACACGGTCCATCTGGTCGAAATCGCCCTCGGGATAATGGCTCTTCTGGCCAATCTGGTACCCGTAGGCCTTGCCGATGGAACCAGTCTCGTCGGCCCACTCATCCCAAATATGGCTGTTGAGGTCGTGGACGTTATTTGACTTCTTTTGATAGATCCACAGAATCTCGTCCATGGCAGACTTAAGCGCCGTGCGACGCAGTGTGAGCGCGGGAAACTCCTCACGCAGGTCGTAGCGAGCCGTAACGCCAAAGTTTTTAATGGTATAGGCAGGGGTGCCGTCCTCCCACACCGGTCGGACCTTTTGGCCCTCGGTGGTGGTGCCATGGTCCAAGATATCGCGGCACATGGTTACAAACTGTTGATCAGCCTTGCTCATTGACCCTCCTGTCAGTCGCCTATAAGCGAAATTCATTGTAGCCCAGGCGCACGCGACCCCACAGCCCAAACATAAGCCCTCATTTTCGGACATATGCCAAAAATGCCTTGCACGGTTCCGCTCGCGCGCTATCTTATTGTTGACATATGTCAGATTTGGAGGGTGTATGGCAGGAAGACGCGAGAAACTACGCCGCGTAGGGATCATCCCCGAATATCGCGGTTTTACCCCCGACGGCCTTGCCAGCGGAGATGCCATCGACATGACGGTCGACGAGCTCGAGGTCCTGCGCCTATGCGACCTGGAAGGCCTCAATCAGGAGGAAGTCGCCCAGTGCATGGGCATTGCCCGCGCCACGGTGGCGGCAATCTGCAGCCGCGCACATCGCAAGGTGGCAAACGCGCTGGTCAATGGACGGTCGATCGTCATCGAAGGCGGCAATATCGCATACTCCCCCATCACCACGACGACGGCCGCATGGCCAGCAAAGGGGGTCGGCACCATGAGGGTGGCAACGACGTACGACAACGGCAACATCTTTATGCACTTTGGCCGCAGCGAACAGTTCAAGATCTACGACATCCAGGATGGCAAGGTGCTCAACGAGCAGGTCGTGGGCACCGGCGGCACCGGCCACGGCGCCCTGGCGGGCCTGCTCGCCAACGGTGGCGTCGACACGCTCATCTGCGGCGGCATCGGCGGCGGTGCCATCAACGCGCTCACCCAAGCCGGCATCACGGTCTATGCGGGCGCCCAGGGCAGCTGCGACGCCTGCGTCGAGGCCCTCATTGCCGGCAGGCTCGCACAGACCGGCGAGGTCACCTGCGACTGCCATGGCCACGACCACGAGCACGCCCATGAGCACGGCGATTCCTGCGGCTGCCACGGCCATCACGACCACGACAGGCACGAGAGCTGCAGCTGCCACTAGCGGCACGTGCCCTGGCGCAAGCACGCTTCCACGTGTGTGACAACCAGCGAACAAACGGCGAAGGCCGCCTGGAGTACCATCCAGGCGGCCTTCGCCATACACGACTCAACCAGTCGCTATTTCTTATTGCGCATCTGAGCTTCCATCTGGCGCAGCAGGTCCATATCGGACTTAGGACCGCCCGTTCCCAGGCCGCCCAGGCCGCCCATGCCGCCCAGACCCATGGCATCCAGACCGGGAATATTGGGCATGCGCATCTTTTTGCCCTTCTTACCCTTCTTGCCCTTCTTGCCACCAGCCTGTGCCTGATTGGCCATCGAGCGCATGCGGCCCATCATCTTGTTCATCTCGCCCCACTGCTTCATAAGGCTATTGACCTCGGTGGGAGTCACGCCGGCGCCCTTGGCGATACGGGCGCGGCGCTGGCCGTTGATGATGGAGGGACGCAGGCGCTCCTCCTTGGTCATCGACATGATGATGGCCTCGTTCTTGTCGAAGATGCCCTCGTCCAGGTTGCCGCCCATCTGGTTGAGCGCGCGCTGGCCGCCGGGGAGCATACCCAGGATGCCCTTCATACCGCCCATCTTCTTGACGGCCTTCATCTGGTCGAGCATGTCGTTCATGGTAAAGCCCTCGCGCAGCATACGCTCGGCAGCCTCGAGCTGCTCAGCGTCGGCCGCCTCCTGGGCTTTCTCGATGATGCCGACAACATCGCCCATACCCAGAATGCGCTTGGCCATGCGATCGGGATAGAACGGCTCCAGCGAATCGGGTTTCTCGCCCATACTCACGAACTTGATGGGCTTGCCGGTCACCTGGCGCACGGAAAGCGCACCGCCGCCACGGGCATCGCCGTCGAGCTTAGAGATGATCACGCCGTCAAAGTCAGTGCGCTCGGCGAAGGTCGAGACGACGTTGACGATATCCTGGCCGGTCATGGCATCGACGACCATCAGCACCTGATCGGGCTTGACGGCCTTCTTAATATCCACGGCCTCCTGCATCATCTGCTCGTCGATCTGCAGGCGGCCGGCGGTATCGACAATGACCACGTCACGCAGGTGGTCGACTGCCTCCTGGATGGCACCCTTGGCGATATCGACCGGGTGCTCGCCGTCGCCGCGGAAGACCGGAACGCCGATCTCTCCACCGAGCGTGGCCAGCTGATCGGCAGCGGCGGGGCGGTAGACGTCGCACGCGGCGAGCAACGGCGAGCGACCCTGCTTCTTGAGCAGATAGGCCAGCTTAACGGCCGCCGTAGTCTTACCGGAACCCTGCAGGCCCACGAGCATGATGACATTGGGAATGCGGTTGCTAAAGACGAGCTTGCTCTCGGTGGAGCCGAGCATCTCGGTGAGCTCGTCGAGCACGATCTTGACGACGTTTTGTGCCGGCGACAGCGACTCCATGACCTCGGCGGTCATGCAACGCTCCTTGGTCTTGGCGACGAACTCCTTGACGACCTTGAAGTTGACGTCGGCCTCGAGCAGCGCCATGCGAATGTCGCGCATGGCCGAGGTAATGTCGGCCTCGGTCAGCTTACCCTTGCCACGCAGGCGGTCAAATGTGTCGTTGAGGCGATCGCTCAGGGAATCAAACACTGGTTACTCCTTAGTTGGACTCGCCCACCAGGGCGCGGCAGAAATCTTTGGCATTGAACTCCTGCAGGTCATCGACCTGCTCGCCCACGCCGATGCGCAGGATTGGGAGCTTGAGCTTCTCGGCCACGGCCATGGCGATACCGCCCTTTGCCGTGCCGTCGAGCTTTGTCATGATAATACCGTCCAGACCCAGCGCCTCGTTAAACTCGAGCGCCTGGTTCAGGCCGTTTTGGCCCGTCGCGGCATCGATCACGAGGACAACCGAGACCGGCATGGGACCGGCGGCCATATTGGCGGCGCGCTTGCGCGTCACGTTGACCACCTTGGCAAGCTCGCGCATGAGCTCGGGGCTCGTGTGCAGACGGCCGGCAGTGTCGATAAGCACCAGGTCGCTGCCGCGCTTGTCGGCCTCATCGAGCACGTCATAGCACACGCTCGCCGGATCGGAGCCGCGGTCGCGCTTGATGACGGGAACGCCGGCGCGCTGGCCCCACACATCGAGCTGCTCGATGGCGGCGGCGCGGAAGGTATCGGCCGAACCGATCACGACGTTCTTGCCGCGGGCAGCCATAGCGCTCGCGATCTTGCCGACCGTCGTGGTCTTGCCGGCACCGTTAATACCCACAAACAGCACGCAACTCGGCGTGTCGGAGAACGGATCGCGCTCGGCGGGCACAAAATGCTGCTCGAGCTGCTCGGCCAGGGCGCGACGGAGTTGCGGAGCGGTCTTGAGGTTCTTCTTGGCCGCGGTATCGCGCAGGTCATCGGACACCTTAATCGCGACCTCGGCGCCCATGTCACCCATGACGAGGGTGTCCTCTAGATCCTCCCAAAAATCCTCATCGACCTCGCCGCCAAAGTAAAAGACCTCGTTGAGGGCCTCGCGGCTGCGCTCAAGTCCGCGCGAGAGAGCATCGAAGAATCCCATTATGCATTCACGACCTTTCCGGTTTCGCGATCAAGTTTTTGCGAGACGACGCGGCTGACGCCGTCGGCTTGCATCGAGACGCCGTAGAGGACGTCAGCGTCCTCCATAGTACGGCGCTGATGCGAGATAACCAAGAGCTGCGTATCGGAACGCAAAACATCGAGCGCGCCGATGAGCTTGGACAGGTTGGCGTCGTCGAGTGCCGCCTCGACCTCGTCCAGCACATAGAACGGCACCGTACGCGTGCGATACACGGCAAAGAGCAAGGCGAGCGCCGTCAGGCTCTTCTCGCCGCCCGACATGAGCATCATCTTGGTGATGCGCTTGCCGCGCGGCTGCGCCACGACCTCGATGCCCGTCTCGGCAGGATGCTCGGGGTCGGTCATCTCCAGATGCGCCTGGCCACCCGGGAACAGCATGGCGAAGATCTCGCGGAAGTTCGCATCGACCTTCTCAAAGGTCACCAGGAAGGCCTTACGCATCTTGCGGTCGATGGCCGCCGTGATCTTGGTGAGCGCCTTGCGTGCGCTCTCAAGATCGGCCAGCTGCTCCTCGATGTAATCGGCGCGGCGCTTGAGCTGCTCGTACTCCTCCATGGCAACCTGGTTCACAGGGCCCAGGTTGTTGATCTGGCGCACGAGCTGGTTGAGCTCGCGCTCGGCGGCATCGCGGTCGGTGGGCGCAGGAAGCATGAGCACTTCCTCGAGCACCGTAGTGCCATCGGCGGTAATGGCCTTGATGGCCGCCTCTACCTGCACCTCGAGCTTGCCGCGGGAGACCTTGAACTCATTTTGCGTCGCCGTGGCGGCATCGACCCGCTCCTTGGCACGAGCAACCTCGGCCTTGGCGTCTTCGATGGTCTTCTTAAGCGAGGCCGAGTCCGCCTCCTCGAGCGAAGCCTGGTCACGCAGACGCGCGGCCCAATCCGACGCGCGCTCCAGCAGGGCCGAATAGCGCTCGTGCATGGGATCGACGCGCAGGCGCAGCAGCTCGAGAGAGCGCGAGGCCTGGCGTGTTCCGCGGATACGGCGGTCGATGCCCTCCAGACGATGCTCCAGGTCGGGCACGCGGCCCTTCAGCGAACGCAGACGCTCGCTCGTCTGGGCCAGGCGCACCTTGGCAT
>DYAA01000030.1 GCA_019419405.1 Collinsella sp. | reverse complement strand
AACGGTGGGCGCCGCCCACCGGTCAGCGGCCAGAGCATGGGGGGCACGCCCGGTCCCGTTCCGAACCCGGAAGCTAAGCCCCATCGCGCCGAGAGTACTGCGGGGCCAGCCCGTGGGAGGCCAGGGCGCCGCTGACCGGTGAACGGCACCGAGCCGTCGCAAGACTTGAAGAAGGGGGAGGCCTCGCGGCCTCCCCCTTTTTTGCGTTTGAAAGATAGTTGTAATACAAGAACTCGCTTTCGTTTAGCTTGTCTTACTGTTTGGCTGTATTTTGAGTCCTTCTTTTGTATTTGCGCGATAATAACTCCCATTGGCGTTAGGGAGGACTTGATGTTTACCGTTTTTGTCTTGGGCAATATTGCTTCGGGTAAGTCGACTGCCTGCCGCTATCTTGAATCTCATGGCGCCATGCTTATCGATCTGGATGAGCTTGCCAAATCGCTGTATGTGCCAGGCTCCGATATCGTCAATGCCCTCGCGGAAGAATTTGGGTGGGACATTCTGGACGAGGAGGGCGGCATTCGCCGCAATGTCCTCGCTACTCGAGCTTTCGCCTCTCCTGATACAGTTGCGCGGCTCAATGGCATCGTTCATCCGGTTCTCATCGAACAGCTGTCACTGAGGATTCTTGATCCGGTTTGCTGCACGGTTTCGTCCCCCCGTTATCCCTTTGCGGTTGTCGAGGTTTCTGCCCCGACTGGTTTTGAGGATGCTTTTGGCCTGGCTGATGAAATTCTGGTAATCAGCGCTCCTTTAGCAGTTCGTCGCGAGCGCGCCATCCATCGTGGTATGGAGTCCTCTGATTTTGATGCGCGCTCTGCATGCCAACCTGATGAGGCTTCGCTTTGCCATCTCGCTACGACGGTAATCGATAATGCGGCAGGCGATAACTCGCTCTATGAACAACTGGACGCATGGCTTGCGCGCCATGGGTTCGGGGATGTAGTGGATAAGGAGGAGGCCGATGCCTAAGACACGTTTCCTTACGTGGTATCGAGTGGCGCCACTTGCCGTCGTGTTCGCCTTCGGCCTTATTTCGCTCGTCTACTCGAATGCCCCTGCCGCCTTTTTTAAGCCTTTGTATCCAATTGACTACGAGGCGTACGTAAAGCAATCGAGCATTTTGCACAATCTTGATCCGTATCTGGTGTGTGCCGTCATAAAGTCGGAATCGAATTGGGATTCCGAGGCGGAGTCGAATCAAGGCGCTCGGGGATTGATGCAGCTGATGCCCGAGACTGCACACGATATGATTGCCAAGGGTCTTGTCGATGGTAACGAGTATTCAGCCGACAACCTTAACGATCCGGCTACGAATATCGAGTTTGGCTGTGCGTATCTCTCGTATCTTCTAGCGTATTTTAACGGGTCGACTGACAGTGCCATTGCTGCCTATAACGCCGGTATGGGCAATGTCGACGGATGGGCGCAGCAGGGTATGTCGCTTCATAATGCAATCACCTTTCCCGAGACGCAGGCGTATCTGATTCGTGTCAATAATGCCTGGGCTCGCTACAAGACCATCTATCCCGATCGGTTCGTATAGGACTATGCCTGCCGCCTGCGTATACTGCAGATGTATGAGTTAGGAGTATCCATGGCGGAATTTGAAGTAGAACGCGTTGGTGGTGAACTTAAGCGCTTTGGCGTTGAAGGCTCTGACGTGCCGTTTAAGGTCGTGTCTCCCTATGAGCCTGCCGGTTCCCAGCCTAAGGCCATTGAGTCGCTTGTGCAGGGCGTGAGGGACGGAGACCGCTATCAGGTTTTGCTGGGCGTGACTGGTTCGGGCAAGACCTTCACGATGGCAAAGACTATTGAGGCCCTGGGAAAGCCGACGCTGGTCATGGCTCCGAATAAAACGCTCGCCGCTCAGCTTGCGAGCGAGCTCAAAGAGTTCTTTCCCAACAACGCTGTGGTCTACTTCGTCTCGTACTACGACTACTATCAGCCCGAGGCGTATGTGCCGCAAAGCGATACATATATCGAGAAAGACTCCTCGATTAACGAAGAGGTCGAGATGCTGCGCCATCAGGCGACCGCGTCACTGCTCTCTCGACGCGATGTGATCGTTGTCGCATCGGTCTCGTGTATCTATGGCATTGGCTCTCCTGAGGACTATGCGGGTCTGGCTCCAAACGTCGACAAGAAGGTGCCGCTCGAGCGCGATGACTTTATCCATGCACTTATCGACATTCAATATGATCGCAATGACTATGACCTGGCACGCGGCACGTTCCGCGTGCGCGGCGATGTTGTCGACGTGTATCCGCCTTATGCCGAGCATCCGTTGCGGTTTGAGTTCTTTGGCGACGAGGTCGAGCTGATTGCCGAGATCGATGAGGTCACCGGTGAGATGCTTCGTGAGTACGAGGCCATCCCCGTATGGCCGGCATCGCACTACGTGACCGAGAAGCCGAAGGTCAAGGCGGCTCTGAAATCGATCAGCGAAGAGTGCGAGAAGCGCGTGGCGGAGCTCAAGGCGACCGACAAGTTGCTCGAGGCGCAGCGTCTGCAGCAGCGCACCGATTATGATCTTGAGATGCTCGAGACGATGGGCTTTTGCAACGGCATCGAGAACTACTCGCGTCATCTGGACGGTCGCAAACCGGGTGAGCCGCCGTTTACCCTAATCGATTACTTTCCCAAGGATATGCTCTGCATCATTGATGAGAGCCATGTGACGGTGCCGCAGATTCGCGGCATGCACGAAGGTGACCGCTCGCGTAAGGTGACGCTGGTGGAACACGGTTTTCGCCTGCCCTCGGCGCTCGATAACCGCCCGCTTCGTTTCGATGAGTTTGAGGCGAGGATTCCCCAGTTCATCTACGTTTCGGCAACACCGGGCGACTATGAGCTGCGGGTTAGCCAGAACGACGTTGAGCAGATTATTCGTCCGACCGGTCTGCTCGATCCCAAGATCGATGTGCGTCCGGTTCGTGGGCAGATTGACGATCTTGAGGACGAGATTCGCGAGCGCGTTGCCCGCAAGGAGCGCGTGCTGGTGACCACATTGACCAAGCGCATGGCCGAGGACCTGACCGACCATCTGCTCGACGCGGGCATTAAGGTCAATTACATGCACTCTGATACGGCGACAATGGACCGTGTCGAGATCCTGCGAACGCTGCGCGAGGGCAAGATCGATGTCCTCGTTGGCATCAACCTGCTTCGCGAGGGCTTGGATCTCCCCGAGGTCTCACTGGTGGCAATTCTCGATGCCGATAAGGAAGGCTTCTTGCGCAACCGCCGTTCGCTGATTCAGACGATTGGCCGCGCGGCCCGTAACGCCGATGGCGAAGTCATCATGTATGCGGACGTTGTGACCGATTCGATGAAGGAGGCCATCGAAGAGACGCAGCGCCGTCGCGAGATTCAGATGGCATATAACGAAGAGCATGGCATCGTGCCCAAGACGGTGCGCAAGGCCATCAACGACATCTCAAGTTTTATTGCCGAGGCCGAAAAAACCGTGGGTTCCAAGGGACGCTCGAAGGGCGACTCTCTTGGCCATGGTGCATTCTATACGCCCGATGAGTCGGGCGAGGGCGGCGTGCCGGAAACGGTGGCGCCCGAGCAGACACTTGCGGAGCAGTTGGAAGAACTGCCGCATGACGAGCTTGTGCGGATTGTCGAAACCATGGAAGAGGATATGCGTAACGCTTCTGCCGCCATGGACTTTGAGGAGGCGGCGCGCCTGCGCGATGCCGTCGTTCAGATTCGGGCGATGCTCGAGGGTGCGTCTGAGGACGAGACGATCGAGCGCTTACGTTCGCAGGCCCGCAAGGGTTCCACGTTCGCATCGGGCAGAAAACGCCAGGGTGCACGGTTTAAGAAATAGCGAACAGGCCCCGAGTTCCCTGTGGAGCTCGGGGCCTATGTCTTTTGCGCGCTGGAATTCGTGCGTTAGAGGTCTGCGATCAGGGCTTCGGCACAACGGATGCCGTCGGTGGCCGCGCTCATGATGCCGCCGGCATATCCAGCTCCCTCACCACAAGGGTAGAGGCCCGGGGTCGACACGGCATGGCACGTTCGGTCTCGGGTGACAGTGACCGGTGAGCTCGAACGAGTCTCCACGCCGGTAAGAACGGCATCGGGACGGTCGTAGCCTCGTAGCTTTTTTCCGAGTAGGGGAAGTCCCAGGCGGAGCGACTCGACGATATGCTGCGGCAGGGCTTCGTCAATTGCCGTCCAGGTCACACCGAGCGGATAGGTGGGCTTTACCTTTCCGGGCGCCTTGCTGGCGCGTCCTGCGAGGAAATCTCCGACGAGTTGTGCCGGTGCGTTCCAGTTGGAACCGCCCAGGCGATAGGCGGCCGCCTCGCAGGCGCGCTGGAGCTCGATGCCGGCGAGCGGGTCATCGTTGGGAAGGTTCTCAGGCGTGACGTTAACGAGCAGGGCGGCGTTTGCGTTGCGTCCGTCGCGGGCATTGAGGCTGGCGCCGTTGACGCACAGGTGGCCCTGCTCGGAAGAGGCGGCGACAACCTGCCCGCCGGGGCACATGCAAAACGAGAACACGCTGCGGCCGTTGGGAAGATGGGCAACAAGTTTGTAAGGGGCCGCCCCGAGCGCTGGATGTCCCGCCGAGGCTCCATATTGGGCTCGGTCGATGTCGCGCTGCGGATGCTCGATGCGAACGCCCATGGCAAAGGTCTTTTGTGCGAGGGCCACGTTGTGGTCCTTAAGGAGCTCAAAAATATCGCGAGCAGAATGCCCGCAGGCGAGGATGAGGTGCTTTGTCTCGATTGGCTCGCAAGCGGCGTCTTGGGACGATTGGACATCAATACCGGTAATGGCGCCAGACGCGTCGATGTGAATGTCGACGAGCTTTGTTCGATAACGGACGACACCTCCGAGCTGCTCGATGCGCTGGGATATAGCGGTGACAACCGTGGGAAGGATGTCGGAGCCAATGTGCGGCTTGGCATCCCACAGAATATCGCGGGGCGCACCCGCCTCGACGAAGGTTTCGAGGATAAGGCGATGGGCGGGATTTTTTGTTCCTGTATTGAGCTTGCCGTCCGAGAAGGTCCCCGCGCCGCCCAGACCAAACTGGATATTACTCTCGGGGTCGAGGATGCGCTCCTTTAGAAAGAGGTCGATCGCATGCGAGCGGCGAAATGCCGGGTCGCCGCGCTCGATGAGCAAGGGCTTAAGACCTGCTTCGGCAAGGGTGAGTGCGGCGAAAAGGCCGGCGCATCCGGCACCGATGACGACGGGGCGCTCTTTGGGTGCGCCGGAAACGGGGAAGGGGAATGAGGGCTCATCGCCATCTATCGCGCGTACGTGCGAGCGGTCACGTTCGGAAACGCTGTCGACCGCCTCTCGCTCGAGGTGGGGACTGGTCAGCTCAACACGAAAGCTCAGGATAAAATGGACGTCTCGTTTTTTGCGAGCGTCGATTGACTTGCGGTGGAGCTCGATGGACTTGATCTCGGAGTCCTTGCAACGTAGGACGCGCTTGGCGACTCGCTTGCCAACAATGAGGCAGGCATTTTCATCGCCGGCTTCATCGAGCGACGCGTTGACTTGGGTGATTTCGATCATCGAGGTCTCCTTAGAGGCAAGAAAGAGGCCGTCCGGTATCCCAGACGGCCCGAATGCGTTTTTGATTATAGACTGCGCGGCTACAGGCTGCTTGCAGCGCGAATGCCCGAGAGCCATGCCCACGCAAGGTTAAAGCCTCCGCAATCGGCGTCGATGTCGAGCGCTTCGCCGCAGACGTAAAGCGGGGCGTCGACAACGCTGCGCGCGCGTAGACTGGGTGTTGAGATGCTCTTGACAGATATGCCACCACGCGTGACCTGCGCCGAGCGCTCCTCGGCGGTTCCTTCGACGAGCAACTTAAAGTGCTTGAGGATCGAGACCAGGTGGATGACATCGTTGGAGCCTGGATGGCACTGCTCGAACGCTGTGCAGACGACGCGGGAGAGTTGCGGGGCAAGCATACCGTCGAGCCAACGGGGATCGCGGGGCGAAAAGCCGCCGAGCAGCTCAACGCGCCGGTTAAGCATATCGAGCAACTCGTCTTTAGAGAGGTCGGGGAAAACGTCGAGCAGGATCGTATCGCCGCGCTGGATACGACGGGAGAGGTTGAAGGCAGCGACGCCCGAGATACCGAAGGTTCGAAACAGGACTTCACCGTCTTCGTGCCAGAGCTCATTATGATTGCGGGCGAGCGTCAAGCGGGCGCGGACGCGCAGGCCATCCAACGTCTTGAGTGCCGCCCGATCGCCGACGACCGTTGCCGATACGGGGCAGAGGATGGGGCGCAGCGAAGTGAGGGGGAGGCGAAACGTATCGGCGATACCGGTG
>DYAA01000003.1 GCA_019419405.1 Collinsella sp. | reverse complement strand
AAGGTCGTCATCGATGACGAGCTCAAGGCCGCTATCGACGCCTACTACGAGCAGTACGGAGTTAAGTAGGTTACGGCGTTTTACCAAACGCCGTAACCGCTCGACGCTGCAAACGCTCCTAAGCGGCAATCTGATCCCTTGGGGACGAAGGAAAAGGTATCGTTTTGGGCTGCGATGATGCCTTTCGAAGCGGCCTTGCCAAAAACTATGCCTAATTACTACGATGAATCCAGCATCGCTGACCACAACAGCTGTTTCTGAAAAAACGCAAGCTATCTACCTGCGGTTTTGTTGGAGAGAAATTCGCTGTGGTTGGAGGCGGGCGGTTAAACGTAGTAAATAGGCATAGTTTTGAAATGGCGCTATATGAGTAGCATCAACTAGGCCGCTATGGAGCAAACAGCCCCCATTTCCGAAACCTTTCCGCAACAATTTGACCTCCACGGCGCCACCGCCCGCTCGCAATGCCCCCTGCGCTACACTTAGTCGCACTGTGGCGCTGCCGCGCCGCGCCCGAAACAAGGGAGACCCTCATGAAGAACACTCAGCTGCTGCTGATCAACGATATGTGCGGCTACGGCAAGGTCGCGCTTTCCGCCATGCTGCCGGTACTGTCGCACATGGGCTACCGTATCCATAACTTGCCGACGGCGCTCGTTTCCGACACGCTCAACTACCCCAAGTTCTACATCCACGACACCACCGAGTACGTGCGCCAAAGCCTCGCTATCTGGGAGGAGCTCGGCTTTGAGTTCGACGCCATCTCGACCGGCTTTATCGTGACCGAGGAAGAGACGCGCATCATCTCGGACTTTTGCCACCGCCGTGCGCAAAAGGGCACCAAGGTGTTCGTCGATCCCATCATGGGTGACAACGGCAAGCTCTATGCCGGCGTGCCCGAGTCCACGATTGGCCTCATGCGGCACCTGCTGGAGTGCGCAGACTACGCGGTGCCCAACTACACCGAGGCCTGTCTGCTCGCCGATACGCCTATTGCAGAGCAGATCACGCCCGATGAGGCCCGCGCCCTTGTGGACGCCGTGCGCGAGCTGGGTGCCAAGTCGGTGGTCATTACGAGCGCCGTGGTCAATGGCACGAACGCGGTTATCGGTTACGACCATGTGGCGGGGGAGTACTTCACGATCCCCTTCGAGCTGATCCCGGTGTACTTCCCGGGTACGGGCGATACGTTCTCGGCCGTGCTTATGGGTCGCGTGATGAGCGGTTGGACGCTTCAGCGCGCCACGGCCGATGCCATGCGCGTGGTGGCCGAGCTTATCGAGCGCAATGCTGCGCAGGAGGATAAGTCTGCCGGCCTGCCCATCGAGGCCTGCCTGGATGTGATTGACCATGAGTAATGCTGGCGAGGGCGGCGTCAAGCCTGCGGGCGAGAACGGGCCGCTCGGCGCGCCGCGTGGCAAGCGGCCGCGTATCCGCGTGAGCTGCGTGGACCAGCTGGGGACGTGCCGCTGCCACCACGGTCATAAGCCGGGCGACGTCTTTGACTTTGACCGAGACCGCGGCAAGATGTGCTCCATGGCCTGCCACGTGGGCTTTCCCTATATCGATATCCTGCGCTACGGCGGAACCGTGCCTGGAAACGAGCCCGGTACGGCAAAGTTCTGCTGCCCCGAGGTCGACACCCTCAACGTCTGGCTTGCCGAGATCGTCGACGAATAGGTGAGCGTGGATTTTCTCCCGTTTAGAGCGCACTTGAATGCTCAAAGTGGGAGAAAATCCACGCTCATTTTTCATGCGGGAGATTATCCACGCTCGTTTCGCGCCGAAGGCGTGGCCTGCGACCTCGCTTTCCTACAGTTGCTCGAGCATAGCGGTGCAACCGTCGAGCACATCGCGGTAGGTGGCATCGAAATTGCCGGTGTACCAGGGATCGGCCACGTCGCCGGGGCGCTCGGTCCAATCGAGCAAGCGCGAAATCTTGCCGTCGGGGTCGTCGCCAAAGATGCGACGCAGGCTGCGCGCGTTCTCGGCATCCATATAGACAATGCGATCCCAGTCGCCATACTCCGCGCGACGCACCTGACGTGCGCGATGTGCGACGATGGGAATTCCGGCCTCGCGTAGCTTGGCAACGGTACCGTGGTGCGGCGGGTTGCCAATCTCCTCAGTTGAGGTCGCTGCGGAATCGATGACAAACTCCGCCTCGCGCCCAGCGCGGCGCACGAGCTCGGTAAACACCGACTCAGCCATCGTCGAGCGGCAGATGTTCCCATGGCAGATAAACAGTACACGTTGCATATGCGGTTTCCTTTCGATCGCCATCATCGAGCTCGAGTATCGCATCTGCGCTTACGCCCTCGCCCGCTTGCGCTCCCAGCGAGCCAGCTTAATCGTCACCAGCGTAAGCGCCCAGGCCACAAGCGAGAACGCGGCACCAACCGCGCCAACGTAGGCAATGCCAACGCTGCTCACCACGGCGCCGCCCACTGCGGTGCCAAACGAAATGCCGACGTTAAACGCCATGGGTTCTACCGAGCTCGCGAGTACCATCGATTTGGGATGGCGGCTGCGTGCCACGTTCATAAAGTGTGTGATGCACGAGACTGAGAACAGGTACATGAGCAGCGCCAAGCTAAAGACAAAGACCAGCGCGAGCGGCATGGTGCCGCCCACGGCAAACAGCCCGAGCAACGCCGCAGCCTGCAGCACAAACGTCACAAGCAGTGCCTTCATGCCAAAACGTGCGTCGATCCATCCGCCCAGGATGTTCGAGATCAGGCAGAACACGCCGTAGGCCATAAGCGTGGTGCTCGCCTGAACAGTGCCCATACCCAGCGCCTGCTCAAGATAAGGCGTAACGTAGCCGTAGAATACATAGACCGAGCCCACGCCAAACAAAAAGATAAGCATGCCGGTGATGATGCTCGGTTCGCGTAGCAGACCCGCCTGCTCGCGGAAGGTAGCGGGTTCGTCGGTCTGTCCGGCGCGCGGCATAAACGCCACGAGCGCTCCGCAGATCAAAACGGCAAAGGTCAGCGTACCGTACATGGCCACGTGCCAGTCGAGCGTGTCGGCCACAAACTTGCCAATCGAGGTCACAAAGACCATCGCCACGGAAAACGCGCCGTACACGACCGAGATGGCAAGCGAAGTTTGCTGCGGGGACAGCAGCTCGGGGATGTACGTCACGCCCACGGCGAGCAGTGCGCCCGAGACGGATCCCAGGACAATGCGCGAGATAAACAGTACCTGGAAGTTGGGCGCCAACGCCATGACCAGATTGCCGAGCACAAAGATAATGCTGTAGCACACGAGCAGCTGGTAACGACGGAAGCGCCCCGTGCTGAGCGCAAGCACCGGCGTCGCGATGGCGTAGACCAGTGCAAAAACGCTGATGAGCTGGCCCGCAGCGGCAAGCGATATGCCGAGTTCCGTCGCCAAGTCACTTTCGATGCCGATGACCACGAACTCGGAGCAGCCGAGCGAGAATCCCAGCAGCACGAGCAGCGCCAGGCAGAGCCTGGTGCGCGCGGGGGAGAGCGCGGCGGCGGTTGACTTACTTTTAGGCGTGGTTGCGGCGGTCAAGGTTGTCACTCCAATGTCGCATGAATAAGCGGGATTCAATCCCTGCAACTCTAACAGAATGTGTCAGGTGCCTGCCTCCTTTGTCGCAGGCTGCGCTTGCCTGTATAGTCGCAATACAGGCGAAGATGGTCTCAGGTACATTGCGGGCGACAGGAGATCCCATGGGTATGCACACGACAAAGGTTGTAGTGGGCGAGGGCAAGTTTGCGCTCGAGGCCCAGTTGACGGTGACGCCGCGAGGCATGGCGGTGTACGCCTGCTCGCCGGAGTTTGCGCACCTGGGCGCCACGGCGCAGGCCATTCCTCGCCCCGAGCCCGGCCGTACGGCGACGGTGAGCATCCTGGCCGTTCCGTGCCATCGAGACGAAATTCCGGCGCACGATATTGCGGCGGCGCTGGCCACGCGCTTTGGCGTGCCGGTAGTTGCAAGCACGGGTTTTCATGTGGAGAACGCGACCGCGGACGACTTGCGGCGCATGCTCGATACCACCAAGGAACTCATCGCCGCGCTCGAGGAGGCCGCAGCCCGCATTCTGCGCGCCGGCTGGGATGAGGGCGGCGCAGGCGCCGAGGTCGTGGCGGTCGATGCCGCGACCGGCGAGGCGCTTGGCCCCGTCGACCGCATCGAGGCCCATACCGGCGAGGGAATCCTGCATCAGGCATTTCTGACGCTTCTGGTCGAGGGCCAGGGCGAAGACGCGCGCCTGCTGCTCTGTCGTCGCAGTCCGCTCAAACGCCTGTGGGGCGGGGTGCTGGCCGATGGCTGTGCCGGCCATCCGCTCCCCGGGGAAGACGTCGCGGCCGCCACGGCACGTCGCATCAACGAAGAGCTTGGCATCACGCGCGAGCCCGATCAGCTCAAGCACCTCGGACACGTGGTGTACCGCGAGGACCACGGCGACGACCGCTGCGAGTGCGAATGGTGCGAGGTCTACCTTGCCCATGTTGAGCCGGGCGAGCTGCATATCAACCAAGAGGAGATCTCGGAAGTGCGCCGCGTGGCCCCGTCCGAGCTTAAAGGCTACCTGCAGGGTCACCCCGAGCAGCTGGCCCCCTGGCTCCGCGAGGCTCTCAGCGACCCATCCATCCGTACGGCCCTCGCTATGTAACAAAGGTACAGTCCCTTTGCCATATCCAAACCGTCACAACATTCGATGAAAATCTCGAAATCGAGGAAAAGCGTCGAATGTTGTGACGGTTTTTGCCCAGAGGATCGCTCCTCATCCAAAAAATCCGCTTGACTGTATTGCAACAACACAGCGCAACGTAAGGGGTGTCCGATAACGGGCGCCCCTTTTTAAGTGGCAACGTGGCTGCGAATCCGGAGCGCCCCCAACAAGAAAGGTGGGGAGATGGAAGCGGAAAAGAAGGCGTTTAAGATCACCAAGCGCGAAATTGGCTTTGTGCTGGGTATCGTTGTCTTTTTGCTAGTGAAGTTTCTTCCTTTGGCGGAGCTGAGCTCGACGGTCGAGCTTACGGTCGGCGGTCAGACCTGTCTGGCACTGACGCTCGCCACGGTGGTGTTCTGGGCATGTGGCGTGGCACAGCCGGGCTTTGTGGGCCTGCTCTACTGCGCGCTGCTCGTTCTGTTTAAGGTGTGCGTGGACGACACGGGCGCCGCGAGCATCTCGGCGACGGTCGCCTCCACGTTTAGCTCGTGGACCAAAGCCACCATGTGGCTCGTCATCGGCGCCTACCTCATCGCCAGTGCAGTCAAGGAGTCGGGCCTGGGCGAGCGCATCGCCTATGCGTTCATGCTCAAGTTCGTGCGCGACGCCAAGTCGCTCATCATCTCGATCTTCGCGCTCACCTTTGTGCTGTCGCTGCTGATCCCGCATCCGTTCCCCCGCGCCTTCCTCATCCTCGCCGTCGTCTCGGTCATCGCCGAGTCCGCCGGCTACGGTGACGACGACCGCGGCAAGCTCGGCTTCCTCGTGTTTGCCGCTGCCGCCCCGGGCTCCATGTTCTTCCTGACGGGCGATTCCACGCTCAACCCGCTCGTTGCGCAGTACAGCGCCGAGGCCGGCGGCATGAGCCCGTCCTTCGTCGACTGGTTCCTGTACATGAGCGTGCCCATGCTGGTCGCGCTGCTGTGCACCCTGTTCCTGGGCCTCTTCCTCTTTAAGCCCAGCAAGGAGCTCGTCTACGATCGCGAGCAGATCGTGGCCAAGCAGGCTGCGCTCGGCAAGCTCTCCGTCAAGGAGATCCGCACCATCGTGTGGCTTATCATCGCCATCGCGCTGTGGCTCACCGTCTCGGGCGATTACATCGGCTGGGTCACCCTGGCCATCGGCGTCTGCCTCGCCATGCCCGTCATCGGCGAGGTCCTCACCCCCGCCAGCTGGAATGCTGTCGACATCAAGTCCCTCATGTTCCTGACGGCCGCCATGGCCGTGGGCTCCGTGGGCGGTGCCACCGGTATGAACGCCTGGATCGCCGACGTCGTGCTTCCCAGCTCCGTGCCCGAGAACATCTTCCTGTTCGCCCTGCTCGTCGCCGCGCTCTCCATGATCATCCACATGTTCATGGGCTCGGTCATGGCCGTGCTCGGCGTGTGCGTGCCGGCGTTCATCAGCTTCGCGGCCGGCTCCAGCGTAAGCCCGCTTGCCGTGGCGCTCATCGTCTTCACGTCCATCAACATCCACTACATCCTGCCGTTCCATAACCTGCCGATCCTTATCGGCGAGGGCAAGGATGCCGGCGGCTACACCTCCAAAGAGGCCATGCGCATGGGCATTCCCCTCACTGCGGTCGTCTTTATCGTCGTGTTGGTCGAGGCTGCCTGGTTCCACCTCTTTGGCCTGATGTAAGCAGTCGAGTGCTTGGCTGCAATTAGTCGACTGCTTGAACTGCAAGTGCCCGAGCGCCCCATCTATAAGCGCTGCGGCCCCACTACGTTACCCAGCCCGGCGGCACTCCCGTCGCCGGGCACTCTCCCGAAAGGAGCACGCTATGTCCACTACCGATGCTTCCCAGATCCACGACCTGCGCTCCGCACTCGACTTTTTGCGCGAGATGCCGGGCCAGCTGCTCGAGACCGACACCCAGGTCGACCCGGACGCCGAGGTCTCGGGCGTCTATCGCCACGTCGGTGCCGGCGGTACCGTTATGCGTCCGACCAAAGAGGGTCCGGCGATGGTCTTCAACAACGTCAAGGGCTTTGACGATGCCAAGGTCTGCATCGGCATGCTTGCCAGCCGCAAGCGCGTTGCCGCCCTGCTCGACCTTGACGAGGAGCACCTGGGCCTCGAGATCGGCAAGCGCTTCGAGAACCTGATCGCGCCCAAGCAGATCGCCGAGGGCGCGCACATCGACTGCCAGGAGGTTGTGTACAAGGCGAACGACGAGGGCTTTGACCTGCGCAAGATCGTCCCCGCTCCCACCAACACGCCCGTCGACGGCGGCCCCTACATCACCATGGGCCTCGCCTACGGCACGAGCCCCGACGGCTCCCAGTCCGACGTGACCATCCACCGCTTCTCCTGCGTCGACAAGGACAAGCTCGCCATGTGGATCACCCCGGGCAGCCGTCACCTTGGCGCCTTTTTTGACGAGTACTGCCAGCGCGGCGAGGACATGCCCATCTCCATCTCCATCGGCTTGGACCCCGCCGTGTACATGTGCTGCGGCTTCGAGGCTCCCACCACGCCGCTCGGCTTCAACGAGCTGCAGATCGCCGGCGCCCTGCGCGGCCACGCCGTCGAGCTTGCCGATTGCGTTACCGTTCCGCAGAAGTGCATCGCCAATGCCGAGTACGTGCTCGAGGGCTACCTCATGCACGACGAGGCCATCAACGAGGACGTCAACGGCCACGGCTATGCCATGCCCGAGTTCCCCGGCTACACCGGTGGCGCCAAGGTCTGCCCGGTGATCAAGATCACCGCCGTCACCACGCGCGTCAATCCCATCATGGAGAGCTGCATCGGCCCTTCGCACGAGCACGTGTCCATGGCGGGCATCCCCACCGAGGCTTCCATCTACAAGATGGTCGAGACCGCTATCCCGGGCCGCCTGCTCAACGTTCACGCCGCCCCCTGCGGCGGCGGCAAGTTCGTTGCCATCATGCAGTTCAAGAAGTCGAGCAAAAATGACGAGGGCCGTCAGCGCAACGCCGCCATGCTCGCCTTCTCGGCATTCTCCGAGCTCAAGCATGTGATCCTGGTTGACGAAGACGTTGACATCTTCGACATGAGCGACGTGATGTGGGCCATGACCACGCGCTTCCAGGCCGACGTGGACCTCATCACCATCCCCGGCTGCCACTGCCACGTGCTCGACCCGTCCAACGACCCCGCGTTCGATCCTTCGATCCGCGAGCACGGCATCGCCTGCAAGGCCATCTTCGACTGCACGGTCCCGTTCAACCTTAAGAAGAACTTCATCCGCTCGCAGTTCATGGAGATCGATACAGATAAGTGGGCAGCAGAGCTCGCTTTCTAGTACGTAGCCCTACCAAGTAGTCAAGGAGTTGCCATGCCTGAGTCTTCTGTCCGTCCCCGTCGCATTGTCGTTGGCGTATCTGGTGCCAGCGGCGCTGCGCTGGGCCTCGAGTGTCTCAAATGCCTG
>DYAA01000029.1 GCA_019419405.1 Collinsella sp. | reverse complement strand
CTGTAGAGCAGGAAACTTCATCAGTGCCCGCCCCACGGGAAACCGGCGGGATAGACCAGTTCAGATGGGGCTTTGATGCATGGGTGGTCTGTTGTTGTGCAAATGGGTATCATACTGTAGTTATTGCATCGACTCTGCGATGCATGTTTGTACGTTCCCGACGGTCGGTTTGCCAGAAGCGCCCCGTCGGTTGTTCCAGACCCGTTTCGAAGAAAGGAAACCACACGAACCTATGGCAGCTAAAAAATCATCTCCCTTGAAGATCATTCCGCTCGGCGGCCTTGACGGCATCGGCAAGAACATGACGGTCTTCGAGTGCGGCGACGACATGGTGCTCGTCGACGCCGGTCTTATGTTCCCGGATGACTCCCAGCCCGGTATCGACCTGGTGCTTCCCGACTACACCTATGTTCTGGAGAACGAGGAGAAGCTCCGCGGTATCATCGTTACTCACGGCCACGAGGACCACACCGGTTCGCTTCCGTACCTGCTGCAGGACCTCAACAACAAGGTGCCCATCTTCTCGAGCAAGCTGACGCTTGGCTTTATCGAGGGCAAGCTTTCTGAGTTCCGCATCCGCGCACCCAAGTTCCGCGAGGTCAAGGGCGGCAGCCATGTCAACCTCGGCGGCATCTCGCTCGACTTCTTCTCGATGACGCACTCCATCCCCGGCGCTCTGGGCGTGTTCATCCGCACCAATCAGGGCACCGTTATGCACACCGGCGACTTTAAGCTCGACCAGACGCCCATCGATGGCGTTACGCCCGACTATGCCGCTATCAGCCGCTTTGCCAAGCAGGGCATCGACCTGCTGCTTTCCGACTCCACCAATGCCACGGTTCCCGGCTTTACCAAGTCCGAGGCCGAGGTTGGTCCCAACCTGTTGCACGCCATCAAGAACGCCCCGGGTCGCGTGTTCGTCGCGTCGTTCTCGAGCCACATCCATCGTCTGCAGCAGATCTGCGATGCCGCCCGCAAGTGCGGCCGTAAGGTCGTTGTGACCGGTCGCTCCATGCTCACGAACACCCGCGTGGCGCGTGAGCTGGGCTACCTCAACATCGATGACGCCGATATCATCGATGCCTTCGATATCGATAACCTGCCCGACGATAAGATTGTCGTC
>DYAA01000028.1 GCA_019419405.1 Collinsella sp. | reverse complement strand
GGACCGCAAGAAGCGGTCCCTCCTCATGCTCTGGTCGGGTTGACTGGATTTGAACCAGCGACCCCTGCGTCCCGAACGCAGTGCTCTACCAAACTGAGCCACAACCCGTTAGCTCGACTATAGTAACAAAGATTTTCGCCGTGTGCTAGAGAAATTTTTATTTCTTTGGCGCGTCGATTTGAACCGTGTTGGGAATAAGCTCAGTCGCGCAGGCCCACCAGCCATTTTGCTGGGCAGCTCCCGCAAGATGGGCTGCTGCAGCGACGGTATCGCAAATGGCAAACGAGCAGGCACCCGAACCGCACACGTCCACGGCGACGGTTCCCTCCTGTGCGCGCAGCCAGTCGAGAACCGCCTGGATCCGCGGCTCCATCTGCGCGGATATGACGCCCAGATTGTTATGAACGAGCGCATATGCCGCCTCGGCATCGCCGGCGCGTAAGACAGAAGCAATCGCACCGGGTTTGTCCGCGGGCACTGGGCTCTCATCAAATCGTCGATACGCTTCAACCGTTGAAACGCTCGTCTCGTGCGGTTTGACCAATACGACAGGTGTCGCCGGAAGCACAGGATACTCAGAGGCCAGCACATCTCCCCCGCCGACGTAGAATGCGGGACTCGTGTGCAAAAAAAACGGCACGTCGGCGCCGATACCGCGAGCGATGTCATCGAGCGCGGGGTCGGCGCGGTCGATACCCCACAGCTCGGCCAAGGCAACGATGACCGCGGCGGCATCCGTCGAGGGGCCTCCCAGGCCGGCGCACAGCGGGATACGCTTTTCGATCGTCACGCACACGTTGGCATCGCGACCGTAACGCTCGGCCATAGCGATTGCCGCCCGATAGGCCGTATTTTTTTGCATGGGAAAATCGGATGCCGGAACCGTCTGGACGGTCAACGCCTGCGCCGGCGTGACCGTCACGGCATCGGCTAGACCGACGGCTGCCATCAGGGAATCGACCCTGTGATAGCCGCGGGCGTCGCGCTCGGTATGAACCCCCAGATAGAGGTTAATCTTTGCCGGCGCGGTAAGGATGAGGGACCGATCGGTCACCGTTAGTGCTCCTCGAGCTGGTTGCCGAGCGGGGTAAAGATATGTTCGCCGCTCTCGGGGTCGAACAGTTCGACCTGGCCGGTAAGGACATCGATGTACTGGTAGGACTGACGCGATTTGCGGCCGCGACGCTCGTCAACCTCAACGATAAAGACAGCGGGGTGGACGCTCTTGATGGTGCCCATGCGCTCGATGACGCGGGTACGGCCCATGTTGGCCTTAACCTTGACGCGATCGCCCACCATATCGGTCAGCTTCTCGTGGATGTCGTCGACGTGATTGACTTCCATCTCTTCCATGAA
>DYAA01000027.1 GCA_019419405.1 Collinsella sp. | reverse complement strand
AGATGGCGCTGGCAGCCGGTGCCGAGGTCGTTGCCCTCACCGACTGCGAGGGCTCCAAGATCGATAACGGCAAGTGGACCACCTGGGTCTATCCGTGGGGCGAAGGCGTGCCGCAGGCCGAGGTCCCGCAGGGTATCGGCGCTCTGATCGCCGCCGAGCTGCTCGACCAGCAGGAGGGTTACGAGGCGCTTGCCGACATGTACGCCGGCCTTAAGCAGATGGATGCGCTGCTGCCCGCTGCCCGCGAGAAGGTCAACGCCGAGCTGGGCGATCGCTTTGCCGAGCTCTGCCAGCACCACAAGTTCTTCTATATCCTCGGCTCCGGCCCCAACTTTAGCCAGACCTACGCCATGGCCATCTGCTCGCTCATGGAGATGCAGTGGCAGCACTGCTGTTACATCCACTCCGGCGAGTATTTCCACGGCCCGTTTGAGGCCACCGAGCCCGGCGTGTTCTACTTTGTGCAGCTCGGATCGGGCGAGTGCCGCCCCATGGAGGAGCGCGCGCTTGCGTTCCTCAACACGCACACCGATACGGTCATGGTGCTCGACGCGCTTGAGTACGGCGTGGGCGAAGTGCCTGCCAGCGTGCGTTCGTTCCTGGAGCCGATCTTCTTCTACGCGATGAGCTGCGAGCTGCGCGCCGCCCGCGGCAAGGTGTTCGACCACAGCCCCGAGGTTCGTCGCTACATGGGCATCGAGCAGTACTAGGTAACGGGAAAACCATTCACCTTCGATTCGCAAGGGCACTGCGTGAGTCAAAAAAGTGGGCCGCGCCGGGGATTTCCGGCGCGGCCCACTTAGTATCGCGCTTAGATTGGCAAGGTTGCGGCAGCCAGCGGCCTACTTTGCGTCGTAGGCCTCGGTGTCCCACCAGTCGAGCTGGGCGATGTTGTCGCGGATGTGCTGGCAGCTCTTGTGAAAGCCCTCGAGCTCGTACTCGGACAGGTCGAGCGTGTAGACCTCCTCGACGCCCTCGGCACCGATCACACACGGCAGGGAAGTAAAGATGCCCTCCTCGCCATACTGGCCGGTCATAAGCGTGGAGGCCGAAAGCACGGCGTGCTCGTTGTGAAGCACGGCGGCGCAGACGCGCGCGGCGGAGTTGGCGACGGCGTACTCGGTGCACTGCTTGCCCTGGTAGGTCACATAGCCGCCCTTGCGCGCGAGCTCCTCGACCTCCATGTGGTCAAAGGCGTACTTGTCGGGGTCCTCGGCCTGAAGCTCGTTGAGGCTCTTGCCGGCGATGGTCGCGGCCTTAAAGGCGGCCAGCTGGCTAAAGCCGTGCTCGCCGATCATGTAGGCGTCGATAGACTTGGGGCTCACGCCGACCTTCTTGGAGATCTCGGTGCGCAGGCGGGCGGAGTCCAGGCCGCAGCCCGAGCCGATGATCTTTTTGGGATCGTAGCCGGTCAGATGCCACAGCTCGGTGCACACGACGTCGCAGGGGTTGGAGATGCTCACGAAGATGCCGTCAAAGCCGGCGTCGACGATGCGCTTGGCAAAGGTGCGGGCGGCATCGGTGGTAAAGAACAGCTCGCCGTCGCGGTTGCCAGCGGCCAGCGCGACCTTACCGGCGGCGTTGACGATGACGTCGCAGCAGGCCAGCTCCTCGTAGTGGTCGTAGCAGTTGACGATCTTGGTGTTGTACGGGACAAACGAAAGGGAGTCGCGCAGGTCCTGAACCTCGGACGTCACCTTGGCCTCGTTGATATCGCACAGGTACAGCTCATCGGCAATGCCCTGCATGAGCAGGCTGTTGGCGACATGTGCTCCTACGTGGCCCTGGCCGACCACACCGATCTTACGCGTCTGGTACATATATGTATCCTTTCGGCCGAGTTTTTCGCGTCGAACCATTGTAGCGTTCTGCTGTTACTTTGCTAGGCTAAAGTGCAGTAGATTTTGGGACATGCCTTAATCTCTACTTTTGGAGTGATTTGGGCCGCTGACGGCATCGCTGGGCGATGCACTCGCGCGGATGGGGCCGGTCGTTGTACCATAGCTGCAACTGACTCGTAAGGAGCATCCATGCCCATTCGCATCCCCGACGCCCTCCCTGCCGCCGCGCAGCTCGAGAGCGAGAACATCTTTGTCATGACCGAGTACCGCGCGCTGCACCAGGACATCCGTCCACTGCGCGTGCTCATTCTCAACCTCATGCCCACCAAGATCGCCACCGAGACGCAGATCATGCGCAAGCTCTCCAACACGCCGCTGCAGGTGGAGGTGGACCTGCTGCGCACCAAAACGCACGAGGCCACGCACGTGAGCGCCGGCCACCTGGAGACGTTTTACCGCACGTTCGACGACATCCGCGACATCCACTACGACGGCCTGATCATCACGGGCGCGCCGGTGGAGCAGATGCCGTTCGAGGAGGTCGACTACTGGCCCGAGCTCTGCCAGATCATGGATTGGTCCACCACGCACGTGCACTCTACGCTGCACATTTGTTGGGGCGCGCAGGCGGGGCTCTACCATCATTACGGTATCCAGAAGCACGACCTGCCGGCCAAGGCGAGCGGCGTGTTCGAGCATCATCTGGTGAAGCCGCAAAGCCCGCTGGTTCGCGGCTTTGACGACCGTTTCTATGCCGTGCATTCGCGCAACACCGATGTGCGCCGCGAGGACGTGGAGGCCGAGCCTCAGCTTGAGGTCGTGGCCGTGTCCGACGAGGTGGGCCTGTACATCGTCAAGTCGACCGACAGCCGCCGCTTCTTTGTCTTTGGACACCCCGAGTACGACACCGACACGCTACGCCTGGAGTACGAGCGCGACGTGAAGCGCGGACTCAACCCGGAGGTGCCGGCGCATTACTTCCCGGGCGACGACCCCACTGCCGAGCCGCGCAACGTCTGGCGCAGCCAGGCTCAGCTGTTCTACACCAACTGGCTCAACTACTACGTCTACCAGACCACGCCCTACGACCTGGCCCGCGCCGGCGAGGAGCACTAGGCCGCGGCCGTGGCCGTGACTGCTGCCGTAGCCGCCGCGTGACGAGCGTGGATAATTGGACACACGAGCGTGGATAATCGGACGCTTTTTGAATGAGTGTGGATAATCTCCCACTTTTGGTCGAGGAACAGGCCCAAAGTGGGAGATTTTCCACGCTCGATTTTTCTGCAGCCGTCGTAGGCGGCAGCACCACGCGTCGAGTGCATACGGATTACATCGCAAACTAGGTAGTTTCGAGCCACAGCATATTTTCTTTTAATGAAATCGACGGCTTTTGAGGCATAAAAATGTGGAGACAGGGACCTCTGGACAATCGCTCTACCTGCAGATATAGAGCATTGGCCTAAAACGTCCAAAACCGTCAAGCATTTGGTCAGCTGCTGGACAGCATTTGGTCAGACTTCGCATGAAACCGTCTGGTACGTTGGCGTCGTTCCAAGAGTTGGGAGGCGACATGGCAAACGCGACGGCGAATCAAAGACTTACAGGCCACATTAAAGCGTGCGAGCAGCAGATGAGCTGCGTGTACGCGCGCACGATGGCGGAGGCAAAGCAGATTGAGCGGCGGGTGGC
>DYAA01000026.1 GCA_019419405.1 Collinsella sp. | reverse complement strand
CAAGACGCCGCTAACCCGCTTTAAGCGCGGTGAGAAGCTGGCAATCACCCTGAACATCCCCATGGTTTCCGCCATCATGCAGTCCGTCTCGGGCGTCGACATGGGTGTCGCGCTCGCTACCGAGGGTGGCCTGTCCTTCATCTACGGTTCCCAGACCCCCGAGTCCGAGGCCGCTATGGTCAAGGCCGTCAAGGATCACAAGGCCGGCTTCGTTCAGTCTGATTCCACGCTGACCCCCGACATGACCATGGAGCAGGTCATCGAGCTCAAGGAGAAGACCGGCCACTCCACCATGCCGGTCACCGACGACGGCACCCCCAAGGGCAAGCTCCTGGGTATCGTTACCAGCCGTGACTATCGCCCCAGCCGCGATGACCACCAGAAGAAGGTCTCCGAGTTCATGACCCCGCGCGAGCAGCTCATCGTGGGCGACAAGAACATCAGCCTCAAGGTTGCCAACGACGTCATCTGGGATAACAAGCTCAACGCCCTGCCCATCGTTGACGACAACGATCACCTCATGGGCATCGTCTTCCGCAAGGACTACGACAGCCACAAGACCAACCCCAACGAGCTGCTCGATAACGACAAGCGCTACATGGTCGGCGCCGGTATCAATACCCGCGATTATGCCGAGCGCGTGCCGCTGCTCATCGAGGCTGGTGCCGATGTCCTGTGCATCGACTCTTCCGAGGGCTTCAGCGAATGGCAGAAGCGCACCATCGAGTGGATCCGCGCCAACTACGGCGAGGACGTCAAGGTCGGTGCCGGCAACGTCGTCGACGCTGAGGGCTTCCGCTTCCTGGCCGACTGCGGTGCCGACTTCATCAAGGTCGGTATCGGCGGCGGTTCCATCTGCATTACCCGCGAGACCAAGGGTATCGGTCGTGGCCAGGCCACCGCGCTGATCGACGTCTGCCGCGCTCGCGACGAGTACTACGAGGAGACTGGCGTCTACGTGCCCGTGTGCTCCGACGGCGGTATCGTCTACGACTACCACATGACGCTCGCCCTTGCCATGGGTGCCGACTTTATGATGCTGGGCCGTTACTTCGCCCGCTTTGACGAGAGCCCGACCGAGCGCGTCAACGTCAACGGTCAGTACATGAAGGAGTACTGGGGCGAGGGTTCTGCGCGTGCCCGCAACTGGCAGCGCTACGACCTGGGCGGCGCCGCGAAGCTCAGCTTCGTCGAGGGCGTTGACTCCTACGTTCCCTACGCCGGTTCCCTCAAGGACGGCGTGGGCGGCACGCTTTACAAGGTCAAGTCCACGATGTGCAACTGCGGTGCCCTCTCGATCCCCGAGCTCCAGGAAAAGGCACGCCTAACGCTGGTCAGCTCTACCTCCATCGTCGAAGGCGGCGCCCACGACGTAGTCGTCAAGGACTCCCAGCAAAGCGTCAGCTACCGCTAAGCGGCTTTCCCAAGCACCGCACCTTGCCGTTCAAACCGTCGCTTGCGTACCAAAGTACGCGTCGCTCCTCTTTCACGGCAATCTGCGGCACTTGGAAAACCCGTCCATGCTTGGGCGGATAACAAATAGTGGTTGATTCACAACCACGTTATTTAGATAAAGCGAGATGCATGCAAGTCGCAGGCATCTCGCTTGTCGTATTTGCTAGAATCATCCAAGTTAACCCTAGGGTCGGGCGGCTAGGCTTTGCTCGCTGCAAGTTCCGCACGAGCCGAAGGCCACTTAATGTGGCCTTCGTGCGAGCAGGACTGTCCGCAGCAGCGAGCAAAGCCTAGCCGACCGACCCCAGCTAAGATTAAAGGAGCTGATATGTGCGATTGCACAGATCATAAGGACGAGATCCCTGCCTACGACGCGCAGGCCATTGAGTCCAAGTGGATGAAGGCCTGGGAGGACTCCAACCTCTTTGCCGTCGACACCGACGACAGTAAGCCCAAGAAGTACGTGCTCGAGATGTTCCCGTATCCGTCGGGCGACCTGCACATGGGTCACGCTCGCAACTATACCATTGGCGATGCCATGGCCCGTCAGGCCCGCATGCGCGGCTACGACGTGCTGCATCCCATCGGCTTTGACGCCTTTGGTCTGCCTGCCGAGAACGCCGCCATCAAGCACAATACGCAGGCTGCCGCTTGGACGTACAAGAACATGGACCAGGCGCTCGCCACGATGAAGCGCATGGGCTTCTCCTACGATCTGGATCGCATGGTCAAGACCTGCAGCCCCGACTACTACCGCTGGGGTCAGTGGATCTTTGAGAAGCTGTGGGAAAAGGGTCTGGTCTACCGCAAGAAGAACCCGGTCAACTGGTGCCCCAACTGCAAGACCGTTCTGGCCAACGAGCAGGTCACCGAGGGCAAGTGCTGGCGCTGCGGCACCGAGCCCGAGAAGCGCGACCTTGAGCAGTGGTACTACAAGATTACCGAGTACTCTCAGGAGCTGCTCGACGACCTGGAGAAGCTCCCCGGCTGGCCCGAGCGCGTCAAGCAGATGCAGGCCAACTGGATCGGCCGCTCCGAGGGCGCCGAGGTCGACTTTACCCTGTGCGACCAGGATGGCGAGCCCATCGAGGGCGACGAGGGCAAGATCACCGTCTTCACCACGCGTGCTGATACCCTCTTTGGCGTGTCCTTCTTTGTCCTGGCTCCCGAGTACGCTCGTCTGCACGAGCTCGTCGAGGGCACGGAGTACGAGGAGGCCGTCACCAAGATCGTCGAGGACTCCAAGCATATCTCTGCCGTCGAGCGTGCCCAGGGCACCCTCGAGAAGCACGGTGCCTTTACCGGCCGTTACGTGGTGAATCCCGTGAACGGCGAGAAGGTCCCCGTGTGGGTTGCCGATTATGTCGTTGCCGACTACGGCACCGGCGCCGTCATGGCCGTTCCCTGCGGCGACCAGCGCGACTTTGAGTTCGCCCGCAAGTACGACCTGCCGATCGTGCCGATTATCCTGGACGATGACGACCGCGCTGCCGTCGAGGCCAGCGGTGAGACCATCGATACCTTCCATGCCGAGACCGTCGACTGGGATTGCGCCCACGCTGCCGAGGGCACGCTCGTCCAGTCCGGCAAGTACACCGGCATGCGCGGCGGCAAGCACTCCGAGGGCGAGGCTGCCATCGTGGCCGACCTCGAGGCCATGGGCTGCGGTCGTCGCAAGGTCGAGTTCCGTCTGCGCGACTGGCTCATCAGCCGCCAGCGCTATTGGGGCAACCCCATCCCGGCCATCCACTGCGAGCACTGCGGCATCGTGCCCGTGCCCGAGGATCAGCTGCCGGTAACGCTGCCCGAGAATCTTGACCTGGGCGCCGGCGAGACCCTCGCCGAGTGCAAGGAGTTCTACGAGACCACCTGCCCGGTCTGCGGCCGTCCGGCCAAGCGCGAGACCGATACCATGGACACCTTCACCTGCTCCAGCTGGTATTACCTGCGCTACACCGACCCGCACAACACCGAGCTGCCCTTCTCCCGCGAGGCCGCCGACCGTTGGATGCCCGTCGATAACTACATCGGCGGTATCGAGCACGCCATTTTGCACCTGCTCTACAGCCGCTTCTTTACCAAGGCCCTGCGAGACCTGGGTCTGCTGAGCGTGGACGAGCCCTTCACCAACCTGCTGTGCCAGGGCATGGTTAAGGACGAGAACGGCGACACCATGTCCAAGTCCAAGGGCAACGTCGTGCCCCCGAGCTCGGTCATCGAGCCCTACGGTGCCGACACCATGCGTCTGGCGATCCTGTTTATCGCCCCGCCCGAGAAGGACTTCGACTGGGATCCCAAGGCCGTTGAGGGCGCCAACCGCTTCATCAAGCGCGCCTGGCGTATCGTTTGGCAGCTCGTCCAGTCCGGCGACGCCAGCGTGGCCTTTGACAAGTCCGCGCTCGACGAGGTCGCGATGAAGCTCTATCGCGAGCGTCACCGTACCATCGCCAAGTGCACCGAGGACTTCGACCGCGGCCAGTTCAATACCGCCATCTCGGCCGTCATGGAGCTCGTCAACGCGGCGAGCGCCTACCTCAACGCCACCGAGGGTACTGACCGCGACAAGGCCCTGTGCTACGGCGTGGCCAAGGACATCGTGAGCGTCCTGGCGCCCATCTGCCCGTTCTGGGCCGATGAACTGTGGCACGAGGCCCTCGGCTGCGAGGGCAACGCCTACACCGCCGCCTGGCCCGAGTTCGACCTGGCCGAGTCCATCGAGGACACGGTGCAGATCGTCGTCCAGGTGCTCGGCAAGGTCCGTGGCCGCATCGACGTGGCTCGCGATGCCTCCAACGAGGAGATGCGGGCTGCCGCCGAGGCCGCTGTCGCCAAGTGGACCGAGGGCAAGACGGTCGTCAAGGCCATCTGCGTGCCTGGCAAGCTGGTCAACCTGGTGGTCAAGTAAGCACTGCGAGCATAACTGACGCATAAAAGACGAGGGACGATCCAGCTGGGTCGTTCCTCGTTTTGCGCTTTGTGTCCTGTTTGGCAGGTGCCTAGCGCCACCCGCTACGGAATGTGCACCAGGTCCCTAAAGTAGACGTTGCCCGTCTGCTCTTCGAACATCCAGATGTTGAGGTAGATGTCGTTGAGGTCGTTGTTCACGTCAAAGTCCAGATCGTCGAAGGTGCCTACAAAGGTGAGCATCGCGGTCGCTTCTTCGCCTGCGGCGACGGGCTGGCGCATGCGCGCGTCGCGGACGACACCGTTGACGTAGGCATAAGCATCAACATCGCCAAACATCATGTCGGCATCGGTGTTGTTTGTCACCGCAAAGACCAACACGGCGTCGCCGTAGCCATCCGTGTCCTTGCCCACGCAGGTAACATGGACGTTCTCGTCTGCCTCAAGGTCGATGGGGAACTGTTCTTGAGGGTCGGGACCTAAGCCCTGGGGGTCGACTATATCTTCGTCTATTTTGTCGAAACGCTCCGAAGGCGTCGTTTTCTCGATGGCTTTGGTGCTGCCGAGATCCGGCCTGCATGGTCCGGTTTTACCATCGACGTTGCTGCAGCCCGCCAGAGCGAACGAGCAGGCGGCGACGACGAGCGCGGTCGCGCAGAGGGTGCCTAGGCGTTTCATGGTGTCTCCTTGCCGTAGAGGATCCGGAAGGTTGTGCGGTCTATGCGTGAATACGGCTTATCTGTTCCAGAATGTCCCTTACGAGCAGTCTGGCCGATGCGCGCCCAGGGATGGAATGCCCATAGGGCCCGATTCGGTCGGCGCGCTGGGACGCATGGCCCGTTTTGGGGCTTTTGGGGAGCACCGCACAGGAGTCCTCGCCTAATTGCCCTATTCTTGTGGAGAAGCTGTGGGCGCGCTGACCTGCGAATTTCTTTGACGCTTGCACGTTTTCGCAGGTATTGGTATAGTTTGCTTGCAAATGAAGTTGTAATTGAAAGAAGTGGGGTTTCGGCCCCGCTTCTTTTTTGTATGGATGGAGGTGCCGCAATGGTCAAGACCAAGACCGAGCAGGCGATCATCGACGCGCTCGAGGCCGTCGCTCCCCAGCACGATGTCGATATTGTCGACGTTGAGCTCGTGGGCGCCACCAAGGCCCCCTGCGTGCGTGTGCGTATCGAGGGTGCCGAGGGTCAGAGCCTGTCGCTCAACGACGTCACGGCCAATACCAAGTGGGTCGGCGACGTGATCGAGGAGCTCGACCCCATTTCTTCGAGCTACACGCTCGAGGTGTCGAGCCCGGGTATGGCGCGCCCGCTGCGCCGTCCGCGCGACTTTGCCCGCTTTGTGGGCGAGGACTGCGAGCTCACCTCCACCGCCACCGAGGGCCGTCGCAAGTACTCCGGCAAGATTGTCGCCGCGACCGAGACGAACGTGACCCTCGAGCTCGAGGACGGCGAGTCCGTCACCCTCGATTTCCCTGATGTTAAAAAGTGCAAGTTGAAGCCCACCTACGACTTCAAGCCCGCGAAGGAAGGAAACTAACATGGCAGCATCCGACATGATGTCCGCCCTGATGGAGCTTTGCCAGGAGAGGCACATCGACCAGCTCTACCTGATCGACCGCCTGGAGCAGTCGCTCGCCAAGAGCTATGCCGAGATCTTGCATCTTGAGTGGGGCGCCAAGGTGACCATCGACCGCACCACCGGCAAGATCTACGTTTACCGTCTGGAGCCGATCGACGATTCCATGGACGAGGAGGGCAACTTCACCGAGTTCGAGGAGATCGACGTCACCCCCAAGAACCCGAGCCGCATCGCCGCCCAGCACGCCAAGGCCGAGATCAACGCCATCGTGCGTAACTCCGCCCGCGAGCAGATCTACGAGGAGTTCTCCGGTCGTATCGGTGACCTCATCAGCGGTACCGTGCTGCAGTCCACGCCCGACTTCACGATCGTCAAGATCCGCGATGGCGTCGAGGCCGAGCTGCCGCATTTTGACCAGCGCCGTTACGAGAACGAGCGCAACGAGCGTCCGATGGGCGAGCGCTATCTGCACAACCAGCACATCAAGGCCGTGATCATCGACGTCCGCGATCCCAACTCCAACCTGCAGCCGGTTCGCGGCGAGCACAGCCGTCCGCCGATCGTCATCTCCCGCACCCACCCCGAGCTCATGCGTCGTCTGTTTGAGCAGGAGGTGCCCGAGATCTATGAGGGCACCGTCCAGATTAAGTCGATTGCCCGCGAGCCCGGCCAGCGCTCCAAGGTCGCCGTCCACTCGCTCGACGACCGCCTGGATCCCGTGGGCGCCTGCGTCGGCCCCAAGGGCAGCCGCGTTCGCGCCGTCGTGGGCGAGCTCCGCGGCGAGCGCGTCGACGTCATCCTGTGGGATGCCGATCCGGCCGTCTACGTCGCCAACGCCCTGTCGCCCGCCAAGGTCACCCGCGTCCTCATCGACGAGGAGAAGGCCTACGCCGGCGTCATCGTGCCCGACGACCAGCTTTCGCTCGCAATCGGCAAGGAGGGCCAGAACGCCCGCCTCGCCGCTCGCCTGACCGGCTGGCACATCGACATCAAGTCCGAGACCCTTGCCGCCGACATCCTCAAGAACGTCCCCGTTCACGAGGAGCCCGCCGCCGACCTGATCGGTGACGAGGACGACGACGTCCGTCGCTGCGAGTACGTGTCCGAGGACGGCATTCAGTGCCGCAACCAGGCCCGCCCCGGCTCCCGTTTCTGCGGTGTCCACGACACCGACGCCTTCGATGATGCGGAGGACCTGATCTAGCGCGCGGTCGCGCCGGGCAGGTCCCGGCGCATCTCCCACGCTCGTTCAGTCTCTAGGCACCCAAGGTGCCAGAAAGGGTAGGTGAAGTCATATGGCAAAAGTCCGTGTGTCCACCCTGGCCAAAGAGTTCGGCATGACCTCCAAGGAACTGATGGGTCATCTCGCCGAAATGAAGATTCCCGCTAAGTCCGCTTCCTCCGCTCTGGAGGACGCTTACGTCGCCATGGTCCGCAAGCAGCTCGCCTCGGTGATCGAGGCCCGCGCCAAGGAAGTCGAGGCCGCCAAGCAGGCCGAGGAGGAGGCAGCCGCCGCCGAGGAGGCAGCGCCCGCTGCCGAGGCCGAGCGTGAGCGCATCGCCGCCGAGAAGGCACGCGAGGAGGAGCGCCGCCAGTTCGCCGCCGCCCAGGCTGCCGAGGAGGCCGCCCGCGCCGAGGCCGAGGCCAAGAAGAAGGCCGAGCAGGAGCGCCTTGCCCGCGAGAAGGAGGAGGCTGCCCGCGAGGCCCAGCGCCGCGCCGTCCCCGCTTCCGACTCCGGTTCGCGCTTCCGTTCGTTGCTCGACCAGATCGCCGCACAGGAGACCGTGCTCAAGGAGAAGAAGGACGCCGAGGAGAAGGCCAAGGC
>DYAA01000025.1 GCA_019419405.1 Collinsella sp. | reverse complement strand
GTATATGGCCGGCGGTATGGGTACGCCGCTGTGGGGCACCCCGCAGGCCTGGTGCGTCGCTCTTATCACCTTCGCCGTGGTCTTTGCGCTCGCCAACTTTGGCAAGGGCACGCTCAAGCTGGGATCCGTGTTCTTTGGCATGATCGTTGGCATGATCGTCTCCATCCCCTTTGGCATGATCGACTTCTCCAGCGTCGCCACCGCTCAGGTCTTCGCCCTTCCCAAGCTCATGCCTTACGCGCTCGAGTTTGATCCCGAGGTCTGCATTACCCTCGCCGTCGTGTTCCCCATGGTTGCCATCCAGGTTATCGGTGACGTCTCCGCCGCCTGCCTGGGCTCCATCGACCGTATGCCCACCGAGCGCGAGCTCTCCGGCGCTATCGTGTCCCAGGGCCTCACCTCTATGGTCGGCGGCCTGCTGGGCGGTCTTCCCACCAGCGCCCTTGGCCAGAACGTGGGCATCATCTGCTCCAACAAGGTCGTCAACAAGTGGGTCTTTGTGATCATCGCGGCCGTCTTTGCCATCGCCGGTCTGTTCCCGCAGCTCTCTGCCGTCCTTTCCGCTATCCCGCAGCCCGTCATCGGCGGCGCGACCGTCGGCGTCTTTGGCACCATCACCATGAACGGCGTGCGCATGTTCACCCGCGAGGGCCTCACGCAGCGCACTACCACCATCGTCGGTACCTCCGTCGTCTTTGGCCTGGGTATCTGGATGGCCAGCGGCTGCCTTGCCGGCGAGGGTATGCCCGCCTGGGTGTCCACCGTCATCGGCTCCAATGCCGTAACCCCCACCGCCATCATGGCCATTGTCCTTAACCTGATCCTTCCGCAGACGCCGGTCGTGGCTCAGCACATCGATGCTGCCAAGGACGCTGCCGTGGATCTGGTCTTGCCCGAGAGCAAGAAGTAACCAATTCGGTGCTATTCGTCGGCGGACGCATCGCCTCGTCCGCCGACGTCATGCGGCGTCAAGCCGCACTTCAAAGGGTTTGTCCCTTTGGTGAAGCGTTGACGGGAGAGGGCCCGTTTCCGGTGTAGGCCGGCGCTTCGCACTCCGCTATGTCAGAGGTGTCAAACCCCGCCCCTGATGTTGAAGGGAGCATCCATGCTTCTGGTCGCTAACGGTTCCGTCTTTACTCGCAACGCTCAGACCCCGTTCATTCCAAACGGTGCGGTCGCCATTGACGGAGATACGATCGTCGAAGTGGGCCCCGAGTGCGAGCTCAAGGCCAAGTACCCGGATGCCGAGTACGTCGACGCCCAGGGCAACCTCATCATGCCCGGACTTATCAACTGCCACACCCACATCTACTCGGGTCTGGCCCGCGGCCTTGCCATTAAGGGCTGCAACCCCACCAACTTCCTGGAGAATCTTGAGCAGCAGTGGTGGAAGATCGACGACAACCTGACGCTCGACGGCACCAAGGCCAGCGCCTATGCCACGATTCTTGACTCCATCCGCGATGGCGTCACCACGATCTTCGATCACCATGCGAGCTTCTGCGAGATCCCGGGCAGCCTCTTTACCATTAAGGATGCAGCTCAGGAGTTGGGCATGCGTTCGTGCCTGTGCTACGAGGTCTCCGATCGCCGCGGCCAGGAAAAATGCGACCAGGCCATTGCCGAGAACGCCGAGTTTGCCCAGTGGGCCGCCAAAGAGCGTCGCGATAACGACAACCACATGATCGCCGCCATGTTTGGCGGACATGCCACCTTTACGCTTTCGGACGAGACCATGGACAAGATGGCCGAGGCCAACAACGGTCTGACCGGCTTCCACATCCACGTGTGCGAGGGCATGAACGACGTGTGGGATTCCCGCCTCAACCGCGGCGGCATCAGCCCCGTCGAGCGCCTGCTGCAGCACAACCTGCTGGGTCCCGACACCATGCTGGGTCACTGCATCCACGTGACGCCTGCCGAGATGGATATCGTCAAGGAGTCCGGTACCTGGCTCGTCAACAACCCCGAATCCAATATGGGCAACGCCGTGGGCTGCGCCCCCGTGCTCGAGTTCTTCCGCCGCGGCATCCCCGTGTGCATGGGCACCGACGCCTACACCCACGATATGCTCGAGAGCCTTAAGGTCTTCCTGATCATTCAGCGCCACAACGCCGCCATGCCCAACGTGGGCTGGTGCGAGGCCATGACCATGCTGTTCGAGAACAACGCCAAGATGGCGAGCAAGTACTTCGATCGCAAGCTCGGTGTGCTCGAGGCCGGCGCTGCCGCCGACGTCATCGTCATGGACTACAAGCCCTTTACGCCGCTGAGCGAGGAGAATATCGACGGCCACATGCTCTTTGGCATGATGGGCAAAAACTGCCGCACCACCATCATCAACGGCCGCGTCCTGTACAAGGATCGCGAGTTCGTTGGGATTGATGAGGAAAAGATCAACGCGTGGACCATGGCTGAGTCCAAGAAGCTTTGGAGCACGCTCAACGATCGCGCCTACTAATTACAAGTAGATTCACGCGCGTCGGATGTTTCGCCGCATCCGACGCGCGTATAGGCGGCCTCCGCGGGGTCGCCGGCGCTGTGCTAGCGCTACACCGTATTTGCGCCCGCCGCGCGGTCTCGCTGGGCGTTACAGAGAGGAGCTCACTATGAGCGACATCATGAGGCCGATCCCGTTTTCGCAGCTGATGAACTGGATCATCGAGGAGCACAAGACTCAGGACGCCATCTTTGGCGTGCGTAAGATGGTCACGACCAATCAGGAGGGCGCGCTTCCCATTTTTGACGAGCGCATCGAGACTCCGTTTGGCCCGGCCGCCGGCCCCAATACGCAGCTTGCCCAGAACATCGTGGCATCCTACGTGGCCGGTTCCCGCTTCTTTGAGCTCAAGACCGTCCAGGTTATGGACGGCGAGGAGCTCTCCAAGTGTGTGAACAAGCCCTGCATTGTGGCGCAGGACGAGTGCTACAACTGCGAGTGGTCGACCGAGCTCGAGGTTCCGCAGGCCTTTGCCGAGTACGTGAAGGCATGGTTTGCCTGCCACCTGATCGCTCGCGAGTACGGCCTGGGCAGCCCGGACGGCTTTGTCTTTAACATGTCCGTGGGCTATGACCTGGAGGGTATTAAGAGCCCCAAGGTCGACGCCTACATCGAGGGCATGAAGGACGCCAGCGGCTCTGACGTCTGGAATGAGTGCCGCGCATGGGCGCTTGCCAACCTGGACAAGTTTGAGCATGTCGACGCCGCGTTTGTCGAATCCATCCCGGCACGCGTCTCCAACTCCATCACCGAGTCTACCCTGCACGGCTGCCCGCCCGCCGAGATCGAGCGCATCGCGACCTATCTGATCACCGAGAAGGGCCTCAACACCTACATCAAGTGCAACCCCACGCTGCTGGGCTATGAGTTTGCCCGCCAGCGCCTCAACGAGCTGGGCTTTGACTACATCGTCTTTGATGACACGCACTTCCGCGAGGACTTGCAGTGGGTCGACGCCGTGCCCATGTTCGAGCGCCTGATTGCCCTGTGCGCCGAGCGCGGCCTGGAGTTTGGCGTCAAGCTGACCAACACGTTCCCCGTCGACGTGACGAGGAACGAGCTGCCTTCCACCGAGATGTACATGTCCGGCCGTTCGCTG
>DYAA01000024.1 GCA_019419405.1 Collinsella sp. | reverse complement strand
GCCATATACTTAACGGCCGTGGGATAGAGAGAGACGCCAATGGAGAAGATGACCGTACCGGTCACGACGGGCGGGAACAGCCACTTGATCTTGCTGTAGGCCAGACCAAAGAGGACCGCGACGGCGCCGCCGACGATCTCGCCGCCCAGCAGCGCACCAAAGCTAAAGCCCGAGGCACCCATGGCCTGCAGGGCCGGCAGGAACGCGAACGAAACGCCCATGACGATGGGCAGGCCGCCGCCGATGCGACGGAAGGGAGCGAAGGCCTGAAGGGCCGTATCGATCGCCGAAAGAATGAGCGCGACCTGGATGATGTCGGTGCTCTGCTGGCTATTAAAGCCGTAGACGCCGGCCATGATGACAGCCGGGGTGATGATGCCGGCAAACGATGCCAGTACGTGCTGAAGGGCACACGGGATCATTTCCTTAACGGGAGGCATGCCTTCACGAGTGAACAGGGCTTCAGTGCCGTTCTTAACCGTCTCCTGGGTCATTTGACCACCAATCCTCGAAATAGTTGTTTTCGCATCTAACGCTCTATTGTGACGCAGTGCGGGGTTGAGGTTGTGCCTTCGTTGCATATCGTATTAAAGATGATTCTCATTCTCAATAATAATTTTTTGTTATCAGACTATTCTTCAGCTGAGATAATGCATTTCCGCAGGTCAGGAAAGTGTCTGGTCAAAATAGCATCTAACTTTTCTTTTGGTCAACCGTTTACCGCCAAATATCTACCGCTCATCTGCATTACGCAATGTACCTGCGGATATACGAGATGATGAGCAGCGTGTTACCATGAGAAAAAATTGTTATGAACATTTCCGATTTCACCCAAAGGAGTTGCCCGTGAACGAGACCGTACGCCGCTTTTTGCCGATGGTCGATTTCCTGGAGCAGATACTCGGCAAGAACAGCGAGATCGTGCTGCACGATTTCTCGGATCCCGACCACGCCATCGTCGATATTCGCAACGGCATCGTGAGCGGCCGTAAGATCGGCGGTCCTGCCACGGATCTGGCGCTCAAGATCATGCACGACCCCAAGTATCGCGACCTGCCGTTTATTACGGGCTACGAGGGCCGCGGCGCCGGCGGCAAAACGCTGGAGTCGGCGACGTACTTTATCCGCGAGGATAACGAGATCGTCGGTATGCTCTGCGTCAACACCGACCTCTCGACCGTGCGCTCCATCAACACCATGGCGCAACAACTCATGGCATGCTTCGACGCGGCGCCGGCGCGCACGGAGCCCGCCCCTATCGAGGTCGAAAGCCTTTCGGAGTCCACCCAGGAGCTCATCGACCGCAGCATTGCCGAGTTGCTGAGCGCGCGCGGGCTGGATGTAGCGTCGCTTGGTCAGAACGACCGCGTGGACGTCATTCGCCACCTCAACGGCAACGGGGTGTTCATGCTCAAGGGTGCCGTGGCCTGCGCTGCCACCGCGTTGGGCATCTCGGAGCCCAGCGTGTACCGCTACCTGCAAAAAGTCCGCAAGGAGGGCTAAACGTGATCTCTTGGGGACGAAGGGAAACGGATCATTTTTGTCGCATCGCTTGACAAAAGACCCTGCAGCTCACACGCGCTGCAGGGTCTTTTTGCATGTCATGTTTAGTTGTGGCCAACGCCTTAGAGAGCGGCGACGACCTCGATCTCGACCAGACCGCCAGCCGGAAGAGCGGCAACCTGGAAAGCGCTGCGCGCGGGGAACGGGGCCTCGAACTTGGAGGCGTAGATCTCGTTCACGGCGGCAAAGTCGGCGATGTCGGCCAGGTAGACCGTGGTCTTGACGACATCGGCAAACGTGGCGCCGGCAGCGGTCAGCAGAGCCTCGACGTTGGCGAGGGACTGCTTGGCCTGGGCCTCGACACCCTCGGGCAGCTTGCCGGTCGCGGGATCGATGCCCAGCTGGCCGGACAGGAACACCATGTTGCCAGTCTGGATACCGGGGGAATACGGGCCGATGGCTGCGGGTGCGTTATCGGAAGACACGACGGTCTTGCTCATGTTTTTCTCCTTACAAGTAAAAGGGAACGGGAGCGCGGCGTTCACACCGGGAGGCACAGTTCGGTCTGAACACCGCGCTTGATTGGAATAGTACTCAAGGTTTCCGCGCGATGCAAGATTATTATCACGTTGCGAGAATATTTTATCGCCCAACGGTTTCCCCGGACCGCTGAACGGTTCTCATGTGGAGCAGCCAGTCCAAGCTGCTGAAGACTTTATCCCGCTTAGAGCACGGGCATCGCCTGCCGCGACGGCACCACTATACTTTTGAGTATCTGAGCATTTTGAAAGGCAGGATATGACCGCAACCGCCAGTCGAACCACCAACCGCAGACCCGAGCTTTTGGCGCCCGCCGGAGGGCCCGAGCCCTTTGCCGCCGCACTCGCCGCCGGGGCAGACGCCATCTACTGCGGCATGGGCAGCTTCAACGCACGCCGCAAGGCCACCAACTTTACCGACGAGGCCTTTGAGCAGGCCTGCCGCGCCGCGCATCTGGCCGGCTCGCGCGTCTACGTCACGGTCAACATCATCATCAAGGAATCCGAGATGAGCGATGTGCTGCAGCTCATCCATCGCTGCTCCACGCTGGGCGCCGACGCCTTCATCATCCAGGACTGGGGCCTGTTCTTTGAGGTCAAGCGCACCATGCCCGGCATCGAGACGCATATCTCGACCCAGGCGAACATCCACGACGACCGCGGAACCCTTTGGTGCCGCGAGCAAGGCGCCGACCGCGTGACCCTCTCGCGCGAGCTTTCCATCGACGAGATTGCCGCCATTCACGATGCCGCGCCCGATGTGGACCTTGAGGTCTTTAGCCATGGCGCCATCTGCTTTTGCTACTCTGGCCTGTGTCTGCTTTCGAGCTTTGCCATGGCGGGCCGCTCGGCCAACCGCGGCATGTGCGCTCAACCCTGTCGCCTGCCCTACGAGCTGATCGACGAGAACGGCCGCTCGCTCTCCCCTGCCGGTCGCGAGCGCGCGCTGTGCCCGCGTGACACCAACACTTCACAACTTGTTCGCCGCCTGTATGACGCCGGCGCCGCGTCGCTCAAGCTCGAGGGCCGCATGAAGGCGCCCGATTACGTGTATTCCATCGTCGACGTGTATCGTCATCAGATTGATGACATGCTGGCCGGAACCACCGTTGCCAAGGACGAGAAAGCCGCCCGCCAGCGCCAGCTCAAGCGCTGCTTTAACCGCGACTTTACGCACGCCTATCAGGACGGCACCTCGGGCGACGAGATGATGAGCTATGAGCGTTCCAACAACCGCGGCCAGATCGTGGGCACGGTGCTGGGCAGCCGCCCGGCCAACCGCGATGTGCGCGGCCTCAAGCCCGACGACCGCCGTCGCCGCGCCGCCATCGCCCGCATTGAGCTGTTTGAGCCCGTGGGCACGGGCGACCTGCTGGAGCTTCGCCACGATAACGAGTTTGACCAGTTCCTAACCACTATAGCTACCGATGATGCCGCCGCGGGCGACATCATCGAATGTCGCGTGCCCCGCAGCATGCCCGAGGGCTGCCGCGTCCGCGTGATTCGCAGTCAGCGTGCCATCGACGCCGCCGGCGCCGCGCTCAAGCGCGATGTGCTGCGCCGCCGCGCTGTTGATGTGTCCGTCGTGGCGCGCCTGGGCGAGCCGTTTACCGTGACGCTCACCTGCTGTGACAACCCCGCGCTCACCGCCACCGCCACGGGCTTCACCGTCGAGGCCGCCAAGACCCGCGCCGTCGAGGCGGCGGACATGGTTGAGCATGTGGGCCGCATGGGTTCCTCTCCTTTTGAGGCTGCGAGCTTTGAGGTGGCGCTCGATGAGGGCTGTGGCATGGGTTTCTCCGCCGTACATAAGGTGCGCGCCGCCGCTTGCAAGGCGCTGGAAGAGGCCATTCTGGCGCCGTACGCGGAGCGCGCGAAAACGCTCGAGCTGCCGGCGATTGTCACCAGTGATTCCCGCCCCGCGCCCGAGCACTACCGCGACGAGCCGCAGATCTGCGCCACCGTCACCTCGCTCGAGGCCGCCGAGGCAGCGCGGGCGGATGGTGCAACGCGCATCTACATGACCACCGACGCGCTCGATGCGGCCAAGCTCTCCCCCGCCGATACGTTTGAGCAGGGCATCGTACCCGTGCTCGATGAGGTCTGCCGCGCCGTTGACCACGTCCGCGTTGACCCATGGGTTGTTGCCGGCGCCACGGTCGCTATTGGCAACATCTCTGAGCTTGCCCTGGCCGCCCAGGTTGGCGCCACGGCCGAGATTCGATCCTGCCTGCCCGCGCACAATGCGCCCTGCATGGAGGCACTCGCCGAACGCGGAGCCGGCGCGTTTTGGCTCTCGCCCGAGATCACGCTCGACGAGATTGTCTCGCTCGGCGCCGCCGCGCCCGCGGCTCTGGGCATCACCGTCTTTGGCCGCCCGCGCGTCATGACAAGCGAGCATTGCATTCTGCAGGTTGCCAACGGCTGCATCCACGATTGCGCCAACTGCCGCCTGCGTGCCCGCAAGCTCTCGCTCAAGAATATCGACGGAAAGGTCATGCCGGTGCGTACCGACATCCACGGCCGCTCACGCTTGTACGACGCCTACCCCATCGACCTTACGCCGCAGGTTCCGCAGCTGCTCGATGCCGGCGTGCGCCGCCTTATGGTCGACGGAACCCTGCTCGAGGCAGATGAGATTGGCCGCGCCGTCGCACGCGTCCGTCGCGCCGTCGAGGCCGCGCAGGCCGGCCGTAAGCCCGCCGCCCGCCTGCGCGGGGCAACCTCGGGCTGCATGTTTGTGGGAATCAGCTAACCGAAAGGCATACACGTGAACGAAGAACCTCAAGTCCTCTACTGCGACGCCTGGCTCATGGCCATCGACAAGCCT
>DYAA01000023.1 GCA_019419405.1 Collinsella sp. | reverse complement strand
GTAGGTGCCCAGACCGCCGGCAATCGCGATGCCGTAGACCACCGTCTTTTGCGCCTTGGGCAACTTGATGGTGATCTCGCCGGACGCGGACTCATCGTCGGCGTCTTCGCCCTGGCCATCGGCGCTACCGGCAAGCGGTGCCACAAAGCCAAAGACGGGCGCGGTAAAGAGCGCCGTCAGGGCAGCCTGGGTACCCAGCAGCGTAAGCTCCCTAAACTCGGCGCCAAAGCGACGCATGCGGTCGCCGACCCAGCTGCACAGACCAGCGATAACGCCGGTCAGGCCGGCCTCCGGTCCAATGCTTCCGCCAAACAGCAGCGGCAGCAATGCCGCGAGCGAAAGCTTGCCCAGTTTGTCGTACGGGTAGCGCCCGTCTTGCTTAACCTTAGCCATCACCTGGTTGAGGTCATCGGTCTTGGTGCCTGTCATCTTTTCGTACAGACCGATTAACAGGCCGCCCAGCAGGCAGACGAAAAACGGGTACGGCAAAAAGCCAAACGGGCCGCTGGCGAGTTCGGGCGACGCCGCGCCCAGCATGTGGGGGATCTCGGTCCACAGATAGTCGATACCGTGCTCCATCGCAAAAAAGAACAGCCAGACCGCGGCACCTGCGAACGCACCGGTCACGGCAACGCTCACTAAAAACAGCGCGCGGTTTGTGGGTTTGGCAAGGTTGTCCATCGGGTCCTCCCGCGGTCAAAGTCGACATAATTACGTTTTATTGTAGAGCGAGCGTTGCCCAGACAAGCCAACCATCTGCGCCACAAACGGCACCATTGGGAGTCATAGTGGGGCAGGCTCAAGACTTATCCGTTGATAATCGAGACAATCTCGCGCAAATCGTCGGCAAAGTAGATGCCTTGCTGGCGCCTCGGGCTCGAAAGCCCCTTATCAATCATGTGCCCGAGCAGCGCCTTGAGGTCGTTGTAGTAACCGTCAAGGTTATACAGGATGCACGGAGCACTCAGGTGCCCCAACGACACCGCGGACATGACCTCGGCAATCTCCTCGAGCGTGCCCGTGCCGCCCGGAAATGCGATGAACGCATCACCGAGCTCGATCATCTTGTCCTTACGCTCGGCCATATCGCTCGTCACGATGAGGTCATCGATGCCGTCGTGCTGAAACTCGGCCTCTATAAAAAAGCTCGGCTCAACACCCGTCACGTGTCCACCTGCCTCGAGTACGCTATCGGCGAGCGCGCCCATCAGGCCCGATTTGGACCCGCCGTATACCAGCGCGTGCCCGTTGGAGCCAATCCAGTTGCCCAGCTCTTGCACCGCAGGCAGAAATGCTGGGTCGTTACCAACGCTGGCGCCCAGGTATACCGTGATATTCATATTCAGTCCCCCTCGTCATGACGCGCAGCGCCCGTTCTAGCGCTGGCGTCGACGATACTCGCGCACACGACGCGAAAGATCGGCGAGCTCGTCGCGATCGAGCTCTTCCAAATGCTCCAGATCGTCCATAAAGCGCGCCATGGTGTCCTTTTGGCGCATCTTGATGAGCGTATTGCAGTAGTTCACCGCCACGCCCGTGAGCATGGCAATGTAGAAGATGCTGATAACGCTCAGGACAACGGTAATCGCGCGGGCGACCGGCGTTTCGGCCGGGATATCGCCAAAGCCGATGGTCGAGACCGTCTCAAAGCTAAACCAGAGACCATCGCCAAACGTAAGGGTCGTGGGCTCGGACAACCAGACGGCCGTCGAGCACAGCAGATAGAAGATGAGGAACAGGCCCGTGATACGCACGAAACCGGCCTGGCGCAAAACATCAGCAAGCGTCCTGAGCTTTTTCATCGCGACCCCTTTTCTCAGACGTCCAATCACATTCGCTCGGTATTGTCCCACGCCTCTCCCGCAAACGAAACTAGTCATTGGGGACGTTCTTAAATGACTAGTCAAACAAGAACGTCCCCAATGACTAGTCGTTTAAGAGGTTGATTTCCGATCTCAGCCGAACACATTGAGCAAATAGGCCGTTCCCGCACCTAGCCGAACGCCCCCGCGGCCCTCCCGGGGCCCGGGGGCGGCATTTTCCCAGTTGAAGGAACGGTGGAGATGTGTTTCGATGGGTCC
>DYAA01000228.1 GCA_019419405.1 Collinsella sp. | reverse complement strand
ACCGCGCCCGTCATCGATGCCGACGATCGCGAGATTGCCCAGGCCATTTCGGTCATCTTCCTGTTTAACGTTATCGCGGCGCTCGTGTTTCCGACGCTCGGCGGTATGCTCGGGCTGACAGACGAGGGCTTTGGCCTGTTTGCCGGCACCGCCATCAACGACACCTCGTCCGTAACGGCTGCGGCGAGCGCCTGGGACAGCATGCATCCCGGCGCCAATGTGCTCGAGAGCGCCACGGTGGTCAAGCTCACCAGAACGCTGGCCATTATTCCCATCACGTTGGTCCTCGCATGCTGGCAGATGCATCTGGCGCGCAAGGCCGGCGGTGACGCCAAAAGCACGTTCTCCCTTAAACGCGCGTTTCCCATGTTTGTGCTGTTTTTTGTGCTGGCGAGCGTGATCACTACGGTGCTTCAGCTTCCTGCATCCATTACGGCGCCCATCAAGGAGCTGTCGAAGTTCTTTATTGTGATGGCCATGGCGGCTATTGGTTTTAATACCGATATCGTCGAGCTGGTCAAAAAGGGCGGAAAGCCTATCGCGCTGGGCTTTTGCTGCTGGATTGGCATTGCGTGCATGAGTTTGGGAATGCAACACGTACTGGGAATCTGGTAGAGAAGTAGCCAGTTTGCGTGTTGGCTGCTGGTGGGCGCATTCTCACGGTGGAGCGATAGGAGCTCTTGCGGGTATGGCTTGTCCGCAGGTTTATAAGTCCCGAAGAGCTCTTATCGCCCCGCCAGGATGGCGATGCGGGGCAACACCTATACTCGCAGGACGGCGCTTTCTGCCCTATAGTGTTTGGTGAGCAATATCGTTCAATTTTGAAACACTCGCCCGCGCGGCCGTCGGTGGCGGCGTGGCGCCGAGGACGGGGCGCAATATGAACAGTGACGCCAAGCTGCAAATCTTGATCGAGGCCTTGGCTGCTGCCGGGGCCTCGGCGTTGGCAATCGATGGGCATGGACATGTGGCGATATCGACCATGGGTGATGCCGCGCTCGAGCAAGATGTCGCGGCATTTGTCGCCGAGCGCCTGGGGCGCGTGGGCAACGGCACGCGCCTGGTGATGGGGCATGCGGGAGGGCGCTTGAGCCTCACGGTGCGTCCGGTCGCCAAGGAATACGGCGCGCTTTGGGTGGTCGTGGTCCGCGAGGTGCGCGGCGTGGCGGCGCACGCGGGTATTGAGTGGCTTAACGCAGATGAGGTCGAGGCGCGCTACGAGGCAAGCGCGTACGGCATTGTCGAGGGTGCCGCTGCGGTCGCTGGCCCCGTCTGCGAAAGCTATGCCCGCGGCGTGCCCCTCATGTTGGAGGGCGAGCTGGGTGCTGGCCAGGCAGAGATTGCAAAACGCCTCTATCTGGATGGGCCTTATGCTGACGAACCCTTTGTGTCCGTGGCACTTGACGAGCTCACGGATCGCGGCTGGCGCCATCTGCTCAAAAGCTCGGAATCGCCGCTGTTCCAGGCAAGGCTGACCCTTTGTATTGGCGGCTGGCATGCACTTT
>DYAA01000227.1 GCA_019419405.1 Collinsella sp. | reverse complement strand
GTCCTCGACGCTGCCGCCAATGCTCTGGCTGGCCTGTCCGGCGTGATTTTCGCTCCCATGAGCTTCCTGGTCTACTTCGGCCTGTCCTTCCTGATCCCCTCGACCTCCGGTATGGCTACTGTCTCCATGCCCATCATGGGACCGCTGGCTGTTAAGCTCGGCTTCTCGCCCGAGGTCATGGTTATGATCTTCTCCGCCGCCATCGGCGTCGTGAACCTGTTCACCCCGACCTCCGGCGCCATCATGGGCGGTCTTGCCCTGGCCAAGATCGAGTGGACGACCTGGCTCAAGTTTGCTCTCAAGCTCATCGTCGCTCTCTCCGTCGTCTGCGCCGTCATCCTGACCATCGCTTGCGTGATGCTCTAAGTACCCCTTGGGTACCCCACGGAAACCATGACGATCCTGTAAAGGATCACCTGGTCATCGTCTGTCCGGTGGGGTAACCCCACCGGTAGACTCCTACCTTTAGCCCCCTCCCGTTCCGTGCGCGGGAGGGGGCGCTCTTGTGTTCCGGCGTTTTACCAAACGCCGGAATCACTCGACGCTGCAAGCCCGCCAGAGCGGCAATCTGACGTTCAATCGTCGGGCATGGCCAAAAGGCCTATGCCCTCCTCTTTCACGTCACCTTGCTCGCTCTGGCGGGCTTTCGCTGACTTATGCTCCACTTGCGACGTTTCCATTATTGATACAAAGGCCAGGTTTGATTGAACCAAAAAGGGGAAGTTACAGTGGAATAGTTCCCGTTTGGCCGTCTTGAGGGGTTAAACAGGAGCTATTTCATCGCAACTTATCGATGGCGTGTTTGGTTGGTGCCTGTTGATGACCTGGGCATCGGGGAGGGTCTGCTCCGTTATAATCGCCTAGAACATTAAATGGAAACGGGACGGGAGCCATACATGCGCCAGGGTTTCGACAACGCGAAGTATATCGAGCTGCAGGCTGCTCACATTAAGGAGCGCATCTCGCAGTTTGGTGGCAAGCTGTATTTGGAGTTTGGCGGCAAGCTGTTCGATGACTATCATGCCAGCCGCGTGCTGCCGGGCTTTGAGCCGGACAGCAAGTTTCGCATGCTCAAGAGCATCGCCGACGATGTCGAGGTTATCATCGCGATCAACGCGAACCACATCGAGAAAAACAAGGCTCGTGGTGACCTTGGCATTACCTATGACGAGGACGTTTTGCGCCTGGTTGACCTGTTCCGCGGCAACGGCTTTGCCGTCGCGGCTGTGGTTATCACCCAGTACGCCGGCCAGCCTGCTGCCGATGTATTCCGCAACCGCCTGAACGCGCTCGGTATTCCCGCCAAGCTGCACTATCCCATCGAGGGGTATCCGCACGATGTCGATCTGATCGTGTCCGACGATGGCTACGGCAAGAACGAGTTTGTCGAGACCACGCGTCCGCTCGTTGTCGTGACGGCACCCGGCCCCGGCTCGGGCAAGCTCGCCACTTGCCTCTCGCAGCTGTATCACGAGCATAAGCACGGTACCGCCGCCGGCTATGCCAAGTTTGAGACCTTCCCGGTCTGGAATCTTCCTCTGACGCATCCGGTCAATATTGCCTACGAGGCCGCCACGGCAGACCTCGATGATGCCAACATCATCGACTCGTTCCACCTTGAGGCCTACAACAAGACCACGGTCAACTACAACCGCGACGTCGAGG
>DYAA01000226.1 GCA_019419405.1 Collinsella sp. | reverse complement strand
GGTGCCGGCAAGACCACGCTCACCAAGCTGCTCACAGGCCTGCTCAAGCCCGCCTCGGGCAGCGTGCGCGTCACGGGGCTGGACACCGCAGCCGTTCCCACGAGCCGCATCGCCCGCGAAGTCGCAACCCTCTTCCAAAACCCCGACCGCCAGATCTGCAAGGATACCGTACTCGACGAGGTCGCTTTTGGCCTAGAGCTTGCCGGCATCGACCGTGCCGAGGCTCTGCGTCGCGCTCGACTCGTTATCGACCGCTTTGGCCTGCCTGCCGATGAGGCACCTTTCTCGCTTTCGCGCGGCCAGCGACAAATGGTGGCGCTTGCCTCCGTCGTAGTTGTTGAGCCCAAGATCGTCGTGCTCGACGAGCCCACGAGCGGCCTTGATTACCGCGAGTGCATGACCGTCATGGAAACGGTGCGCACCATGGCCGAGCGCGGATGCGCCGTGATTATGGTCTGTCACGACATGGAAGTCGTTTCCGACTTTGCCGAGCGTATCGTAGTAATGGCCGACGGTCGCATCCTCGACCGCGGCCGCACGCACGAGCTATTCTCGAACATCGATCTCATGCGGCGTGCCTACGTGGAGCCTCCCCAGGTCATAGAGCTTTCTCATCGTCTGGCATCCTCCGTCTCTCCCGTCTTTGCACAGGTGAGCGAGGTCACCGATATCGTTCGCATTACCGAGGAGATGGTCCACCGTGGTTAACGTCATCGACTATATGCCGGGCGACACACTGCTGCACCGCTTGAACCCGGTCGTCAAACTGGGCCTTGCCGCCGCCATCATCATCGGCATCTTCCTGTCCGACACCTACGTGGCGCTGTTGGGCTTTTTGGCACTCACCCTCGCACTGGGCGCCTATGCCGGTGTCGTCGACCGTCTGCTCTCGCTACTCAAGCTGCTGATTCCGCTCGCACTTATCATGCTGGTGCTTCAGCTGGCCTTTATGCGCGACGGCAACATAGTGTGGGGCTTTATCACCGACACGGGCCTCATTACCGGATCGAAGGCCTGCCTACGCCTGTTGGGCGTGGCGCTGCCACTCATCCTCATGCTTATGGTGACCAAGCTCAACGACCTCGCCAACGCCTGCGTCGAGGTGCTGCACGTGCCGTATCGCTATGCCTTCACCTTTACCACGGCGCTACGCTTTGTGCCGGTGTTTGGTCAGGAGATGAACGCCATCATGGAAGCGCAGACCGCACGCGGCGTCGAGTACGACACCAAGAACCCCATCAAGAAGCTTAAGCTCATGCTGCCACTGTGCGTGCCACTGCTCATCTCGAGCGTGGGCAAGACCGATGCCACAGCCTTGGCGGCAGAACAGCGCGGCTTCTATCTGCGTACACGCGCCAGCTCGTACAAGCGCTACCCCATCAAGGGCCTGGACATCGCCGTGCTCATCGTCAGCATCGCCCTCATCGCCATCGGCTTCCTGTTCTAGTTCGCCACCGGCAGCAACCGCCCAACGCAAAAGGCCTCGGCTCGCACCAAACGAGCCGAGGCCTTTACTGTTTCACCAGATAAAACCTACCAAAATTAACCTGTCCCTTTTTGACAGGTCGGAAGCTAGAGGCGGTAGGGGGCGCCGCTGCGGATGATGGATTCGCGCACCAGGACATCCATGGCATCGAGGGTGATCTCGGGCATCTCTCGATACTTCTGCAGCACCGATAGCTCGGTGCAGGCCAGAATGACACGGTCGCAGCCGCTACGGGCGAACTCCCACATCACGCGGTCGAACTTATCCATATCGGGCTCACGTCCGGCCTTCACATCATCGTAGATAAGCGACATCACATCGTTCTGACGTTTCTCGCTGGGATAGACACCCTCAACACCCGCGGCCTCGCATTCGCGGCCGTAGACGCCCGCGCCCACGGTTCCGTCGGTGCCCATGATGCCAATCTTGCGCACCGGCTCGGCCGGCATACTCAGGTTGGGGTCGAACTCGCACTCCCCCATCACCGCACCCGCAAGGGCATAGCGCACCGACTCACGCGGCATGTGGATAATCGGCACCTTCGTAAACGACTGGATCTGGTCGTAGAAGTAGTGTGACGTGTTGCAGGGAATGGCAATGTGCGCACAGCCCAGCGACTCGAGTGCCTGGGCACACTCTTTCATGGTCGCCAGCAGCTTGGCATGCTCGCCGGTCTTAATGGCCAGCGTGCGGTCGGGCATGGTCGACTTGGAGAGCACCACCATGTCGATATGTTCCTGATCGCAGGCAGCAGCCGTATGACGCACCACCTGGTCGTAGTAATATGACGTGGCCTCGGCGCCCATGCCGCCGATAACTCCCAGCTTTTCCATCGCCGCCTCCTTGGTGACGCTTGCGCAATTGCGCGTATCATACCCGCGCCCGCCCGATGTAAACCGGACGGGCGCCGCACTCATCTACTTGTAATACGTCTTGAACAGCTTAAAGTGGCGCAGCTTGGTGTGCCACATGCGCAGCCAGCGGTTAAAGACAAAGTCGCCCTTCATAAACGAAGGGTCGGCGCCCTTGCCTTCCTTGTCCAGGCGATGCACCTTAGCGCGCAGCTCGGGATCCTTGACGTACTTGTCGACGACGCCCATGGGAACGACCATCCACAGCGCCTCGTCCTGCGCCGTCACAAACTCCGGCTCAAACGGGCGGTTGAACACATACTCGTCCACCACATACTTGGCAACGTTAAAGCCGCTGTTAGTGACGTAGTAGTTGCTGCGACCTTGGCGCGTGTTGAAATCGAAGAACTTAAACGAGCCGTCGCGCTCGTCGTACTTAACGTCAAAGTTGGAATAACCCACAAAGTGAAGGTCCTCGAGCAACTTGCGCACGCCGCCCATGAGCTCGTCATTGGGCTCGGTGATGATACAGGCGTGGTTGCCGACACCGTGAGGCTGATGCTCCTCGAGCAGCACGTGGCCCAGGCACATCATGCGGACCTTGCCGTTGCGGTCGGAATAGCTGGTGAGCACGCGCATATACTCGTCGTTGCCGGGCACGCGATCCTGCAAGATCAGGTCGTCGGTGTAGCCGCTGGCATACGAGTCGCGAATGACCTGTTCCAGCTCGGCACGGTCGGCAATCTCATAGGCCTTTTTCTGGCCCTCGAACTCGTGCTGCCACCACATGATGCCGTCGGAAGGCTTCAGGATCATCGGGTAAGGAAAATCGATCTGGTCGAGCACTTCGGCAGGTGCCTCGCCTTGGGCATTCAGCATCGCCATGGTGAAGGTAAAGGTATGCGGATAGGGCACGCCGTGCTTCTCGCACAGCTCGTAGAAGATCTCCTTCTTCTGACACTGCTCAAGCATGCTGTAGGGAGCGTAAGGCGCGACGATGTTATCCGCCAGCTCATGGGCATCCTTGGCCTGAGCCACGAGGGCAACATAGTTATCGCCACAGCCCACAAGGACAATCGTCTTGTCGGCATGCGCTTGGGCAATGCCGTTGACGGTTTTGAGCATCACGGGCATGGTGTCGATATCCACGTTGGGCGTGTAGTCGATAATCTGGCTGCGGTAAGCGGGACCCGTCTGGTACTTGCCAAAGACCAGACTCTTGACCTGGTACTCTTCGTAGAAGGCGCGCGCCACCGAATAGGCGTTGATGTCGCCTCCGAGCAGCACGGGAATGAACTCGCGCTCTGTAAACTGCAATGCCATGGAAACTTCCTATCATGAACTGCCCACACAACGGGCGGTCTTTGCGCAACTGATTTATTCTAGCGTGCCAAGCCGCCGGCGCCCAAAGCTCCACCGTATCTATGGCAATCGACGTGATCGTCCAGCATAAAGCCGCACTCACCGCGATGGGGCCTTGTAGCCGCAAACCCCCTGTTGAGATAGCTTTCACGACCGAAAGCCCGTCCGCAAACAGGCCCCCGTAACGTTAAAGTTGAACTCTATGGTTTCTCAACAATTCATCATAACTGCAGGTCAAAGCCAAAGCCTCAAGTTCAACTTGACCCTTTGGAACCTTTAAGGTTCAAGTTGAGGTCGAAAGCAGTAGTAGAATACCGTTCGAACCATAACCTACGATTGATTGCAGAGGGACTGGATGCAGCATTCGAATCATCGCACCGCAGCGCTCATTGCGTCGAAGCCGGCTCGTATCATCACGAGCGCCGCGCTCGCCGTTGCGCTGACGGCCACGCCGATGCTCTCCCCCGTTGCGGCGTATGCCGCCTCGCAGGCAACGCAGGACCAGCTTTCCGCAGCCCAGCAGAAGATCGAAGCCGCCACGAGCGCCTACAACGACGCCCGCACCAAACTCGATGACCTGCAAAAGCAGATTGACTCCAACGAGGCAAGCATCGAGGAAATCGAGGCTAAGCTTCCCGAGCAGCAGGCCAAGGCAAGCTCCGCCATGCGCGATCTGTACAAGTATCAGAAGGGCACCAATCCCATCGTGAGCTTCCTGGTCAATGCGCAGAGCCTGGGTGAGTTCATCACGACCTGCAAATACACCAACCAGATCACGAGCTCGAGCGTCAACGAGATCGAAGAGCTCAATAATATGCAAACCGAACTCGAGCAGAACAAGGCCGAGCTCCAGCAGGCCAAGTCACAGCTTGAGGCAGAGCAGAAAAACGCCGAGGATGCGCTGGCGCAGGCCCAGCAGCTCCGCAGCGAGGCACAGGCAAAAGCCGAGCAGGAAAATGCCGCCGAGCTTGCCAAGCTTGAGGCCGATAAGGCCGCTGCCGCCGAGAAGCTCTCGGGCGAGGGCGTAAGCGGCGGCAATTCCAGCAGCCAGGCCACCAACACCAACACCACCATAGACACCACGGTGAACAACTCCAATACCGGTAGTTCCGATTACGATTCGTTCATTAATGAGTGGACGAGCCGCATCGACAATTATCTTGCCGGCTCCCCCATGGCAGGCCAGGGCTATAACTTTGCCGTCGCCGCCTGGAATACCGGTGTCGACCCCCGTTGGTCCCCCGCCATCGCCTGTATCGAGAGCACCAAAGGTGCTTATTGCGCCAATTCTTACAACGCCTGGGGCTGGAGCGCCCGTGGCGGCGGTTGGCGCAGCTTTGGCAGCTGGAGCGAGGGCATCTCCGCTCACGTTGCCTATCTGGGTGCCAACTACGGCTCCACCCTTACTCCGGCAGCGGCCAAAAAGTACTGCCCGCCCACGTGGCAGGACTGGTATAACAAAGTCGCCGCTCAGATGAACCGCATCTAAGCGCAACTGCAAAGGGCCCCAATGGGGCCCTTTTCTTTTAGGTAGCGGAGGTATCGACGACGCCGGTCGCATTGGCAACCGCGACTATGACGATCATGCATAGGAGCAGCACACCCAATGCCTTGAGCCAGAGTTTCGCGAGTTTCTTGCCGCGATAGCTGTCGAGCAGTACGAATCGCCGACGAAGACGGCGCTTATCGAGCAGCGCAAAATGCATAAGCACCATAAGGCCATCGACAAAGAAAAAATACTCGATTATGAGAAGCCACGTCGGGTAGCTTTGGTTTGCTCCCGTGGGGTGAAAGACGGCAAAGTGACTTCCGGCAAAGAACACAAGTAGCGAGAAGCAGACAAGCGTATTCCAAATGCGCCCCAGAGACTCCGGAACGCGAGAGAGCAGACCGCATGCAACAGAGGCGGCAGGCCTAGGAAGCCCTGCGGGGTTCTGGAGCCCTTGGGGCGTCAACACCGTCTCCGAGTCTGGAGTACGGACAGGCGCAGGCGCAGGAGGCCGCACGGGGCGACTCAGATCGTATGCCGCGCGCGTAGCCCGTCCCAACGCTTCCGCACTCGCAAAACGCTTAGCCGGGTCGAGCGCCATCGACATGCAGACGGCATCGGCAAGTGGAGTGGGAATGCCACGCGCCTCGCATTGCTCGCGCATGTCGAGCCCTGGTTTAGGGTCGATTCCCGTCAAGCAGAAGAACAACAGGGCGCCAAGTGCGTAGACGTCGCTGCGCACACTCGTCTGCCCAAACCCATACTGCTCGGGCGGCGCATAGGGTCGCGTGCCAAACTTGACGGTGTCGGCATCGGCGCCATCGCGCCATACGCGCGCGATCCCCAAGTCGATAATCACCAGCGATGAAAACGTCAGGCCCTCATCGAGCGTACGGCTCGCACCTGTCACGATGATATTCGATGGCTTGAGGTCGCGATGGATCACCGGCGCCGACGTCTCCCCCGCCATTGCAAAACCGGCGTGGAGCTCGCCCACGGCGTCGCAAAGGGCAGGATACAATTCACGTGCATAATCGGGGGTGGCTCCCAGACGGTCCACCAGCGCCCCGAGCGTCTCCCCTTCGATGTATTCCATAACTACGTTGAGATCGTCGCCCACACGACGACAATCGACGATTCTGGGCAGGTGCTCAAAACGCCTGCCCGCCCGCTGAGCGACAAACAGACGCTCGTATGCCCCGCCGATTTGAGCCGAAGCATCGATGCGTTTACGGACAAA
>DYAA01000225.1 GCA_019419405.1 Collinsella sp. | reverse complement strand
CTGGTGCACATGCCATACGTGCGCGGTCTTCTCATCGGACTCGTCGATGGAAAACATCGCGGCGCTGCGGGCATCTCCGTCGGTGAGGATTTCCTCGTGCTGCTCGTGGTAAGCGTCGAGTGCTTTTTGCCAGCGAATTTCGCTCATGCCCCAGTCGTCGTCGAGCTCGCCCAGGTCGCGAACATGCTCGCGGGCGGCAAGGGTCACGCGGCGGAAGAGTGCGTTGCGCACCAACAGCGTGCAGCCGCGACGGTCCGCAACGACCTCGTCGATGCCCTGTGGCGGTGCGGCGTCGAGTGCAGCGGGGTTGCCGGCGTTCTCCCACTCGTCCACCAGGCTCGAGTCCACCGAGCGCACCACAAAGCCCAGCCACGAGATAATGTCGCGCAGGCGCTCGTCGCGCTTCTCGATGGGTACGGTGCGGTCGAGCGAACGGTAGGCCTCTGCCAGGTAGCGCAGCAAAATACCCTCGGAGCGGGCGATGCCGAGCTTTTGAATGTAGCCCTTAAAATCGCTCGCGCTTTCCAGCATATCGCGCAGAACGCTCTTGGGAGAGAGCTGATAGTCGTTTGCCCAGGGTACTTCCTGGCAGTACTTGTCAAAAGCGGCGTCGAGCAAATTCTCGAGCGGCTTTTCGTACGTGACGTCTTGAATGCGCTCCAGACGCTCCTCATATTCGATGCCGTCGGCCTTCATCTCGGCCATAGCGCGATCGCGTGCTGCGCGCTCCTGTGCGCGCAGCACCTGCTTGGGATCCTCGAGCGTTGCCTCGACCATTGAGATTAAGTCCATGGTATAGGTCTCGCTCTCGGGATCGAGCAGCTCCAACGCGGCAAGCAAGAACGGCGAGAGCGGCTGATCGAGCGCGAAGTCCTCGGGCAGATCGACCGTCAGCGCATAGTCGATGTCTGGTGCGGCGTCAGCCGGGGCATCGGGTGCGGGCGGCACCTCGGCGCGCACGACGACGCCGGAATCGATGAGCGTGGCGAAGATTTCGTCGGCGCGAACCTCGAGCTTGGCCTTTTCCTCGGGCGTTTGCAGGCTTGTCTCGATGAGGTCGTGCACGCGGGCTCGCGCATCGCCGCCCTGCTCGACCACGCTAATCACCATGGAGTGCGTGATGCGCAGGCGCGGCTTGAGCGTTTCTGGCTGCGTCTCGATCAGGCGCTCAAAGGTCTGCTTATTCCAGGTGACAAAGCCCTCGGGTGCCTTCTTCTTTTTAATCTTACGGAGTTTTTTGGGGTCGTCGCCCGCTTTGGCCGTAAGCTTGGCATTCTCGATCTCGTGCTCGGGTGCCTCGGCAATCACCATGCCCTCGGTATCGAAGCCCGAGCGGCCGGCGCGACCGGCAATCTGATGAAACTCGCGGGCGCGCAGACGACGCATCTTGTAGCCGTCGAACTTGGTGAGCGCGGTGAGTACCACGGTGTGGATGGGTACGTTGATGCCGACGCCGAGCGTATCGGTGCCGCAGATGACGGGCAACAGGCCCTGTTGTGCCAAGCGCTCGACCAGCAGACGATAGCGCGGCAACATGCCAGCATGGTGCACGCCGACGCCGCATCCGAGCAAGCGCTTAAGAATCTTGCCAAAGGCCGTGGAGAAGCTCGTGCCTTTGGCAGCTTCCTTAATGGCCTCGCGCTGCGCCTTGCTGGCGATGCCAAAATTGGCGAGCGACTGCGCCGTCGCAAGGGCGGCATCCTGGCTAAAGTGCACGATATAGAGCGGGGCCTCGCCACGGCGCATGGCGAGCTCGACGGTGCCCTCGAGGGAGGTCGTCACATAGTCGTAGCTCAGCGGAACAGGACGCGGGGCGTCGACAACCAAGTCGCAAGCAGCGCCGGTGTGCTCCTCGAGTGAGGCGGCGATGGCAGTGACATCGCCGAGCGTGGCGCTCATGAGCATAAACTGCGTGTGGGGCAGGGTGAGCAGCGGCACCTGCCAGGCCCAACCGCGGTCGGGGTCGGCAAAGTAGTGGAACTCATCCATGGCCACGCAGCCCGCATCGGCGTCCTCACCCTCGCGCAGCGCATCGTTAGCAAGGATTTCGGCCGTGCAGCAGATGACGGGTGCCTTGGTGTTGATATGCGTGTCGCCGGTGATCATGCCGACGTTATCGCGGCCGAGCACCTGCACAAGGTCGAAGAACTTTTCGCTGACCAGGGCCTTGATGGGGGCCGTGTAATAACAACGCTTACCCTGCGCCATGCCCATAAAGAGCATACCCAGCGCGACGAGCGATTTACCCGATCCGGTCGGTGTGCCTAAGATGACGTGATCGCCGGCTGCCAGGTCCATGAGGGCCTCTTCTTGGTGATCCCACAGTTCAATACCGCGATCGCTCGTCCATTCAAAGAAACGCTCGAAGGCCTGGTCGGGCGTGAGCCATGGCTCGGGCTCACTGCCATCCTCGGGCTCCCACCAGGTGGGGGAGAGCGCGCCGAGCGAGCCAAACTCGGCTTCGGTTCCCGTGCCGCCCGAGAATGAGCTGGCGGCGCCGGCGCCGGAGACGGTGCTGGCGGCGGTATCTGTCGTGGTCTGTGCCATGTGTTTGCTTTCTCTCGCGATTGTCCGCCAACTATTATGGCGTAGCGGCGGCGCGGAGCGGCAGCGCGCGAGAAAATGCAGGAAATGGGCGTGCGGTGCTAGCGTTCCTGAGGCAGGCGCTTCTTGCCTTTCCGGGCACGGTTTCTAAAGTTCTCGACGGCCTCTTCCATGCCGAGAGGCACGTAGGTGAGCTCATCGAGGTTATCGGGCAGGTAGCAGGCAAGGCTTTGCTCCTGCATGCGGCCCGCCGTGAGCTGTTCGTCGGTTGGCTGCGCACCGGGTGTGGCGCAAATGCCATAGACGACGGCGCCCATCTCGCGCGTGCGGCATTCATATTCGGTCTCGGGATGCTCGGGATGGTCGCGGCGTACGTCGTCACTTACCCAAAGCGTGTCGTAGCCGGCCGCGGCAAACTGCCCCAGGGCGTAGTCGCGCAATGGCTTGCTGTCGGTGCGCAGCGTGACGGTGGCGTCGGCTGCAAAGAGCGAGCGATAGAGCATTAGATGGTCGACATGGACGAGTCGTTTTTTGGCGTACTTGGCCTTGGGCTGCGGCGTGGGAAAGTTAATGGTGATGGCATTGAGCTCGCCTGCGGCAAACAGCTGCGGCAGCGATGCGGCGCCTCGGGGCAGGACGAGTGCGTTGGATAGCTCCTGCTCGCAGATTTTCTGTGCGGCATAGGCGATGCAGATGGGCTCCTGGTCCATGCCGATAAAGAGGGTGTTTGGCTCGTGGGCCGCGCGCTCTACAAGGTACGTTCCCTTGCCACAGCCAAGATCAAGGTGAAGGTGTTCGAAGGGCTTGCTGCCAGCTGGCGCACAGGCCTTGCGCCAATCTCCGGCATAGGCCTCGGGGTTCGTCTCAATCGCATCGGCGTAGCGCTCCAGGCGCTCCTCGAGCACAAAGTTCTTAGGCGTGCGAACGTGGACGGCTCCCATGAGGCTCCTTGGTCATAAGTATGGAACGCATAGCTGCACGTTCCGTCAATGGGTTGAAAAAGGGTGGGCGCAATGTGCCCGAAAGTTGCGGTGCGGCTCGGCGACGAGTCGTCAATGCCTACAGGCGCTTAAGAATCACATAGCGGTTGAGCTCGCCGCTGCGACCGTCGGCATGGAAACGCTCAAGCTCGCGCACGGGGACCTCGCCGCTCTTGTAGAACGTACGGACGCCGCGCACCAGGTCGGTGATCTGCTGATCATCAAAGTGATGGCAATAACGGTAGGCGTGACGGTCGTTTTGCCAGCCAATGAGGTGGTCGCCGGCTTCAAACTGCGCGGAATCGTAACCCTCAAACGGCGGGGTGAGCTCGGCGCGGGCTTCGGCG
>DYAA01000224.1 GCA_019419405.1 Collinsella sp. | reverse complement strand
GCATAGATTACTCCAAAGGCAGCCAAGTCGACGGGCCAAGCGCCCTCAGATGAGGTTCTCGCCCAGGTTTTTGCCGCCGAGGACGTGCATGTGGAAGTGCATGACGGTCTGGCCGGCGTTGACGCCCTTGTTGGAGATGACGCGGAAACCGTCCTCCAGACCCTTGGCCTTGGCGACCTCCTGGATGGCGTGAGCTATGGCGCCCATGGTCTCGGCGGGTACGTTGTCGGCGATGTCGCTGTAGTGCTTCTTAGGGATCACGAGCGTGTGGACCGGCGCCTGCGGGTTGAGGTCGTCGAAGGCGATGACCTGGTCGTCCTCATAGACAACGGTCGAGGGGATCTCGTGGTTGGCAATTTTACAGAAGATGCAATCGCACATAGCTGGTTCCTTTCTTACAGACCAAGGTAATTATATTTGGTCGAGATGCTTAGAACGAAAGGTTATCATCGGTGTTGGCGACCTCGCCGTCGGCGAGCACGTCGTTGCCGTCGACGTCCTTAAGGAGCACCGAGACCTTCTGCTCGGCATCGGACAGGCGGGTGCGCAGGCTTTTGAGGAGCTCGACGCCGCGGGTGTAGCTCTCGAGCGACTCCTCAAGCTCCATATCGCCCGACTCCAGGCTGCGGATGATGAGCTCCAGCTCCTGCGAGGCCTGCTTGTACGTAAGCTGCTCGACCGGGGTCTTCTCTGCCATATCTGTTTCCTTTCCTAAGGGTCTATCACTGCGAAACGCGGTCTACTCGACCGTATCGACCGTTGCTGCCACGTTGCCGTCTGCCATGTGCACGCGAATGGCGTCGCCAGGCTTAAAGGTCTTGGCACTCGTAGCCACACCATCATCGCTGTACGCGATGGAATAGCCGCGAGCAAGCACTTTGAGCGGCGACAGGGCATCGAGCGACGCTGCCGCACGGCTCAGGTCGGACGCTGGCTTGCTGAGCATCGTGCGCCCTTGATGCTCTAGGCGGGAACTCGCAAGCGTGAGCACATGGCGCTTACCATCGAGCCCCGAGGTGCTTGTAATCAGACGCTCGGGCAAGCGCTCAAAGTTGGAGCGGAATGTCCCGACCGAGCGTACTATGGCGCCCGACAGGCGATCGGCAGTCAGCGCAAGCTCCGATTCGCGACGCTCGACCATAAATGTGGGGTCGTTGAGGCACGGGCGACACGCAGCGGCATCGAGCGCATCACCCAAGCGAGCCGTATAGGTATCCCAGGCACGGCGACCGCGCTGATCGAGCATCTCCAGGTCAACC
>DYAA01000223.1 GCA_019419405.1 Collinsella sp. | reverse complement strand
GTGTCGGCAGCGTCCGCATCGGCAGCCTGCGGCACGGCGATATTGCCGGTACCGCCCTCGATCACAGAAAAGCCTGCTGCGTGCGGGTCGACCGCATCGGCGCCAATCGTGGGATGCTCGAGCTGCAGAAACGAGGGCATGGTGCTGCCCTGGTCGGCAACCGGAGTCTCGCCGGGTACGAAGGTCGAGGCTGCCTCGGCGGCCTCCTCTTCCTCGGCGTCAACGTCAGCGTCGGCCACGGCGTCTTTCATCGCTTTGACGGCATCCATCATGGAGTCCATGACGGCGTCGAGCTCTTCTTCCGAAGAAACCTCGATAGGGCCCGCAGCTTGCGGAGCAGCATCCTGTACGGGGCGGTCGTCCTGAGCGGGCGCATCGTCGTTTTGCTCGTCTGCATCTTCGGCGCCAGGGGTTTCCGCCGTAGCGCTTTCGTCCAAGAATGGGCCGTCGAGGTCAATATCATCGCAGGTCACAGCGTCGGCATCTGCAGTGACGTCTGCGGAATCATCAATATGCTGTTGAGTCTGGGGGTCCAGCTCGTCTGTCATAGGCATGTGCTCCTCATCGTAGTTTGTCACCCTATGATAAAGTCTCGCGCCGACATCCCGCGCGCTGCAGCAAAGTTTCAAAACGTGTTCGATGGCTCGCGTCGATAGCAAAAACTCGGCCACTTTATCCAGTTTGTACTTGACATTCCCTTCGCCGAAAGACGTTGCGCCGTTCGCCTGCCATGGGCTTTATTTTTCACTTGAACCCGCTAAAGTTGCATTTCAGCTTTTGGCGCGTGAAGTTGGATGCGCGCAGTCGACGGGCAGGCCCGTCGCGATTTGAAAGGACTTTATATGGGACTTTTCACTGGTAAGACCGTGATCGTCACCGGCGGTGGCAAGGCCACGCTCAAGGACGGCTCTGCTGGCTCCATCGGCTACGGTATCGATATCGCTTTTGCCAAGGAGGGCGCAAACCTCGTCATTACCGGTCGCAACGTTGCCAAGCTCGAGGCCGCCAAGGAATCCCTCGAGGCCGAGTACGGTGTCAAGGTTCTGCCTGTTCAGGCCGATGTTTCGGCTGGTCAGGACAACGAGGCCGTCGTCCAGAACGTCATCGACAAGGCTATTGAGGAGTTCGGCCGCATCGACGCCGTCGTCAACAACGCTCAGGCCAGCGCCTCGGGCGTGACCATTGCCGATCACACCATGGATCAGTTCAACCTCGCCATTTACTCTGGCCTGTATGCCACCTACCTGTACATGCAGAAGGCCTATCCGCACCTGAAGGAGACCAAGGGCTCCGTGGTCAACTTTGCTTCGGGCGCCGGCCTGTTTGGCAACTACGGCCAGTGCAGCTATGCCGCCGCCAAGGAAGGCATCCGTGGTCTGACTCGCGTTGCCGCCAACGAGTGGGGCAAGGACGGCATCAACGTCAATATCGTTTGCCCGCTTGCTTGGACCGCCGCGCTCGAGAACTTCCAGGATGCCTATCCCGAGGCGTTCAAGGCCAACGTCCACATGCCGCCGGCGGGTCACTACGGCGACGTCGAGAAGGAAATCGGCCGCGTTGTCGTTCAGCTCTGCGGTCCCGACTTTAAGTATATGAACGGCGAGACCGTCACCCTCGAGGGTGGCATGGGCCAGCGTCCTTAGGGGTTCCGCCGTTCTACCGAACGGCGGACCGGCCGACGCTGCGCGGGCCGCATTTGGACAATCTGCCGTTCAATTTCAAGGGCGCGACCAGAAGGTCAGCGCCCTTTCATTTCACGGCACCTTGTCTCAAATGCGACCCGCTCGCTGACGTTGCCAAAATATCGGCGTTGCCGTGGCTGGTAAATAGCTCCACTCATCGGGGACGTACTTAAATGAGTGCCCGCAGAATGAAAGTGGATAATCTCCCGTTTTTGGGCTGTGCTTTGGGCAAAAGTGGGAGATTGTCCACGCTCATCCGGTAAGCGTCCAAAAATCCACGCTCATTTGCCGTGTCCCTGCCGTATCCTCCTCGCACCAGTTTCTGTCGAGTCGGTGCTTCTTGCGGGTTGCCCGTATAATGGTTTGCGTATGAACCGCAACCAAGGAGTTCCAGTTTATGGACCAGAACCTTTTTAAATTCGACCTGATCGCCGAGGACCCGACGACGCACGCGCGTGCCGGCGTACTGCACACCCCGCACGGCGACATCGAGACGCCGATTTTTATGCCCGTGGGCACCAAGGCAAACGTCAAGGGCATTCCTACCGAGACTGTCAAGAAGCTCGGCGCCCAGATCGTGCTCGCCAATACCTATCATCTGTCCATGCGTCCCGGCGAGGACACCATCGCCGAGCTGGGCGGCCTGCACAAGTTCATGAACTGGCACGGCCCCATCCTCACCGACTCGGGCGGTTTCCAGGTCTTCAGCCACAACGATGCCGTCAAGCTCACCGACGAGGGCGTGCGCTTTATCGTCAACGATTACGACGGCCGCCACGTGTTTTGGACGCCCGAGGACAACATGGAAATCGCCATGAAACTCGGCTCCGATATCTGCATGCAGCTCGACCAGTGCCCGGGCTATCCCGCCACGCGCGCCTACGTTGAGCGCGCCGTTGAGCTGTCGAGCATGTGGGCCGAGCGCTGCTATAAGGCGCATACCCGCGATGACCAGGCGCTCTTTGGCATCGTTCAGGGCGGCATGCACCTGGATCTGCGCCTGCGTTCGCTGCGCCATCTGGAGGAGTGCGGCGACTTCCCGGGCTATGGTATCGGTGGCTATTCGGTGGGCGAGGATCACGAGACCATGTTCGAGACCCTGGCGCCGCTCGTGAGCGAGTACATGCCCAAGCATAAGCCGCGCTACCTGATGGGTGTCGGCAACCCCACCACGCTCGTACGCGGCGTGGGCGTGGGCATCGACATGTTCGACTGTGTGCTGCCGACGCGCACCGGTCGCATGGGTACGGCGTTCTCCAGTGAAGGTCGCCTTAACTTCCGTAACGCGCGCTTTGCGCACGACGACGGCCCCATCGACCCCACCTGCACCTGCCCGGTATGCACGGGCGGCTACAGCCGCGCGCTCATCCGTCACATGGTCACGCAGAAGGAGATGCTCGGCGGCATTCTGCTGTCGATGCACAACATCTACTACCTGCTCAACCTGATGCAGCGCGCCCGCCAGGCCATTATCGAGGGCCGCTACGGCGCGTTTGTGAGCGACTGGATGAACAGCCCTGCGGCGGTGGACTACTAAGAGCGACAGACACGCTTGCAGAGCGTGGGCACGGCAATGGTCGAGCGCCAGCCGGTCGTCACATTCGCTGACACCGGTTGCGCGACCGCTGACCGATAGCTTGCAAGTGCTTGATGCATCGTGGGTACCATACCGAATAGTTGATGTTCGGGCGGGTGTTTGACGCATGGCGTCGACCCCGCCCGTTTTTCTTTTTCTCGATAGGAGTACCCATGATTAAGAATGAGAACGTCGAGGGCGAGCCTGCCTACGACGAGACGTACCGCCGCGGCCCCGTGGTCATGCGCGGCCCCATGATTCCTAAGGACAACACCTACGCCAACCTGCTGGCGCCCGAGGAGTCGACTGACTGGCTGCACGCCGACCCCTGGCGCGTGCTGCGCATTCAGGCAGAGTTTGTCGATGGCTTTGGCGCACTTGCCGAGCTTGGACCTGCGGTGACCATCTTCGGTAGCGCCCGCACGCCCAAGACCGATCCGCTCTACAGGGCGGCGCGTACCGTCGGGCGCAAGATCGCGCAACGTGGCGTGGCGGTCATCACCGGTGGTGGCCCCGGCATCATGGAAGCGGCCAACAGGGGAGCAGCGAGTGTCAACGGCAAGTCAGTTGGCCTAGGCATTGAATTGCCGCACGAGCACGGGCTCAACAAATATGTGAACCTCGGCATGGACTTCCGTTACTTCTTTGTGCGCAAGACTATGTTCGTCAAATACAGCTCCGGCGCTATTGTGTTTCCCGGCGGGTTTGGCACGCTCGACGAGATGTTCGAGGTTCTCACGCTGGTGCAGACGCACAAGGTCAAGCGCATGCCGCTCGTGCTGGTGGGCACCGAGTACTGGCAGGGCCTATTCGACTGGCTCAACGGCCCGGTGATGAGCACCGGTATGATTAGCCCGCTCGATCCGGATCTGGTACACATTACCGACGACCTCAACGAGGCCGTTGACATTGCGCTCAGCGGGCTGATGTAGATCAATCGTGCCCACGCGACATGAATACGCATGGCAATCTGATGTTATCTAACATCAGATTGCCATTTATATTGGGTATACTGGTGTAAAAGACGAGGGCGAGGAGGTCGCAAATGTCTACAGCAACAGTTAAGCCTACGACGGTTCGAATCGAAGAGGGGCTCAAGGAGCAGGCGACTGAGTTCTTGGATTCGGTCGGCCTCAGCCTCAATTCCTATCTCAATCTTGCCGTTCGGCAGCTGGTAAATCAGCGAAAGATTCCTTTTGAGATTGTAGGAAGGGCGGAGGTGCCCAACGAGGTGACGAGGCGCGCCATGGTGATCGCCGATGCTCATGAGCTGGGGATTTTGCCGGACGATAGCCTGTCATTCAATAACGCTGATGAGCTTATGTCATTCCTCGATGAGGAATAGCGATGTTCGAGATTAAAGTCGAGGCTCAATTTAAGGTGGACTACAAACGAACGATGCGCATGCATCCGCAGCTAAAAAGTGAGTTTAAAGCGGCGGTTGCAGAGCTTGTGGCTCATGGGTCACTTCCGGCGGAGTATGGCGCCCACGAGCTCTCAAACCCGGGCGGAAACTACAACGGCCACATCGATTTCCACCTATCCGATGGCTTGGTCGATGTGGTCGTTCTTTATCTTCCCCATAAGACTAACCCAGTGATTAGGCTGGTGAGAATGGGCACTCATCAGGAACTGTTTCAGGGTCCGCTGGGCTGATCGCCGATTTCTAAGTTGCGGTGGAATAGGGATTGATTTGCGGCTGATAAGCCAAAAACAGTTCCTATTCCACCGCAAGTGGTAAAGGTGCCCCTAGTGGATGGGCTGGTAACGAGGACAGTAGCTGATGGCGATGGCGTCGACGCCTACATGGGTGGCGATGGTGCAGCCGATGGGGCCGGTGCCGGCGTCTACGTAATCCTGGCCCGCGAGTGCCTCGTTGACAAGTTCCTGCTCCTCGGCGGCGCCGGTCGTGAGCACGCGCACGCTTGAGCCCGGGTGCTCGTCCAAAAACGCGAGGCAATCTGCCATGGTGTTGGCGACGATGCGCTTGGCGCCGCGGCCCTTTTTGATTGCCTTGATCTCGCCCGATTTCCACTCCGGCGAAACGGCCAGGCGAATGTTGAGCATCTGCGTCAGCTGGCCGGCGAGCTTGGGGGCGCGGCCGTTTTTGACCAGGTTCTCGAGCGTGCGGGGAATCAGCAGCAGGTGGGCTTCGGGCAGCGTCGCGCGGATCTGCGCCTCGGTCTCGTCCAAGCTGCGGCCGTCCTCGCGCATGGCAAGCGCGTACTCCACCAGCAGGCCCTCGGCGCCCGAGCCGGTGCGCGAATCGATGCAGCGCGCGTCGAGCTCGTGGGTCTCGGCGACCAGGCATGCGTTGGAATAGCAGGCGGACCACTCGCTGCACAGCGAGATGAAGATCGCGCTGTCGTGGCCATCGGCGCGTACGCGGTCAAACAGCGCCTTGAACTCGCCGGCGCTCGGCTGCGAGGTGTGCGGCAGCTGCTCGGAGCCGGCCATGCGGGCGACGTATTCCTCGGCGGTAATCTGCACCTGGTCGAGCAGGTCCTCGCCCTCGATAATCACATGCAGCGGAATCACGTAAATGCCGAGCTCTTGGGCACGGGCGGGGGAGATGTCCGACGTGGAGTCGGTTATGATGGCAAAAGACATAATTGCACCTTTCGTTGGGGCGCGGCAGCGCCGCCTTCTGAAAGCAAAGTGCGACAAGTATAGTGGAGTTGCTCTACATTGCTAGGTTCAATTGTTGAATAGTCAACAGTTTGAAGCGGTGGTGTGGAAATCATCAACTGGGGAAGAAGGGTGCCGATGGCGGCATTGCAACTTTGCGAGCGGCCGGTTGTGCTGTTCGATTTTGACGGCACGGTGGCCGATACGGGTCGGGCAGTGATGACCTCGACGCGCAAGACGCTGGCTGCGCGCGGGTTTTCGGAGACGCAGATGGGTGATCTGCGCCGCATGATCGGGCCGCCCCTGTGGAAGAGCTTTCACGACTTTTACGGCTTTTCCCGCGAGGAGTCGCTTGTGGTGGCCGATGAGTACCGCGCCTTTTTTGATGAACTGGGACCGGAGGAGTATCCCGTGTTCAATGGGGTCCCCGAGCTGCTGGATGGGTTGGTCGCCCAAGGCAAACGTATGGCCGTGGCGACGTCGCGCATGGAGGCCAAGTGCATCGACATGGTGCATGAGCTCGGGCTCTCTCAGTTTGAGGCGGTGATTGGCATGAATCCGCCGCAGGGACGCGAGACCAAGGCCGATTCGGTCCGCGATGCCCTGGCGGCGCTCGGCGCGACGGCCGACGATGCCGTGATGATCGGCGATCGCTTTAACGATGTGGAGGGCGCGCACGCAATGGGCGTGCCGTGCATCGGCATCTATTCGGGCGCGGCGGCGCCGGGCGAGCACGAGGCGGCGGGTGCCGATGCGGTGGTGCACTCGGTGGCCGAGCTTGCTAAACTTTTCGCTATCTAATGACGTAATGTGAGGGGCGAGCGCGCTCGCCGCTCATTGGTAAGGAGGTCGTCCATGAATCAGGTGGAGCAGAGCGTCGCCGAGTATGTCGACGAGGTCTGGGAAGATGTCGTCGCCGATATCGAGCAGCTGGTGAGCTATCCGTCCGTGGCAGTTTCTGCCGATGCAGAGCCCGGCGCGCCGTTTGGCCGCCCGGTCCGTGACGCGCTCGACTGTGCGCTCGGCATCGCGCAGAAGCTCGGCTATCAGACGAGCGACGACGAGGGCTATGTGGGCATTGCCGATATTCCTGGCCGCGGCGACAAGCAGCTCGCGACCATCTGCCACGTGGACGTGGTGCCCGCCGGCCCGGGCTGGAACACCGACCCGTTTGCGATGGAGCGTCGCGAGGGCTGGCTGCTCGGCCGCGGCGTTATCGACGACAAGGGTCCGGCGGTGCTGTCGCTCTACGCCGGCGCCTATCTGCTCAAGCACGGCATTGTTCCGCGCTACACCTTCCGCGCACTGCTGGGCTGCGATGAGGAAGTGGGCATGTCCGACGTTCACCATTATCTGGAGAACCACGCGAACCCCGACTTTCTGTTTACGCCCGATGCCGAGTTCCCGGTCTGTAATGCCGAGAAGGGCCAGTTTGGGGCGACATTTGTGAGCTCCAAGATCGACGGCGGGCGCATTGTGTCCTGGAGCGGTGCCGAGGCGAGCAACGCCATTCCGTCGCAGTCTATCTGTGAGCTTGCGATTGCCGCCGATGAGCTGCCGGCGCCGGTCGAGAACGGCGACCGCCTGGAGATCACGGCGCTCGATAACGGGCATGCGCAGATTTTCGCCCACGGCATTGGCGGTCATGCCTCGATGCCAGAG
>DYAA01000222.1 GCA_019419405.1 Collinsella sp. | reverse complement strand
GAGCACGCCGGCCCCGGCGTCGACCAGATAACGAGCATTGGTGGTTTGGTGGTCGGCCGTCGCATGCGGATACGGCACGAGCACCGAGGGCACGGCGAGCGCAGCGATCTCGGCCACGCTCGATGCGCCCGAACGCGAGAGCACCAAATCGGCAGCAGCCAGCATATCGCCCATGTTGTCGATGTAAGGCTGGACGCGGTAACGCTTCGCCTCCTCGGGCGTCAGCGCCAAAGCGCGCTCGGTCTCCTCAAAGCCGTCGGCACCCGTCGAATGCAACACATAGAGGTTCTTGCGCGAAAGCAGCTCGTTTTTGAGTGAAACCACGCGCTCGTTGAGGTGCTGGGCGCCAAGTGAACCGCCAAAGACGAGCAGCAGCGTAGCGTCCTCGGGAACGCCAAGTGCCTTGCGGCCGCGAGCGCGATCGCCCTCGATCACCGAGCGACGTACGGGGTTGCCGGTCATGAGCACGTGGTCAGGGTCACCTTCGCGCTCAAAGACCGAACGCGCTGCCGGCACCGAGATGCACACGCGGGCGGCGTGGGAGTTCATCATCTTGTTGGCCAGGCCCGGAACAGAGTTCTGCTCATGCAGCAGATACGGAACGCCCGCGCCCTTGCACCACCCCAGCAGCGGAACCTCGACATAGGCACCAAAACCGATGGCGGCATCGGGCTTGCCGACCTTTGAGAAATGACTGGCGAGCGCACGCTTGGCTTTGTTGACACGCCACAGCGAGGTCAGCGCCGTCCAAGGACGGGAGCGGTCGAAGCCCGTGACCGTAATGGGCACAAAATCAAACCCAGCCTCGGGGACCAGACGACCCTCGAGCTTGCGCGACTGGCCCACGAACACAACGTGGTGGCCACGGTCACGGAGCTCTTCGGCCAAGGCGAGCGCGGGGTTGATGTGCCCTGCCGTGCCGCCGGCTGCAATAGCAACGGTCATTTTATCGGTCATGGTAGTCCCTTCGTACACGCGATCCCTGGCCGTCGGTACGCAGACGCGCCGACGGGTCTGAGTTCAAATCGATTCGATTATATCCGCCGCCCGCATTGCGAGGAGTGGGGCGCTGAGGACGACCTTGCGGCGCCGTTCGCTGACGCGGGCGGGCTGCGGGGTCGGTCGCAGAGCCATCCAGGACGGTAAAACCGTTACGCGAAGATCGCTCGCCGCGCACGTGGGGCACGCCGGCGGTACTCTCATCCATAACGGCAAAGCTCTCACGGCGGCGGTCATACTCATCGCGGCGGGCGCTCTCGTACGAAACGCGCAGGATCAACCCGGCAAGCATGAGCGACACAATAATCGACGAACCGCCGTAGCTAATAAATGGCAACGGTTTGCCCGTCATGGGAAACACGTTGAGGATGCCCAGCGCGTTAATCAAAAACTGCACTGCGAGAATGACCGCGGAGCCAGACGCCATGAGCGCGCCCCGACGATCGGTCGCCTGCTCGGCAATGCGAAACGCCGAGTAGATCAGCATCGCAAACACCAAGAAGAACAGCACGGTTCCGACAAAACCGACTTCCTCGCCAATGATGGCCAAGATGTAGTCGTTGTGTGCCTCGGGCAGATACGAGTACTTCATGGTTGAGTTGCCGATGCCACGGCCGAACAGACCGCCCGAGGCAAAGGCCATGATGGCAAGCGTGGCCTGATAGCCGTCACCATACTCGTCGGCCCAAGGGTTCAAGGCAACCTGAATACGCACCATACGGTATGGCTCTGCGACAAGCGCAATCACGATCACGAGAATGCCGAAGATTAGCACGCCGATGATAAATCTGGGGTCGAGACCCGCAAACAACGCCATGCACATGAGGGTCAACAGGATGATCAGGACAGTAC
>DYAA01000221.1 GCA_019419405.1 Collinsella sp. | reverse complement strand
AACACGCAAAAGAATTACAAGGTGGAGCTCAAAAAGGGCAAGGGAACCTGGCGTCAACAGCGCGCGATTGCGCTCAACAAGCACATGGGCGAGGGCATGCGCTTTCGCAACAAGATGGCCTATGACCTTATTCGCGGCATTCCCCAGATGATGGGCCTGCGCACGCAGTTTGTGCATCTGTGGGTGTGCGACCAGACCGAAAAGTCCAACGATACCTTTGAGGACTACGGCCTGTTTACGCAGGTGGAGCAGCTCAACAAGACGGCGCTTAAGGCACATGGCCTGGATAAGAACGGGCACCTGTACAAGGTGAATAGCTTTGATTTCCATCGCTACGAGGACACCATTAAGCTTGCCGACGATCCCGACTACAACCAGGCAAACTTCGAGGGCATGCTCGAGATTAAGGGCGATTCGGACCACACCAAGCTCATCGAGATGCTCGATGCGCTCAACGACGAATCGCAAAAGATCGATAACGTGCTCGACACCTACTTTGATACCGAGAATCTGGTCTATTGGCTGGCGTTTCAGATCCTGACGGGCAACTGCGATACTCAGAACCGTAACTGTTATCTGTACAGCCCGCTCAACTCCAATACGTGGTACATCCTCGATTGGGACAACGACGGCATGCTGCGTAAGCTGGAGCTTTCTCTTGCCGGGTTCTCGGACTATGCGAGCTGGGAGCGCGGCGTAAGCAACTACTGGGGCAACGTGCTATTCAATCGCGCGCTGCGCAGTAAATCGTTCCGCAGTGAGCTCGACCGCGCCGTAAAGGACCTGCGCTCGTATATGACCGAGGCGCGCCTGGCCAAGATGATTAGACATTATCGCGAGGTTACCGAATCGTTGGTCTTTGCTTCGCCCGATATCGACAATCTGCCTGTCACCAAGGACCAATACGAGCAAATCGCCGCGGCGATTCCCTCCGAGATCGAGGAGAACTATAAGAGCTTTCGCGAGAGCTATAAAAAGCCCATGCCGTTCTACATTGGCGTGCCGCAGATCGATAACGGTAAGCTGCGCATTAACTGGGATGCGTCCTACGACTTTGAGGCGCGCGACATTCGCTATACCGTGGAGCTGGCGCGCGACTATGCCATCAAGGACGTGTTTTTTAAGGCCGAGGACGTGCTACTGCCCGAGGTGACCTGCGATGCGCCCGATACCGGCCAGTATTTTGTGCGCGTGCGCGCCACCAACTCAGACGGCTATATACAAGATGCGTTTGACTACTATGTGACCGACGACGGCAAGCACTACGGCATGAAGTGTTTTTACGTGCAAGACGGCGGTAAGGTCGTGGAGGACACGTATGAGGAGGGCTAGCGCGCTGCTTGAGCGCTTAGCGGCTCCGCCTGTGCGCGCCACGCAGGAGCGCTATCGCCACGAGCTCAAATATCTCATTAACGAGGGCGAGCACGCCGCGCTTGCCTGCCGCATGGCGCCGGTGTTTAAGCTGGACAAGCATGCGCGGGCGGGTGGCTACACCATTCGCAGCCTGTACTTTGACGACTACTGCAACTCGGCCTACGAGGAAAAAGACGCCGGTATTCTCATGCGCAAAAAGTATCGCGTGCGCATTTATAACGGCAGCGACAAGGTGATTAAGCTCGAGCGCAAAAAGAAGTACGGCAGCTGGATCTACAAGGAGGACGCGTCGCTCACGCGTGGCGAGTTTGAGCAGATTCTGGCTGGCGACTACGACTTTTTGCTGAGGAGCCCCTATCCGGTCTGTCGCGAGTTCTACATCGAGTGCATCTGTAATATGATGCGCCCGCGGACCATCGTGGACTACGAGCGCGAGCCGTGGGTGATGGACGAGGGCACCGTGCGCATTACCTTTGATAGCAACGTGCGTGCGGCGGTGGGGAGCTTTGACATCTTTGACGCGACGTTGCCCGCGTTGTCCGTGTTGGAGCCCGGCAAGCTGGTGATGGAGGTCAAGTTTACCGAGTTTTGCCCGCAGCTGGTGCGCGATATGGTGCCGCCAGGTGCGGCCGAGCTTACGGCGGTCTCCAAGTACTGCCTGTGTTACGAAAAGACCGCCTACCTGCGCGGATTTAATTACTGGGAATCGGATTTTGAGAACCGAGGGGATATTTAGACCATGAGCACCAGGGACTTTTTTAAGAACTCCGTCTTGGAGGCGTTTGGTCAGGTCGACCCTGCCAAGATCGGCCTGTCGCTGCTCGTGGCGCTCGCCATGGGCATCCTGATCTATTACGTGTACAAGCGCTTTTTTACCGGCGTGGTGTATTCGCGCAGTTTTGCCGTAACGCTCGTGGGCATGTGCGTGCTCACCTGCATGGTCACGCTCGCGATCTCGACGAATGTGGTCATCTCGCTTGGTATGGTCGGTGCTCTGTCTATCGTCCGCTACCGTACGGCGGTCAAGGACCCGCTCGACCTGCTGTATCTGTTTTGGTCCATTACCACGGGCATTACGGCGGGAGCCGGTATGTATGCGCTCGTGGGGCTCACGGCGGTGGTGATCGTGGTGATGATTGCCGGCTTTGCGAGCCACCAGGACAAGGCGCGCGTGTACATGATGGTCATCCACTACACGGGTCAGACCACCGGCGACGATATCGTGCGTGCATTTGGGCGCACCAAGTTTTCCGTCAAGTCCAAGACCATGCGCGGTGACAAGGTCGAGATGGCCGTCGAGGTGTTCTCGGACGGTGTGGATATGCCCTATGCCGACGCCATCCGCGCGCTCGATGGCGTGGAAGATCTAACGTTGATCCAATACAACGGCGAATATCACGGCTAATTTTGTTCCGGCGTTCTAACGAACGCCGGACCGCTCGACGCTGCTTGCGCTGACGTTTTCTCGACCTGGGTGGGCTGGTCTTGGTTTGGTTTTATGTAAAGGATGGTGCCGCGTGGACGTGCAACAGCTAGAAGAGTCCTGGGCTGCAAGGGCCGGCGCGCGTGAGGCGCGTCTTGTTGCGGCCTCGCACGTGCCGGTGGCGCTGTCGCTGCTGGGGATTGTGCGTCCCAGCGATCGCCTGGTCGTGTTTGCCGATGACTTTGCCGATGCGTTTGCGCGCGGCTTTGATGCCTGCGACGTTGTGCTCGTGGGGGAGCCGTCGGTTGCGGCGTTTACCGCCGCGTCCGAGGGTTTTGCCACCGCGTTTGATGCCGAGGTGCCGCACCTGTGGTGGTTTGTGAATTCAATCGGCGGCTTTGGCCTGCGTGTTCCCGATTTACGCGCGCTGGGTCGGGCGGCGCGTGAGGCTCATGCGCTGCTGGTTGTGGACAACACCGTGGCGTCGGCTTTTGGCAGCGATTCGCTGCGGCTGGGTGCCGCGCTGTCGCTCGAGGCACTCGACCGTGTGTGTGCCGGCGAAGCTCCGCGCAAGCTCGTCGCCGTCTCGGTGGCGCGCTCGCAGTTCAAGCGCCATCGTGTGGATGCAGCTGCCGAGTGCACGCATGCCCTGCTTGAGGGCTGCGGCTTGGCCAAGCTTGATTTGACTGCTGACGAGGCCGACGTGCTGGAGCACGGGCTGGACTCGCTCGATGCTCGCATGCAGGCTCACTTCGACCGCGCACGTGCACTGGCCGAGTATCTGGCTGCCAACGAGATGGTGCGCAACGTGCGCTATCCAGGGCTGGGTTCGCATCCCGATCATGCGGTTGCAACGGGAATCCTCGAGCACGGCTTTGGCCCGGCAGTTG
>DYAA01000220.1 GCA_019419405.1 Collinsella sp. | reverse complement strand
CCGCCGCTATCGGAAGAGGTAGATGTGGCTGAGTCGCCTCTCTAGTGTCTCTCAAAGATAGATGGATGCTAGAGAGGCGGTTGCCCTGCGATATTTCCCCAGATAAAACCTGCCAAAATAAACCTGTCCCTTTTTGGTAGGTTACTGGTTCATGTTGCCGTGGATGTAGGGGGTGACCTCGGGGGAGATATGGCCGCAGCCTAGGTTGCGCAGGGCAGATTCGATGGCGGCGGGAAGCGGGGCCTTGCCCTCGTCGTTGACCGCGGTGCTGCCGAGGGCGGCGATCTTGGCGACGTCTGCCGGCGCGGCCTCGATATGCATGCAGCCGCCGACGAGGCGTGCGCGGACCTGGTCCAGGCCAAGGTCGTGCAGGTAGTCCTCACAGGTGCGGATTACATCGACCTTCTCGCGCGTGAGCTCCTCGCCCGTGGGGACTCGCGTGGCCAGGCAGGCTCCTGCCGGCAGGTTCCAGACGGGGTATCCCCAGGCGCGTAGCAGCTCGCGCTCCTCGTCCTTGGTAAAGCCGACCTCCATAAGCGGCGAGCGCACGCCGAGCTCCTGGGCGGCGCGCATGCCGGGGCGGTAGTCGCCGCGGTCGCTTGCGTTGCTGCCGTCGATGACGGTGGGAAAGCCCAGCGACTTGGCGTGGTTGACGATGGCGGTAAAGCCGGCGCGCTTGCAGTGGTAGCAGCGGTTGGCGTCGTTGCAGGCTACCTGGGGGAGCTGCAGCTGATCGACCGAGAGGTTGAGCACGGGGAGCTTAAAATGCGGCCCCTCATCGGCCTGCCCGTCAACCGCCCGTTCAAACGAAGCCTGTTCGGGCGTGCCGATGAGCGGCGTGGTGAGGTGAACAAGGAGCGTGCTGGCGGGCATGATGCGGGCGCAGACCGCGGCCAAAAAGCTGCTGTCGACGCCACCGGAAAAGCCGATGGCGACGCGTCCGTATGCTAAAAGCAGCTGCTCGAGCGCTGCGAGTTTGTCCTGAAGCCCCTCTGCGGGTGCGGTGGTGTCTGAAAGCATAAGTCGATCCTTGCCGTTGAGTACTCGGTCGAAAACTATAATCCTACTGGACTGCTTGTCATAAGACTTCTATCTGTGTAACGAAAGTGCAATATGGTATATACGTTATATACAAGTTTACAGGTGCGGTAAAGTTGCGGGAGTACAGCAGCGCGAAGCGATGGGGGACTGATATGATCAAGGCCGTTATTTTTGACATGGACGGAACGCTGGTCGATACCGAGCGTTTGGGCATCAAGGCATGGAAAGCGGGCGCTGCCGAGCTGGGGGTCGCGATTGATGATGCCCTGATCCATCAGTTTATCGGCCGCACGCTGCCCGACGTCATGGACATCCTTGATAAGCGTTATGGCAGCCACGAAACTACCGAGGCGGTCTATGCCCGCCACAAGGAGATTCGCGACGAGATGGTCAAGACCGAACTGGAGCTTAAGGCCGGCGCCGCCGAGTGCATAGACGAGCTGCTGGCTGCGGGCTATCACGTGGGCCTGGCGACGTCGTCGCGCCACGCTACGGCCGAGCGCAACCTCAAGACGGTCGGCCTCTTTGACAAGTTTGAGACGGTGACCTGCGGCGAGGACGTCGTGCATGGCAAGCCCGACCCCGAGATGTACCTGCTCGCCTGCGAGCGTGCGGGCTTTGCTCCCGAGAAGTGCGCCGTGGTCGAGGATTCCCGCAACGGCTGCGTCTCGGGCATCACGGCCGGTTGCCACGTCTTTGCCGTTCCCGACATCGTGCCGCTGCCGCAGGACGTGGTGGATGGCTGCGAGGCTGTGCTCGATACGCTGTTCGATCTGTCGGCGGCGGTCAAGGCCGTGCGCTAGCGTTTGCACGTGAGTCGCCATGCCCCGCGCCCGATCCCGCAGGACGGTGACGGCAACGGCGCCTGCGTGGAGGCGCTGACGCAGTCAGCCCCTCTTATCACGCCAAGATTGCTGTTTTGGCCGATAAGAGGGGCATTGTGCTTTAAGCGACTGAGGCTGCAACCCTGGCAAGGGACCGGCGAGGGGCCTTGGATGCTACAAGTTACTCCAGGAGCCAGTCGATCACGTTGCGCTTGCGGACTCCTTCGTAGTTCGCGTCCGCAAACAGCGTGTCGAGCGTAAGAAGCGTCTTGGGATAGTTGTCTCGGACTTTCTTAAAGGGGGCCAACTCTCGATTGAGGGTAGTTTCGTCGAGTGTGGTGGCTGAAACCTGAAAATAGGCCGTCTCGTCTGAGCGTAGGGCAACAAAATCGATTTCCCCACCGTCGATATCGCCCACGTAGACGTCGTATCCGCGGCGTAGGAGCTCGAGATAGACAACATTTTCGAGGATATGGCCGATATCGCTGCTTTGGGTTTTGACGAGAGCGCCTCTAAGTCCAAGGTCAACGGCGTAGTATTTGCCGTTTGTTGAAAGAAGCTGCCGACCACGCACGTTATAGCGCGGAGCAAAGTACAGCACAAGGCTGTCTGTTAAGCCTTTGAGGTACTTGGCTACGGTTTTCTGGTCGGTTTTGTTGCCGTTGGATGAGAGCGTGTCGGAGATTTTTTTAATCGAGATCCGGTTTCCAATGCTATGGAGTAGGAACTTGGTGATATCGCGCAGGGTCGGGACGTCCGAGACCTTCAGGCGTTCGATAACGTCGCGTATGACGATGGTATCGTAGAGGCTCATAAGATAATCGCGCGCCTGGGGTCCCTGAATGCCCGTCTCGGCGATAAAGGGAAAAGAGCCCCGGGTGACGTACTCGTCAAACAACTGCGCGGGAGCCTTTCCGTCATTGGTTTTTGCCGAGCAAAACTCCTTAAAGGATAGGGGCAGCATCTTGAGCTCTACGTAGCGGCCGGAGAGCAAAGTTGCGAGCTCGCTCGAGAGCAGATAGGCGTTGGAACCGGTTATGTAGAGGTCGACATTGTCCTTGATAAAAAGACTGTCGACGGCTTTTTCGAAATGCTCGACGTGCTGTATCTCGTCCAGAAAAACGTAGTTCATCTTATCGGGGACGAGTCTGGCGGAAATGTAGTCGTAGAGTGCTCTATACGACGTAAGCGACTCGAACTCCAGGTCTTCAAAGTTGAGGGATATAACCTGGCCGCCCGTGATTCCATGATCGCGCAGATAGCTACGGTAGATTTCGAATAGCTTTGATTTGCCGGACCTTCGCACGCCCGAAACGACCTTGATGACGTGCGAGTCTTTCCACGAAATGAGCCAGTCGAGGTACTGTTTGCGATCAATCAGATTCATGAAACCCCTTTCTTGGTGAGGAAAAACTGGAGCAAAATCAATACTTATAGGAAATATCTAAAAATATGGAATTGAGTCTACTTTAACAAAAAAGCTAATGAAAAATGGATTACATTCCATAAATATTCGTAGCCGCAGGTCCGGCTAAACGGGGAGGGCACATGGGGCCAGTAAAAAACGCCGCAGCGGGCCTGTTTCCGTTGCGGCGTTTTTTGTTACAAGTAGGCGCCCAGGTTGATGTCGGTTGTCGGGACCATGGGTTGGCCCGTCGGGCGCTGCTCGGCCTTTTGGGTGCTTACACGCTCGAGCAAGAAGGGACGCACGAGCTCCTGACGGTTAATGTCCTCGCTGGCCGTGACCGTGGTGACGGTACGCGCGGCGGAGCCGATGCGGACTCGTTTGGTCTTGGCGGCAGGTTTATCCTCGATTTGTTCCATGAGCAGCTGCACGCCCTTGCGGCCGATCTCGTAGCCCGGTGGTGCTACCGTGGTGAGGGGGACCGATCCGCTCCAGGCAAGCGGGTTGCCATCGCAGCCGGCAACAAGAATCTGGCCGGGGACGGAAATGCCCTTGTCGATCAGCGCCGAGATAACGCCCGAGGCCAATACGTCGGTCAGACCGATGACAAAATCGGGGCGCACGTCAGCAGGGCGCTCGGCAATCTGGGTACCGATGCTGTAGCCGTCGGCTGCGGTATTCCACTCTCCGGCGTCGATGACCTCAATTTTGATATCGGGATGCAGGGCAAGGGCCTTGTGAATGCCAAGAACGCGCAGCGTGAGCTGCATAAATGCCGCTCTACCCACAACGGTGATATGACGTGCGCCGCGGGCGATGGCGAGCTCGGCGATAATGCGCCCCTGTGCCTCGTTGTCGGCGGCCACGTAGTAACCGGGTTCTGAACAATGGACGTCCAGATGGACGATGGGGACGGGCATTTTGGTCATAGCGGGGTGCCAATCGGGGGACGCCATGGGCTGAACCATGACGCCGGACATCTGCGTGCCCATAAAGTAGCGCAGGTAATGATCCTCGAGAATGTCGTCGTTATCGGCGTTGGCGATGAGCAGGTCGTAACCGTGCTTGCGGGCCTCATTATGGGCGCCGCTGGCAATTTGGAGCGAGAAGCCGTGGTCGAGGCGGGGGAGGACCAGACCAAAGGACTTGGTGGCGCCGCCCGCGAGCTGACGGGCGCTTTGGTTGGGCAGGTAGCCCAAGCGATTGATGGTCTCGTTGATGAGCTTGAGGGTCTCGGGGCGCAGCTTTTCGGGGTGGTTGAGCGCGTTGGAAACCGTGCCCAACGAAACCCCGGCCTCGCGCGCGACGTCGCTGATTTTTACCTTTGCCATAGCGGCCCCTTTGATGCGTTTCAAGTACAAGCCAGATTGTAGCATCCTAAACCAACCAAAAAGTGACAGGTTTATTTTGGCAGGTTTATCTGGGGAAACGCCGTTGCCAGCGCGACCACCACAAAGGGGACAGGCACCTTTGTGGTGGTTTGGACCGGCTGGACGTGTGTGCATCGGGTGGTATCTAAGTTGAGATACCACTTCTGGTATATCAGCTTGCGCTTGCGTGAGTACAATACTCGAACGTTATACGTCTCAGCGCCCCCTGTGCGTGGACGTCTTGCAGTCACGCGAACGAAGGGATTTATCCTATGTGCGGAATCGTCGGCTACACCGGCTCTGATATTGCAAAGAACATCCTGGTCACGGGCCTCAAGCGTATGGAGTATCGCGGCTATGACTCCTCGGGCGTTGCGCTCGAGGTGGGCGAGGGTGCCGCGGCGCACCTCGACGTCATCCGCCGCGTGGGCAAGGTCGCGGGCCTGGAGAGCGAGCTTTCCAACATCGACAGCGACGCTACCTGCGGTATCGGTCACACCCGTTGGGCCACCCACGGCAAGCCCTCCGTCGTTAACGCCCATCCCCACACCAGCTGCGACGGTCGCATCGCCATCGTCCACAACGGCATCATCGAGAACTTCGCCGAGCTGCGCGAGGAGCTGGAGGGCCGCGGCCATCACTTTAAGAGCGAGACCGATACCGAGGTCTTCGCGCATCTGATCGAAGAGGCTTATGCCGAGACGCACGACCTGATGGCCTCTGTGCGCGAGGCGTGCACCCACGTGGTCGGTGCCTATGGTCTGGCCGCCGTGTGCGCTGACGAGCCCGGCGTGATCGCCGTGGCCCGCAAGGATTCCCCGATCGTGGTCGGCGCGGGCGAGACCGGCGCCTATGTCGCCTCCGACGTCATCGCGCTCATCGACGCCACCCGCGATGTCGTGGTGCTCGAGGACGGTCAGTTTGCCAAACTCACGCCCGCAGGCGTCGAGTACACCGACGAGGCCGGCAACGTTATCGAGCCCAAGGTCACCCACATCGACTGGGACCTTGACATGGCCGAAAAGGGCGGTTATCCCGACTTTATGCTCAAGGAAATCCACGAGCAGCCGCGCGTCGTGCGCGACACGCTGGTCGGTCGTATGACGCCGGCCGGCGAGCTCGACATCGACGAGCTTGGCCTTTCGCTCGAGGAGCTCAACGACATCGACCGCGTCTACGTGATCGCTTGCGGCACCAGCTATCACGCCGGCCTCATTGCTAAGAATCTCATTGAGGGCTGGGCTCGTATTCCTACCGAGGTCGAGGCGGCCAGCGAGTTCCGTTATCGCAATCCCATCATCACGCCGACGACGCTTGTCGTTGCCGTGTCCCAGTCGGGCGAGACGGCCGATACCCTTGCCGCCATTCGCGACGCGCGCATCAAGGGTGCCAAGGTCTTCGGCATCACCAACGTGGTGGGCAGCCCCGTGGCGCGTGAGAGCGACGGCGTCATCTACACCAAGGCCAACAAGGAGATCGCGGTCGCCTCGACCAAGAGCTTCATCGGCCAGGTCGTGAGCCTGACGCTGCTGGCTTTGCTGTTGGCGCAGGTTAAGTACCGTCTGACCACCAAGCAGGCGCGCATGCTGTTCCGCGAGCTTTCCGATACGGCCGAGCAGATCCAGTGGATTTTGGATACCCAGACCGAGGCCGTGCATGAGGCCGCCCTGCTGTGCAAGGACGCGCAGTCCGCACTGTTCGTGGGTCGCGGCATGGGTGCCGCTATTTCCTACGAGGGCGCGCTCAAGCTCAAAGAGGTCAGCTACCTGCACGCCGAGGCCTACGCCGCCGGTGAGATGAAGCACGGCCCCATCGCCCTGATCGACCCGGGCTTCCCCGTCATCGCCGTGGCCACCAAGAGCGCCACCTACGACAAGACCGTGTCGAACCTTATGGAGTGCAAGGCACGCGGCGCCAAGGTCATCGTCGTTGCCACCGAGGGCGACGAGGAGATCAACAAGATCGCCGACTGCATCATCCGCGTGCCAGCAGTCCGCGACGTGTTCAGCCCCATCACGGCGAGCGTCCCGCTGCAGCTGCTCGCCCGCGAGGTCGCCATCCTGCGCGGCTGCGACGTCGATCGGCCTCGAAACCTCGCCAAGAGCGTGACCGTGGAATAACTAATATTCCACCGTTCTAACAACTAAGGCCCGGCTCCGCATCAAAGACGGAGCCGGGCCTTGTTGCATTTGCCCAGATAAAACCTGCCAAAATAAACCTGTCCCTTTTTGGCAGGTTAGCGAAGCTTGCTGGTCTCGAAGTACTCGGGGAATTGGTCCAGAACTTCGGTTTGGTTGCGGAACATCATGTGCAGGTGCTTGCTGACCAAAAAGCTCGCTTCGATGGGGTCGCGACCGGCGATAGCGCGGCGAATCTGCTTGTGCTCGTTCACGATGTCCCGATTGTCGAGAACCTGCGTGGCGGCGCGCAGCCAGCGGAAGCGCTCCAGGTCGGCATTGGTCTCTTCGAGCCACGACCAAACGGTGCTGCGACATGCGATGCTAAAAATCATGTGATGCATGAGGTTGTCGCTCAAAAAGAAGCCGATGCGATCCTCTTCGGCCATGGCTTTTTCCTGCAGCACGATGGCGCGGTCGAGCTGCTCGATGCCGGCCGACGTGGCTCGCGCACAGCACTCCACAATCACCTGCTTTTCCAGATGTTCGCGGATGTAGCAGGCACTCTCGGCAAGGGTGAGGTTGATGGGTGAGACGTAGGTGCCGCTCTGGGGCACGGTGCGCACCAGGCCTTCCTGCGCCAAGCGAACCAAAGCCTCGCGCACGGGCGTGCGCCCCATATCCAGGTCGTCGCAAAGTTGCTTGACGCCCAGCTTTTCGCCCGGCTTGTAGTCCAGGTAGACGATTTTGCGTCGAATGGTGTGGTAGGACTGGTCCTGTAGGCTCGTTTCCTGCTCGCCGACGTGCATCGATTCTTCCATAGCGCCTCGCAACTGTTCTATCAAACTCATATGTCAGTTGTTAATTATGCCGCGAATCAGCTTTCCGCGGTGGGTAATTCGGCTGTTGCCCAAGAACTATTGCGGCATCTTAGTCTTTGTTTACGCAAGGCTGCGCTCAATGTTGCCGTATCATAAGCCGTCGCAAACGTGAAAGAGAAAGAAGGAATCCCATATGCAACTGGCGAATATCGTACGCGAGCGCTGGAAGGGTGTCTTGTTCTGCCTGATCATCGCTATCCCCGCAACGCTGCTCGGCAAACAGATTGAGGTGGTCGGTGGGCCGGTATTCGCCATCCTCTTCGGCATGGTTCTGGCGCTCGTCTTTCCCAAGAATCGCCGCGAACAGCTCGCCGTCGGTGTCACCTATACGTCTAAAAAAGTCTTGCAGTACGCGGTTATCCTGCTTGGCTTTGGCATGAACCTCTCCCAGATTCTGTCCAAGGGCGCCCAGTCGCTACCGATTATCGTGGCGACAATCTCGACCTCGCTTGTCATCGCCTTTGTGCTCTGCCGCGTTATGAACGTGCCGAGCAAGATCGCGACGCTTGTGGGTGTGGGCTCGTCGATTTGCGGCGG
>DYAA01000022.1 GCA_019419405.1 Collinsella sp. | reverse complement strand
CCGCATGTCCCCTGCATGCCCGCGACGAGCGCGGCCGTGGGACCAAGGCAGCCAAGCATCAACGCGACGGCGACGGCGGCAATATCTCGAGCATTCACAAGATCACTTCCTCCAAGAGAAAGACCCTATTTCTCATGAACTAGTGTGCCCCGCATCCATACGCCCAGCGTACTGCCACGGTAAGGGCTCTGTTAACTCAAGCGCACATAAAGAAAGGGCGTCTTTACGTTGCCCGAAAGCTCGGTAAAGACGCCCGCCCATCATATGTCTATAGCGCGAACAGATTACCAACCGGTGTAGTAGTCGGTGGTTCCGGCAGCGCAGCCGGAGTCATAGACCTTGCACTCGCCCTTGGAACCGGTAAACGTAGAGCCTTGGGCCTTATCGCCCGCGGCAACGACGTAGTAACCATCGGAATCGCGCCAAAAGCCCTCGGAATCCTGCGTCCACTCGCCCGTGCGGTGATGGTAGAGTACGTTGCTGCTGTAATAGGTCTCGCGGCGGCCGTTATAGTTATTGACGCCGCTCAAGCGCGTCAGACCCGAGCCGTTCGCGTAATACGCAGCAGACGTGTAAGACGGGCTGGAGCCGGCGTTGCAATACGAAGCCTGGGCGGCCGCGGCCTCGGCCTCGGCGGCCTCAAACTCAAGCGCCTCACGCTTGGCATCCTCGAGCGTGGCGCGCAGCTCATCGAGCTCGGTCGACTTGGCATCGACCTCCCCCATCGTCAACAGGCTACCCGCACCGTCGATGCAACCCTGCAACACAGTGCGCTCGTCATCGGTAGCATAGTCGCCATACATATTCATAATGATCTGAGCGCGCATCTCCAGGGAATCGCGCTTTGCCCCCATCGAGGCGTTCCACTCCTGCATAGAGCCATAACCGTCGCCGCGGTAGTCGACGGGCTGCACCAGCGTCGCCTCGGACGGCGCAGATCCGACCATATCGGATAGTGTTGCCGCGTGGGCATCAGTTGCGCCGGCGCCCATCAAAAGTGCCACGGTCAGAGCGGCGGAAAGGGCGGCGGCTTTCGGTTTTCGTGAATCGATCCTCATGTAGCTGGAAACCTCCGTAGTGCGTTTTTGCTGCGTTTAAGCTGCGTGTGATTCGATCGCGCTGCATAGTACCCCGAGCAAATCGCGACCTGCGGTTTTTCTCAAAAGGTGCACGTCATTTGCGTAAAACTCACATCCGCTCAACAGGAGTTTTCCACAACTCGAATGCATAAAGCGTGTCAAAAACCCTGTTTTTGCACCCTCTCTATGCAAAAAAGGCGCCTGTGCAACCATTGTTCGCACAGGCGCCTTGAGCAGGCATTTTATGCAGTTATACCTATCGAGTCGCAAGGGGTCCTTGCACAAGTCGCTTTAATCGTCCAGCGCGGCGAAGGCCTGCTTCAGATCCCAAATGATATCCTCGGCGTTCTCGGTACCAATAGAAAGTCGAATCGTGGAGGGCGTGATGTTCTGCTCGGCGAGCTCCTCGGCAGAGAGCTGGAAGTGCGTGGTGGTAGCCGGGTGCACGACGAGCGACTTGACGTCGGCCACGTTGGCGAGCAGCGAGAACACCTGCAGGTGATCGATGAACTTCCATGCAGCCTCCTGGCCGCCCTTAATCTCAAAGGTAAAGATCGAGGCACCGCCACGGGGGAAGTACTTCCGATAGAGCTCGTGATCGGGGTGCTCAGGCAGGCTCGGGTGGTTCACCTTGGCGACGTGGCTGTCACCGGTCAGGAACTCAACGACCTTCTTGGTGTTCTCGACATGACGGTCAACGCGCAGCGACAGGGTCTCGGTGCCCTGGAGCAGGACCCAGGCGTTGAACGGGCTGATGCAGGCGCCCTCGTCACGCAGCAGGATAGCGCGGACATAGGTCGCGAAGGCAGCGGGACCGGCAGCCTCGGCAAACGAAACACCGTGGTAGGAGGGGTTGGGCTCAGCGATCTGGGCGTACTTTCCGCTCGCCTTCCAATCGAAGTTACCGCCGTCGACGATCACACCGCCCAGCGAGGTGCCGTGGCCGCCGATGAACTTGGTTGCGGAGTGGACGACGATGTTGGCACCATGCTCCAGCGGACGGAACAGATACGGGGTGCCGAAGGTGTTATCGACGACAACCGGCAGACCGTGCTTCTTGGCGACCTCGGAGATGGCGTCGATGTTGGGGATGTCGGAGTTGGGGTTGCCGAGCGTCTCGAGATAGATGACCGTGGTGTTGTCCTTGATGGCACCCTCGACCTCTTCCACGTTATGGGCATCGACAAACGTGGTCTCGACGCCAAACTGGGAGAGCGTATGCTCCAGCAGGTTGTAGGAGCCACCGTAGATGGTCTTCTGAGCCACCACGTGGTCACCGGCCTGGGCAAGAGCCTGCAGGGTATAGGTGATGGCAGCAGCACCGGAGGCGACGGCAAGACCTGCCACGCCACCCTCGAGGGCGGCGATACGGTCCTCGAAGACGCCTTGGGTGGAGTTGGTCAGACGGCCGTAGATGTTGCCGGCGTCGGCCAGGCCAAACCGGTCGGCAGCGTGCTGGGAGTTACGGAACACGTACGAGGTGGTCTGATAGATAGGCACGGCGCGGGCATCGGATGCGGGATCGGCGCTCTCCTGGCCAACGTGCAGCTGCAGGGTATCGAAACCAAAGGTGTGCTCGGGGTTGTTGATGAACTGGCTCATGATGATCTCCTTGATCGAACGAAAGTAAATTAATAAGAGAGAAGTAAGTCGCTATCTCCTGATCACGCCGACGGGCGCAAACAGGAGCCCGGCATTCGTCTTGGTAAGCAATTCATATGCGGGCCTCCTTTTGACATCCCGGTTCCGTGGCCGGCTTAATTACCTACCGCCTTTGTATGTTTTGAATAGTACGAGCATCGTCTCCACGGGTCAATCACTTAAAAGCGCTAACCTGTTATCGGTTTTTTAGATAGCTATCGAAAGGACGGGCGCCGATGACACTCCAACAGCTTCGCTTTTTGATCACCGTGGCAGAGTCCGGCTCAATCAACGCCGCAGCTCAACGCCTCTATACTGCTCAGTCCAACATCTCAAACGCCGTCAAAAGCCTGGAACAGGAGCTCCATCTGGAGATCTTTACGCGCTCCAGCCGCGGCGTCACGCTCACCAACGACGGCACCGAGCTTTTGGGCTATGCGCGCCAGGTCGTAGAGCAGGCCGACATGCTCGAGGCACGCTACGAGGACGGCGGCACCCCGCAAGCCCGCCTCGCCATTTCCGCCCAGCACTACGCCTTTTCGGTCGAGGCCTTTGTCAACGTGGTCGAGCGCTGCCGCGACAGCAAGTTCGAGTTCATCATGCGCGAGACCACCACATCGCAGATCATCGATGACGTCCGTGCGTTTCGCAGCGATATCGGCATTCTGTATCTGGATGACTTTAACGCTCGCGTTCTGCAGAAGGCCTTCGCCGATGCCCGCGCAAGCTTCCATCCCCTCTTCGACGCGACGGTCCACGTCTTCGTGAGCGAACGCCATCCGCTCGCACGCCGCCCTCAACTGTCCCTTGCCGACCTCGCGCCCTATACGCGCTACAGCTTTGAGCAGGGAACCTCAAACTCCTTCTATTACGCCGAGGAACCCTTTAGCTATGTCCCTTGCGACCGCAACATACGAATCTCGGACCGCGGAACACTTACTAACTTGCTTATCACGTCGAACGGTTACACCCTGTCGACCGGTGTCCTCTCCAATGAAATGCAATGGGGTATGGCATCGATCCCGTTAGCAGACGCCCCAACGATGCACGTTGGCTACATCATGCACGACGAGCGCAAGCCCTCTCTCCTCTTGCAGCAATACCTCGACGAGCTCAACCGCATCATCCATGCCAGCTAACAGTCGGAAGACGGGGTAGAAATCGTAGATTGCTGGCCCCCGGCGGGCATGGCGCTACAATGGTCACTCACATGAAATGCACTCAAAGAAAGGAAGCCCGTGAAGGTCATCATCTATACCGACGGCTCGGCCCGATCAAATCCGGGACGCGGCGGCTACGGCGCCGTGCTCAAATACACCAACCCCGCCGGCAAGACCTTTACCTCCGAGCTTTCGCGCGGCTACGCCAAGACCACCAACAACCGCATGGAGCTCATGGCCGTTATCGTGGCGCTCGAGGCACTCAACCGCCCCTGCGAGGTCGAAGTCCATTCCGATTCGCAGTACGTCGTCAACGCCTTTAACAAGCACTGGATCGACGGCTGGAAAAAGCGCGGGTGGAAAACCGCCAACAAGCAGCCCGTCAAGAACCGCGACCTGTGGGAGCGCCTACTCACCGCCAAAAGCAAGCACAAGGTTGATTTCATCTGGGTTAAGGGTCACGCCGGCCACGAGCTCAATGAGCGCTGCGATGAGCTCGCCACCACGGCGGCCGACGGCAGCAACCTCGATATCGACACCGGCTTTAACGAGAGCGACCTGTAATAGCGTTTTCGCACAGCTTTATATCCCCACGCGCTACACTCATCCTGTAGACCAAACAACGCAAGGGGGACGTATGCTGCGCATCGCGACCATCGGCACATCCATGATCACCGACGACTTTATCCAAGTCGTCAACGCCAACGACCAAGCCGCGTTTGTGGGCACGCTTTCACGCGATGCCAATCGCGGTGCTGCCTTTACCGCCGAGCGCGATGGCGAGCGAAACTTTATCTCACTCGATGAGCTTGCGGCAGCCGCCGACGTCGACGCCGTCTATATCGGCAGCCCCAACGCACTTCACTACGAGCAGGCCCTTGTCTGCATCGCCGGTGGCAAGCACGTCATCGTCGAGAAGCCCTTCTGCGCCACCGAAGCGCAGGCGCTGGAAGTCTTCCGCGCTGCCGAGGCAGCAGGTGTCGTGGCCCTCGAGGCCATGCGTCCCCTCCACGATCCCGCCTTCCACGCCATCGAGGACGCCCTGGGCGAGATCGCTCCCATCCGCCGCGCCTCATTGCGCTTTGGCAAATATTCCTCGCGCTACAACGAGATTCTCGCGGGACGCGCCACCAATATCTTCGACTGCAATATGGCATCGGGTTCCCTCATGGACATTGGCGTCTACACCGTCGAGCCCATGGTCGAGATTTTCGGCATGCCCTCCGGCCTTACGAGCATGACTACTCTGCTCGACCCCACCACGCGACAGCTCACGCACGGCCCCATCGATGGCTGCGGTTCCATCCTTGCCAGCTACGGCGGTGGCCGTATCTCCGTCGAGCTCGCGCACTCCAAAATTACGAATGACCTGCTGCCCTCGCAGATCGAAGGCGAGCGTGGCACTATCCAGATTGACCATCTGTCCACGCCCCGCAACGTCCGTATCGACTATCGCGGCGATGTCGTACGCGGATCGGCGACCGAGGCGCCGCGCGAGCAAGGCGGCAACGGACGCGCGCTCGACCTTCCCAAGTCAAGCAACACCATGGAATACGAGCTCGCGGACTTTATCACCGCCATCGACGGCATCGATAACGTTAAGGAAGAGATTTGGGAGACCCCGGCGGGACGCCACGAGCTTGGCCACTACCGCGATGTCACGCTCGTCTCGCTGCGTATCATGGATGCCGTGCGCCAGCAGGCCGGCATAACCTTCCCGGCCGACGCAGGCAAGCAGGCATAGCGATGGGTCTCTTCGATACGTTCTTCTCCAGCGTCACCGGCGGCAGTCGAGAGCCTCAAAAACCATCAAACATCGAGCTCGAGCTGCGCCGCAGGCTTACTG
>DYAA01000219.1 GCA_019419405.1 Collinsella sp. | reverse complement strand
TCCTTGGTCATGTCTCGCTCGTCGAGGTTGAACTCGACCATACCCGATTTTTCCAGACGCGCTTTCATACGCGAGACGGCGTGGTCGCGCTTAACTCCGTCGGTACCGACGATCAGATATGCCGGCAGCAAACCGGTTTCGGACATTGCGCCCCCCTCCCGCAGGCCTTCGTATTCGTTCCGTGCCATTCTAGCCCAGAGGCCCACCACACGCCAACGACGTCGTCACGGTCGCTGGCATCGCATCGCAAAGCAATTCGCAGTCGGTGTGACGGTAATGTCGCCGTGTTCGATGGTACACGCGAACACACCACCCGCTTCCTTAACGGCATCGATACAGGCATCGGACGGATGGCCGTATCGATTCCCCTCACCGGCGCTTGCGAGGGAAAGCTCGGGCTTCAGGACGTCCAGCAACTCGCCATCGACTGAAACCTTGGAGCCGTGATGCCCAAGTTTAAGGACATCGATATCCCCCACCTCCTGCACGAATTCCCGCTCTTGGTCGAGCTCGGCATCACCGGTGAGAAGTATTCGCAGGCCCTTGCCTTCCTGAACATAAGAGAGCAGCAGGACAAGCGAGTCCTCATTTCCCTCGCCATCCACGAACTCGAATGGCCACATCACGCGAGCGCAAAATAAGCCGATGTCGACCGTATCCCCACGGCGCACCTGCCGATACTCCACGCCAGGTCGGTTCAATACCTCGGCAGGAGCATCCTCCAGCGCATCCGCCGCCACGGCAATCGTTCCGACCGAAAACTGTTCGAGCACGGCAGGCAAACCACCCCAGTGGTCCTCATCCCAATGCGTCACAAAAACGGCATCGATATGGTGCACGTTATTGCGAACCAACGCCGCAACCACACGCTCGTCGAGCCCGCAGTCGACGAGAGCTACTGCGCCGCCTTGGCGGATAAGAATCGCATCGGCCTGGCCCACATCGAGCACCGTCACCGAAGGCGGAGCGAATCGATCCCAATAGACGTACGGAATCGCAGCCAAGAGCATCAGGCATGCAAGCCCCGCCGCCATAGGACGTGCACGGGGACGCGGCCACCAGACCAGCAGAACCGCCAGAAAACACGGCACTAGGTAAATCCACATGCTATCGGGCGGCACGCTCACGTATGCACCCGGCACGGCGGCAAACAGCTGCTCGAAGAACAGCGCGCAACGGGCGGCAATCATGGGCACAACGAGCGCCCAAGTCCGCAACGGTCCCACGAGCGAAAAGGGAGCCAGCACGATCGACACAGCGAGCAGTACGCTCACCACCGGACCGATGACCGCATTTGCCAACGGAGCAATGAGCGAGAATGTACCGAAGGCAGGAATGGTAATGGGAAGTGTCGCCAGTTGTGAGCACAGCGTGACGGAAAGCACGCTGGCAAAGCCTGATGGCACACCTAGCTCACCCAAAGCGTAGGTCGCATAGGGACAAAAGCACAGAATGGCTAAGACGCTGGCACACGAGAGTTGAAAGCCCATCTCGAACAGCACCGTCGGCCGCAGTAGCACAAAGATGGACATGGTTACGAAGAGTGCCGAAAGGCCGTGCCGACGACGCCCCGCGCCGTTTACGACAAGCGTCACGAACACCATGCAGCACGCACGCACGGCCGAGGGAGACGCCCCCGTAAAGGCAGCATAGCCGACAAGCGTTATCGCCAATATCGCCCGCTGAAGACCACGTGAGCACCGAGTCTTTTGCAATACACCCTCGATTACAAACCCCACGATAGCCAAATGGCTGCCCGAGACGGCGATAAGATGCGCCGTTCCCGTCACCGAAAACCAGTCGCCCGCCGGCTGGGCGCGCAGCTCGGCCGAACGACCGCAGGCGACACCGGCTATGAGCGCCCGCGCCGGGTCGGTCGCAGGCGCGATGGACGCAAGCAGCCCATTTCTCAGCCGAAGCAGCGGCACCGGAGAGCCCTCATCGACCGACACGACTCGAACGGCTTTAGCCTTGCGCACCTCGCCTCGGAGCACGCGCGATCGTCCATATGCATCGTTCTCAAAACGTGAAACGCGACCGATAACACGCACGTGCGCCCCGACCTTGAGCTCACGATCACACGATAGGCGAACCGTTGCCAAGTTCTTACCGTCCGCGCGTGCCTCGCAGGTATAGGAATACACGTCGTCGTTTATGGATGGATCACCCTGCACGACAAACTCGAGGCCGCTTGCCGCTCGACCGTCGAGCGCCCTCGAGGCGCTGAGCGCACCCACAGCCCACCACGCCGAGACGACCGCTCCCGCCACG
>DYAA01000218.1 GCA_019419405.1 Collinsella sp. | reverse complement strand
GGTCTGGTGTCGCCTTACTTGGCCATGGTGTTTGGCCGCGTGCCGTACGTTATTGGCAAGGACGCCATGTATCTGATGGTGGTTATCGTGGCTTTTATCGCCGTGGTGCTGCTGACGTCATTCCGCGTGAGCAACAAACCGCACGTCAACGTGTACCTTTCGGGCGTGGGAACCGACAAATATCGCCATTTCCGCGGCTCGATGGGACACGAGGTGAAGGCCGAAAAGCGCAATTGGTACTCGGAGGACGCCCTTGGCGAGAAGCGTATTGGCCCCGCGGGTAGCGTCGTGTGCTGCAGCATTATCTTGTTTGCGCTGCTGTGTTGCGCATGGATTGGGCCCGAGCGGCTTGCCATGAGCGCGCCCTCGGTGCTGCGCGGCAAGTATTTCGAAGGTTCGGGCGTCGTGGGCATCTTTATTGGCACCGTGGCGTTTGCCTTGCTGGCGCCGCTTGCGGGCGGCTTGATCGACGGCATCGACCGCAAACTTTCGGCTCGCATGCAGGGCCGCGTGGGCCCGCGCCTGCTGCAGCCCTTCTACGACGTTGCCAAGCTGCTGCGCAAGGCCCCTGCCAGCGTAAACACCATGGACGATACCTATATGGCGTGCGCGCTCATCTTTACCGTCGTGGGCGGCGGCATCTTTGTGTCGGGCTCCAACACGCTGCTGTGCGCTTTTATGGTTACGCTCGCCGCGATCTTTGTGGTGCTGGCGTCCGCCTCGACGCAAAGCCCGTTTGCCCAGGTCGGTGCCGACCGCGAGTTGCTGCAGGTCATGAGCTACGAGCCCGCCGTTCTGCTGATGAGCGTGGGCCTGTACCTTGCCACCGATAGCTTTGATTCCATCGCCGTGACCGGACAGTCGGCGCCCATCATCGTGTACAGCGCGCCCATTTTCTTGGCGCTGCTTGCGGTGCTCACCATCAAGCTACGCAAGTCGCCGTTCGACCTTTCGTACTCGCATCACGCGCATCAGGAGATTGTCCAGGGCGTCGCCACCGAGATGAGCGGCGGCACGCTGGCCAAGATGACCCTTATGCACTGGTGTGAGACCGTGCTGTTTTTGATGTGGGTGGGCATGTTCTTTGTTTGGGACAACCCGGTGAGCTGGGTCGTAGCCCTGGTCGTGATGGCCGCGACGTATTTTGTCGAGGTGCTGATCGACAACACCTTCGCACGCAGCACCTGGCGCAGCTGCTTTAGGCTCGGCTGGGGCGTGGCGCTGGTGTTTGGCCTGCTCAACCTTATGCCCATCCTCGTCGACGTGTTTATTTAGGAGGCGGCATCCATGGATCATAAAATGTCGCGCTCGCCGTGGGTTATTCATTACGACGGCTCGAGCTGCAACGGATGCGATATCGAGGTGCTGGCCTCGCTCACGCCGCTGTTCGATGCGGAGCGCTTTGGCGTGGTCAACACCGGCAACCCCAAGCATGCGGATATCTTTTTGGTGACGGGGTCGGTCAATGCCCAGAACCTGCCCGTCGTGCGTCAGATTTACAACCAGATGCTCGAGCCCAAGTGCGTGGTGGCCTGCGGTATCTGCGCATGCTCGGGCGGCGTATTCCGCGATGCCTACAACGTGATCGGCGGCGTGGACCGCGCGATTCCCGTGGACGTGTACGCGCCCGGGTGCGCCATTCGCCCCGAGACGGTGATCGATGCCATCGTGGAGGCGTGCGGCATCCTGGACCAGAAGGAGACCGTGTTGCGCGCCGGTGGCGATCCGCTCACCGTGGGCGGTGCCGCTACCTGGGACGGTGGCGTTGAGCTGGGCGAGGACGGGTTTGTGGCTGCGGGGGCCGGGACTGACGGTGCCGGTGACGCGCCTGCCGGGAAGCCTGCTGCGCCCGCCGCTGGCGACGCACCTGCTGAGACGCCCGCCGCTGCAAAGGAGGCCGAGTAATGCAAAAGGCTATCTATACCACCGTCGGGATCGACAAGCTCCTGTCGCATGTCCAGGCGCTCAAGGGCGTCGGCGCGCGCTTTGTGCAGATGCACGCCGAGCGCTGTGTGGACGACGGATCGTATCGCCTGGTCTATACGTTTATCAACGTTCGTGCTGCTCAGGAGCATATTGCGCAGGACGGCAGCTATGCGATCGAGAACCTGGTGGTTGAGGGAATTGATCGGTACCAGGAGATTCCGTCCATCAGCTCGTACTATCCGGCGGTATTCCCGTTTGAAAACGAAGCGCACGACCTATTCGGTCTTGCCATCACCGATATGCAGATCGACTTTAAGGGCTTTTTCTACCAGGTCTCGACTGCCGAGCCCATGAGCGTTATCACGCCCGAGGTGAAGGCTGCGCGCGAGAAGGCCATGAAAGTCCGCGCGGCCGCCGAGGCCAAGGCGCGCAAGGCCGCGGCCGAGAAGGCCGCCGCGGCTGCGGCTGCTGCGGGGGAGGGTGCCGCGGGTGCCGGCGATGCTGCGGGCACTGCCGCTGCTCAGCCCGCTGCTGCTGCCGGCTCCGATGCCCAGCATGACGATGCCGCTGCGAAGGCCGCGCTCAAGGCCGCCGAGATGGAGGCAAAGCTCGCCGCCATGGATCCCGAGAAAGCGGCCAAGGTCCGTGCGGCGCTTGCCGCCAAGGCCGCCCGCGACAAGCAGAAAAAGGAGGCGTAAGGTCCATGGCTCATCGCTCCGTAATTCCGTTTGGCCCGCAGCACCCGGTGCTGCCCGAGCCGCTTCATCTGGACCTGGTGATCGAGGACGACCGCGTCATCGAGGCAATTCCGCAGATCGGCTTTGTGCACCGCGGACTCGAGAAGCTCACCGAAAAGCGCGACATGCACCAGTTTGGCTACATCGCCGAGCGCATCTGCGGCATTTGCGCCGTGGGCCACAGCTACGGCTATGCCGGCGCCTGCGAGCGCATGCTCGACATCGAGGTGCCCGGCCGCGTGCAGTATATCCGCACTATTTTGCACGAGCTTTCGCGCATCCACTCGCACCTGCTGTGGCTGGGCCTGCTCGCCGATGCCTTTGGCTTCGAGGCGCTGTTCTATCGGTCGTGGACCCTGCGCGAGCAGATTCTCAAGATCTTCGAGAGCACGTGCGGTGGCCGCGTGATCCTTTCGATTAACGAGATCGGCGGCCTAAAGCACGACATTGAGGACTCCGAGCTGGCTGGCATTGTCCAGACGCTCGATGCCATGCGTCCCGACTACGAGGCCCTGGTGCATACGTTTTTGGACGACGTCAGCTGTGGCGAGCGCCTGCATGGCGTGGGCGTGATCAGCAAGAAGGACGCGCTGGATCTGTCGATGGTCGGCCCGTTTGGGCGCGCCTCGGGCGTGGACTACGACGTGCGCATGTTTAGCGACGGTGCCTATGCGGACCTGGCTGCGTTTGAGCCGGTTGTCGCCACCGATGGCGATTGCTATGCCCGCTGCCAGGTGCGCTGTGCCGAGGTCACGCAGGCCATGGACATCATTAAGGAGCTTGTGGGCAAGATTCCGCACGACGGGATCGGCGGGCGCACCAAGCTTACGCCGGCCGACGGCGCACGCGGCGAGGTTGTGATTGAGCAGCCGCGCGGCGAGGCGTATTACTATGTGCGCGGTAACGGCACCAAGAACCTGGACCGCTTCCGCGTGCGCACGCCGACGTCGCAGAACCTGGCGGGTCTGACACATGCGCTGCAGGGCGTGCTCCTTGCCAACGTGCCCATGATTATCCTGACCATCGACCCCTGCATTAGCTGCACGGAAAGGTAGGCGCGGCATGAGTTTGCTGACATTTGCCAAGACGGCCTTGGGCTCTATGGTCAAGCAGCCGGTAACGGTGTGCTATCCGCAGGAGAAGCTCGCGGCACCCGAGCGCTTGCGCGGGCATATCGTCAACGACATGGACGCGTGCATCTGCTGCGGCATGTGTGCGCGTCGCTGTCCGGCGGGCGCGCTCGCAGTCGATCGCAAGGGCGGAACGTGGTCGATCGACCCGTATGCCTGCGTGGTGTGCGGTGAGTGCATCGAGAGCTGCCCCAAGCACTGCCTGACTATGGACACCGCCCGCACCCCAGTCGCAGCGGACAAGACTCCCACAGTAGAAACCAAGCCGGAGTAGCGCAGGGGTAGAACTGGAATAGGGGCCGGCGGGGCAAAAATGCTCCGCCGGCCCCGCGCGTGAGCGCGCGGTTGTGCCGCTGCGAACAAAACTATGCCGGATTACGGGACTGGATAGCGAACCTCCGACCATACAGAAAATCGCAAAAACAAACCCGCAGGTAGATAGCCTGTTGTTTTTCAAAAATAGGGGGTATGGATGAGGGCTCCGACTTTAGCTCCGTAATCCGGCGTAGTTTTGGAATGGCAGCATATCCGTAACAGCCCTTTAACTCCCGTGGACGGAGGAAAACGGACTATTTTGGCCTCGCGAGGGCTATCGCGTGACTCGTCTGCCACGAAATGGGCCCATCTACTACGTTTAGGCGGCAGCCCTCGACCACGGCAAGCAATGCGAAATGAAAACCGCAGGTAGAACGCCTGCGGTTTTGCTCAAAACGAAGGTATGGTCAGGGGTATCGAGTCAAACGTAGTAGATGGGCCGATTTCGTGGCAAGCGGTTCCGGCTGATCCCTTGGGGACGGAGGAAAACGGATCGTTTTTGGCTTGAAGCGGCTTTCGGAGACACTTGCCGTGGTCGCTCGAACAAAACTATGCCGGTTTACGGGGCCGGATTCCGAATCCCCAACCATACCGAAAAGCGTGAAAATAAAACCGCAGGTAGACGAGTCGTCATTTTGCAGAAAACGCGGGTATGGATGGGGGTCCTGAGTTTAGCCCCGTAAACCGGCTTAGTTTTGAAATGGTATTAAATCGCTAGCAGCCATTTTGCTATGCCGGGGCGGTCGGCCGTTGGGTAATTACCCTCGCAGGTAGGCGATGGCGATCTGCGTGCGGTTGCGCAGGCCCATTTTGGCTAGGATCGAGCTGATGTGGTTGCGCACGGTGCCTTCGCCCATATAGGCGGTGGCAGCGATCTCCCTGTTGTCGAGACCGCGGGCGATGAGCTCGGCGACTTCGAACTCGCGGTCGGTCAGACCGGCAAAGGCCGCGGGCCGGCGGGTCGCACCGGCTTCAGCGTCCGCCCCATCAAAGTCGACATCCTCGATCGCCTTACCCTCGAGCACGCGTTTACCGTCCATGACCTGCGCCAACGCCGGTGGAATGGCGGAGACATCGGTTTTGATCAGATAGCCGCGGGCGCCCAGTTTAAGCGCCGACACAATGTACTCGTCATCCGAGAATGTCGTCAGAAACACCACGCGCGCCGCAGGGTCGCGCTCAAGGATCTCGCGTGCCGCCGAAAGTCCGTCGCGCCCCGGCATCTGAATGTCGAGCAGCGCGATGTCGGGCGTGTGCTCAGCGTAGAGCGCGACCGCGTCGTCGCCATTGGCGCCGGTACCCACCACCTCGATCTGCGGCTGGGCGCCTAGGATAATCTTGAGTGAATCGACTACCAAGTGGTCGTCATCGACAACTATGAGCCTCATCGGTCCTCATCTCCTTGCTGTTTGGGAACGGTGGCAAACACGCGCCAGCCGCCGGCGCCGGCGCGCGGACCGGCGGTGAAGGTGCCGCCAAGCGCCTCGATGCGCTCGCGCATGGAGGCGAGCCCCATGCCCTCCGCGGCGCCACGGCCGATTGCTTGGACCTCGCCCACGCCATCGTCGGTAACGATGAGCTGGTAAAACGACGGATGCTCCATGCATCGTGCGGTGACGGTCTGGGCGCAAGCGTGGCGCATGGTGTTGGAGAGCGCCTCGCGCAGGACCGCCGCAAAGCAGTTGGCGACGTTGGCGGGCGCATGCTCGGCCAAAACTTCAAGCTCAATCTGTGGGCCGCTGTCCGAGCGTACGCCTTCAACGATGCGCTCGAGCTGCACGGAGAGGTTGGTTGCATTGTCGTTGAGCGCGTGGACGCTGGCGCGCACGAGCTGGAGCGCCTCGTCAACCGTGCGTTTGACATCGGCGAAATCGGCGGCGACGCCGGGCTCGTTGGCGTGGACCACGCGCAAGGCTTCGGTTTGGAGCGAAGCGCGCGTGAGCTGGTGGCCCACGTTATCGTGGATCTCGCGCGCGATGCGGGCGCGTTCGGCGAGCGTTGCGAGCTCGACTTCGTAGTCCTGGCGGTCGGCGAGGTCGCGGTTGCGTGCCTCGAGTACCAGGGCGCGTTCTTGCAGCTTGTCGCGGGTGCGACGCATGCGATCCTGTTCGCGCTCCAGCTGCGCGGTGCGCAGCGACAGCAACGCGGCAGCGATCGAAAGGATGGCGGTTAGCAACAGCGTTCGGGTGGTGAGCACGCCGCCACGAAGGTCCGCGACAAGCGCGCAGACAAACACGGCGCCAATCGCCAGCGCGGGCCAGATGCGTTCACGGCGCACGCGTCGCGCGATGTCATAGAAGGCAAGGGGTGCGAACGGCATAAATGGCGGCACGAAGACGGCAGCGATGATGTAAGCGTAGCTCGCGGCCTCGCTCGCGCGATGGGCGTGTTCTTCTCGTGCGACTTCCGACGCCGAGGTGGCCATAACGCCAAGGCAAAACGCCACAACCAGACGAGCGTCCACGGCAAGACCCATGGCGGCCGCAATACAGCACGCCAGCACAATCGATTTGTCGAAAAGCCTGTTCATATGGGTATTGTACGCGATGCTGCGCGCGGGGGAGGCGCCGCCCGGGGCAACCGTGACATTCCTCCCGCGCGGCAAAGCGGCGTCGATCGCTCGCGCGAGCGGGGGTTTCGCCTCTGCCCCCTCGCACTCGTGACAAAGCTCACTGGTGCGCGCCGTCCTCTCCTGCGATGATGCAATCGTACCGGGCCACGACCAACAGAAGGGCCGCCTCATGACAGATATCGTCCACGTCGAAAACCTCGTCAAGCGCTACGACGATCTTATCGCGCTCGACCACTTTAACCTGAGTATTGCCCCTGGCGAGATCTTTGGCCTGCTGGGCCCCAACGGCTCGGGCAAGACCACGTCCATCAACTGCATCCTGCAGCTGCTCGCTTACGACAAGGGCACCATCGAGCTGTTCGGCGAGCCCATGACGCCCACCCGCTACGACCTTAAGCGTCGCGTCGGCGTGGTGCCACAGCAGGTGGCGGTGTTTGACGAGCTCACCGTGCGCGAAAACATCGACTATTTCTGCAGTCTCTACGTCAACGACCGCAAGCGCCGCCGCGCGCTGGTGGACGAGGCGATCGACTTTGTCGGCCTGGGCGACTTTACCAAGTTCCGCCCCGGCAAGCTCTCGGGCGGCCTGGCGCGTCGTCTCAACATTGCCTGCGGCATCGCGCACAAGCCCGAGCTCATCTTTTTTGACGAACCCACGGTGGCGGTCGACCCGCAAAGCCGCAACGCCATCCTGGAGGGCATCTGCCGCCTGCGCGACGAGGGCGCCACGGTGGTGTATACCAGCCATTACATGGAGGAAGTCGAGCAGATCTGCAGCCGCATCATGATCATGGACGGTGGGCGCGTGCTGGCGCAGGGCACTAACGACGAGCTCAAGCGCATGATTCAGATGGGCGAGAAGATTGTAATCGAGGTCGGCGAGGTTCCGAGTGCGGCGCTCGGTGCCGTCGCAAGCCTGCCGCACGTTCTGGACCTTTCGGCAACGGCGGGACAGCTCACGTTTTCGTGCGAAGCGAGCCCGCACAACCTGACGGACATTCTCGATGCGCTGCGCTCGCATGACGTGCCGCTCGGCCGCATCTATTCCGAACCGCCGACCCTCAACGACGTGTTCCTCGAGATCACCGGCCGCGAGCTGCGCGACTAGGGGGCGGCCATGTTCAACACCATCATCACCACGGTCAAGACGCTGCTGCGCCGGCCGAGCACGTGGGTCTGGGGCGCTCTCTTTCCTATTGCGCTTTCCACGATGTTCATGTTTATGTTTGCGAACCTCAGCTCCGACGGCACGGTCGACCCGGTGCCGGTTGCCGTCGTGGCGGACGAGGCCTGGGATGCCTCGACCTTTAAGGACGTGGCAGCTTCGCTTGCCAAGGCAAGCGACGATCAGCTGCTCGATGTGAGCGAGTACGAAGACTTGGCTGCCGCGCGCAAAGCGCTCAAGGCCGGCGAGGTCGCGGGCATCTATACGGTTGATGCCGCGGGCACGCCCAGGCTCACGCTGCTATCGAGTTACGACAGCTCGCGCGCCTCGTCGGTGCTTACCGACCGCAGCATCCTTGAAACGGTGGCAAGCTCGTATACGCAAAATGCCGAGCTCATGGCCCAGATTGCTCAAGATGACCCGGCGGCGCTCGCCGACCCGGAGGCGGTTGCGCGCGCTCTGTCGCTCGAGGGCGGAACCCGCCGCGTGAGCCTGACTCGTGCCACGCCCGATGGCACGGTCATCTACTATTACGCGCTTTTTGGCCTGGTCGCGATGATGTCTGCCGAGTTTGCCGCCTTGAGCGTCGTCGATTTGCAGCCCAATCTGTCCGGCCTCGGCGCGCGCCGCTGCGTGGGCGGTCTTTCCAAGACGGCGTCGCTGGCCGGCATTTTTGTCGGCTCGTGGCTGGTTTCCTTTGCATCGATGGCGGTTGCGATCGGCTACGTGCGCCTGGTCGTGGGCGTCGACTTTGGCGGGCGCGAGGGGGTGTGCCTGCTGGGCGGGGCTGCATCC
>DYAA01000217.1 GCA_019419405.1 Collinsella sp. | reverse complement strand
ACACCATGGGTCGCATGCACTCCGACGCCCAGTTCGCCGGTTCTTCCTCCGTGCCTGCGCACGTCGACATGATGGGTCTCATCGGCATGGGCAACAACCCCATGGTCGGTGCCACCGTCGCCTGCGCTGTCGCCGTCGAGGAGGCCCTCAAGGCCTAATCGCGCCCGCGCGATGCTCATATAGTTGAGCTTTGGAGCCGCTACCTTTCGAGGTAGCGGCTCTTTTTGTTTGCGCTGCTGCAGGGTGGCTAACGCCAATATATCAGTTGGGGCGATATACGAGATGTGATGAAATGGAGCATCAGAACGCCCATGACGCCCACCTGCCATATGTGCCCTTTACCGATTTGCCGAGTCTTTGCGGCCCCATTGCCGATCACCCGTGCGACAATGCGCCGGACGAGAAAGGAATCCGATGGAATCGACTGATGTACTGGTAATTGGATCTGGCATTGCGGGACTTTGCGCCGCCATCGAAGCGGCACGCACGGGTGCAACCGTCACTGTGGCAAGCGCCGGCAAGACTATGAGTGGATCGAGCTTCTTCCCCGGAACCTGGGGCCTGGGGCTTATCGGACCCGTTAACGAAGACGACGAACAAGACCTCATCGACACCATCCAGACCGTTGGTGGCGGCGTCGCCGACCCCGAGCTTGTCCAGACGTTTGTCCGCGGCATTCCCCAGGCAATTACATGGCTCGAACGGGATCTGGGTGTTGAACTTCAACGCCCACAAAATGCCGAGAGCGCCCAGCAAAAGCAGTTTATCCCCTGCTTTGACCACAAGACGCGCATGTGGCGCGGCCTCACCCGCAAGCCCCTTGAGGACGCTCTGACGACCCGAATCGAGTCACTCGGCATTCGCCTGCTCCCCCGCTATGAGCTTATCGACCTTGTTGAGGACACGAACGGTAGAATAACCGGAACCGTGCTCTACGACCTCACCGAAAATCGAATCGTGCCCTTTGCTGCCAAGGCCACGATCATCGCAACCGGTGGCACAGGCGGCCTGTTCGAGCGCAGCCTTACGTCGGCTGATGTGCTCAGCTCCTCGCAGGCCATCGCGCTGGCGCACGGCGCAACACTTACTAATATAGAGTTCATGCAGATGATGCCCGGTTTCATCGAGCCCAAGCGCAACCTGGTCTTCAACGAGAAAACCTGGCGCTACGTACATGTAGACCAGCCGGTAGATATTGCCGACGACAAGCTGGACGACCTGCTTGAGCAACGCTCCGGATACGGTCCCTTCACTTCGCGCCTGGCTTCCAGCGCCATCGATCTCGTCATCGATCAGGCAGGTGTCGAAGGCCTGGCACTCCACTACGACTTTCCCCGCGAGGATGTCCCAGAGTTTGTGCAGACCTTTGCCACCTGGCTGCAAGACGAGCACGGCATCGCCCCGACTGACGAGATGCGCGTTGCGATGTATGCCCACGCCGCTAACGGCGGCATCAAGATCGATAAGACCGCACAAACGGGCGTTGAGGGCCTCTACGCTTGCGGCGAGGCGACAGGCGGCATGCACGGCGCCGACCGCATTGGTGGCTTGTCAAGCGCCAACGGCATCGTGTTCGGGCGCATCGCAGGCGCATCGGCAGCCCAAGCAGCACAGAAAGAGCCCGAGACAGCCCTGAAGGCGGATATCGCCCTCCCCCAGTACGGCATAGCCGCAACAGATGCCGAACGCCTGACACACAGCCTAAGGCACACGATGAGCACCTATTGCATGATCAACAGGACCGAAACAGGCCTATCCGAGGCACTACACGAGCTTGAAAACATTCAAGATGATGCCACAGCTCTAAATAAGCCGCATGCCAACGACAGCGAAATCGCTGCGCTCGCCCGCATACAGTCGCAGATTCAACTAGCACAGGAAATGGTCAAAGCCATGCGCAACCGAACCGAAAGCCTGGGCTCGCACTATCGAGCGAATTAAACTGGACACCTATCTAAAGCAGAACACAACCAATCGATATCTATGGGCCCCGTGAGCTCGAAGTGGCACGGGGCCCATTCGTGTCCGCACGGCAGCGTATCCTTATTCCGAATACAGAGCGTGCAAAGCCTGCATAGACAATAGACCAGCGAGGAGGAGATATGGACAGTAGAGATATCGAGAAGTGGCGTGTCAAACTTGATAGCTACGCCAATGTGGAAGACGGCGTTGAGTATTGGCTCGCACGCGATTTAATGGAACCCATGGGATACACTCGATGGGAGAACTTCGCCGAAGTTGTTAAGAGGGCAAAAGTCTCGTGCGAAACAAATAAAACTCCAGTTGATTCCCATTTTCGTGACACCACGAAAATGGTAACTGCCGGTGTCGCCGCTCGTGCGGTTAAAGACTACAAGCTTACGCGCTATGCATGCTATTTAATCGCCCAGAACGGAGATTCAAACAAGCAAGAAATCGCGCTCGCACAGGCGTACTTCGCCGTGCAGACGCGCCGGTTTTACTGATCCCCAGGGTAGACTCGATCTGTGAAAGCGGCTGTGCCCTTTCGGGTTCGACCCCAAGCGAGGTCAACAAAAAAGACGGCCAACTTTCGTTGACCGTCTTAACTTGCTTTGGTGGGCCGTCAGGGGGTCAGCCTGCTTTGCAGGCGGCCGCTGCGGCGCTTCGCGCCTTGCGCGCTGCGCTGGTA
>DYAA01000216.1 GCA_019419405.1 Collinsella sp. | reverse complement strand
GCGCGTAACGTGGCCGAGATCGTACTCGTCGACAACGACTTTGCCTCGATGCCCGCCGTGGTGGCCGAGGGCCGTCGCTCCATCAACAACCTGCAGCGCTCCGCGGCGCTGTTCCTGACCAAAACGCTGTTCTCGATGGGCTTGGCGGCGCTGTGCATCGCGCTGCCGCCGTACCCCTTCGAGCCCATCCAGATGACGCTCATTAACTTCTTCTGTATTGGCGCGCCGGGCTTTGTGTTGGGCCTGGAGCCCAACAATGCTCGCGTGAAGGGATCGTTCCTGACGAACGTGCTCAAGCGGGCACTGCCGGCGTCGATTGCGGTCATTTTGGCTGCAGCGCTCGATATCTTTGTGGCGCGGGTGTTTGGCTTTAGCCAGCTCACGCTGTCTACGATGTGCCTGCTTACGTCGTGTGCGGCGAGCGTCAGCCTGATCTGGCGCATCTCGCAGCCTCTCACGCCCTTACGTGTGGTGCTCTTTGTGTTTGTAGTCGCCGGCATCCTGGTGGGCGTTATCGGATTCCCGGAGCTGCTGTCTATTGCCAACCTGACAATGGGCCAGATGGTTATCTTGGCTGCCGTCGTGGTCTTTACCTGCTCGGTGTTTTTTAAGCTCGCCACGATGATGGATTCGCTCAAGCCGCGTCGTCGTCATGCCGCAACTGGTTTTGGCCGCGGTGTTCGCGTCCGCCTGGGTCGCGGTGGCGGCAAGGTGAGCTCGACGGGTTCGACGGCGGAGCGTTTTGCCAAGCGCGTCGCCGCCGACATGGCGCAGCGCCGCGAAGCTCGCACCATTCGTGAGGCCGAGGCCCGCGCACTCGAGGGCGTGGCCCAGGCCCAGCCCAAGAAAAAGAAGCCCACGGGCGCCAAGCGCTCCCGCGTAACCAAGTCCGCCCAAGGCATCAAAGTTTCGATGCCAAGCAAAAAGAAGAAGTAACTACGCGCCCTGGCGATGTTGAATTGGTGCCTTGCTCCTGTAGGGCCGTGGCGATGTTATGCTCTAACCTCGATTATTTGAATTGCTTCGAAAAGAGGATGCCGTGATCTGCCCGCATTGCCTTAAGACTATCGAGGACGGCGCCTCGTTCTGCCCCTACTGCAACGCCTATGTGGGTCCGGGCGATGGTCCCGAGCACACCGAATTCGTGTTCTGTGAGGGCTGCGGTGCCCGTCTTTCTCCGCATGATCGTACGTGCCCCAAATGCGGACGCCCCGCTCCGGGTATCCTCTCCGAGGATGCGGCAGCATCCGACCTGGCAGCGGGCCGCACGGCGGGCTTTCCGCGCCTAACGCAAGAGCAGATCGATACCGAGGTGCCGCATGCGCCGGCCTCTGCCGCTGCGGTGCTTTCGGACGCCGCTGACCCCAATGAGACCTGCGTGCTGCCGGCTTTCGATAAGGATTTCGGTATCCCCAAGGTCGATATTCCCACGCCCGTTTCCCTGCATGACGATGCTCAAAAACCCAAGCGCAAGGTGCATCCCGACGAGGACGCCTATCACAAGCACAAGCGTCATATCCCCAAGCCGCTCATCGTCATCGCGGTCCTTGCCGTCGTTTGCGGCGGTGCCTATTGGTTCGTGACGACCGATCCCATGGGTGTCATGCCTGGCTTCTATGACCAGTTTGGCCAAGCTGCACAAACCACCTTCCCCACGCGTCAAAAGGGCGAGGCGACTGAGGACGATACCAAGCAAGACGATTCTGCCGAGGTGGTCCAGGAAGAAACCGTGCTCACCGATGATCAGCTCTATACCAGGCTCGACGGTCTGTATCAGACCATTGTGTCCTACGGTGACGAGGACCAGATCGGCGAGGTCATCGATTCCTTTAACAACGGCTATCTTCGAACTCCGCTGTCCACCCGTCAGGAGCTGTCGCAGAGTGCCTACGCCCTGCGCGACCAGATCAAAAAGACGCAAGATGAGCTTAACAACCTGAAAGTACAGGACGATACGGTCTATGCGGACGACATCGCCCACCTAAAGCAGCTTGCCGAGTGGATGTATGAGCGCGTTGACGTGATCTGCCAGAGCTGGGATATCTCGCTGGCCATTCCCGATGGCGAGTCGATGAGTTCCCACCAAAGCGAGATCCTGGCGCCCATCGCGCAGGGCGGCAACAGCGCGCTGAACCAGTACGACGCCAATGTGGGTTCCTGGAAGCCGCAGCAGCGTTCCTAAAATTAGTTCGCCATAGTCGGCATAACCTACGTGCGCAATTGATGTAAGCCTGTGCTTATTGCTACAATTCGTACAAATATGCTTTAAATGCACGAGGAAGGAACCACATGTTTGGTTTTAAGAAAGAGCTCTACACGCCCGAGTATCAGCTTGCCGGCGACGAGTGCGCCGTAATCGAGACGTCGAAGGGTACCATCAAGGTCAAGTTTGACGGCGAGGGCGCTCCCATTCATGTCGCGAACTTCTGCGAGCTTTCCACGATGGGTTTCTATGATGGCCTTAAGTTCCATCGCTATGTGCCCGGCTTTGTCATTCAGGGTGGCGACCCCAATACCCGCGATATGTCCGGCGCCGACGTCGCTGCCGGTCTTGAGGGCCCCGACGGCATGCCCGGTACCGGTGGCCCCGGCTACTGCATCAAGGGCGAGTTTGCCACCAATCCGCGCAACAGCCATGTCGATGGCGCCCTTGCCATGGCACGCTCCATGGACCCCGATTCCGCGGGTTCGCAGTTCTACTTCTGCCTGGGTGCCCAGCATAACCTCGATTCCGGTTACACCGTCTTTGGTACCACGGTCGAGGGTCTCGATGTGATTTCGCAGCTGCGTGCCGGCGACGAGATCGTCCACGTCGAGATCGTTCACGAGTAAAGGGGACTTCCTTGAATAGCCAGCTGATCCAACAGGGCCGCGCCGCTTACCGCGCGGGTGATTTTTCCGCTGCAGCCCAGATGCTTGGGGCGGCAAAGACTCCCGATGAGATTATGGGCGAGGCCGATCACCTTCGTGGCAACGCCTTGATGCACCTGGGCATGTATGCCGAGGCCGCCGAGGCCTATGCCGCCGCCCTCAACGACGGCACCTACGGCAAGCGCGGCGCGCTGCTCACCAACCGCGGCAAGGCGCTCGCCGCCGTGGGCGACTACACGACGGCCGCCCAGGCGTTCTCTGCTGCTACGCAGGATGCTTCCTATGCCACGCCGTTTAAGGCCTATCTGGGCCTGGGTAACGCGCTGTTCCAGTCGGGCGACTATGCCAACGCGGGTACTGCCTTCCGTCAGGCCGCCATCGACGGCGCCAATCCGGCTCCTGCCGCCGCACTCGGCGAGCTCGGTCGTTGCTTCATTAAACTCGGCCGTCCGGCGGATGCCGTGGAGACCTACCGCACGGCTATCGACTTTGCCGGCCCCCGCGACGACACGCGTGCGCTCAACGCCGGCATGGGTCAGGCGCTTTCTGCCGCCGGCCGTCCCTCCGACGCACTCGACGCCTTTAACGCCGCTACTGCCGATGGCATCTACCAGCTCACCTCCGAGCAGGCCGACGAGCTTGCCCGCGTGCACGATTCGCTTGCCGCGCTGTCTGCCCAAACGGCTATGGCCACGGCTCCGGCGCCCGCGATGGACGCTCCTGCCGTCGATCCGCTCGATCCTACGGGCGCGACCGGTCAGTTTATGCCCGATCCCTCGGACACCGGCTTCTTTACGCTGTCCGAGTCCGAGATGGTCCAGCAGGACCGTCAGGACCGCAAGCAGGCCAAGGTCCGTCGTCGCCATCGCCACACGGGTCTCAAAGTCTTCATCGTGCTGCTTCTGCTCATTTTGATCGCCGCGGGCGGTCTGGGCTTTGCTTACACGCGCGGCTTTGGCTTCCCGTCTCAGGAGTCTGTCGTTACCGATCTGTTCCAGGCTGCCGGCGACGGTGACACCGCAAAGGCCGAGTCTTGCCTGGCCTCGAGCCTGTCCGAGGACGCCAAGTCGATGATCATCTCCTCGATTCCGCAGGGTGCCACCGTGTCCGTCGAGGGCATGGATCAGTCCATGACCGAGACGACCGCCAAGGTGAAGGCATCGCTGTCCAAGGGAGGCGAGCAGGAGTACACCGTCAAATTCGTGCGCTCCGACAACCATATCGGCTGGGCCGTTTCCTCGCTCGATATGGATTTCTCGGCTGCTGACAACCAGTAGTGACCTTATGGGATTTAGCTTTGCCCGGCGCTTCACCGCAAGTGAGGTGCCGGGCTTGCGCTAGTATGATGAGCTAGTAGTTTTCCAGCAATCATCCAACACATCAGGAGTTGCGTTGTTTTCTTTGATGGATATGTTCTTCGGTAGCTATGCGGGCGATCTTGCCATCGACCTCGGCACCGCCAATACGCTTGTCTCCGTGCGCGGCAAGGGCATCGTCATTCGCGAGCCCTCTGTTGTCGCCATCGACAAGAACGACGAGCGCATCCTGGCGGTCGGTATCGAGGCAAAGCGCATGCTCGGCCGTACACCCGGCAACATTGTGGCCGTTCGTCCCCTTAAGGACGGCGTTATCGCCGACTTCGATGTTACCGAGGCCATGCTTCGCTACTTTATCGACAAGGCGTCCGAGAAGCGCTATCCGTGGACTCCGCGTCCGCGCGTTGTCGTCTGCGTTCCCTCCGGTGTCACGTCGGTCGAGAAACGTGCTGTCTTTGAGGCCACGATCCAGGCCGGTGCCCGCCAGGCCTATCTGATCGAAGAGCCTATGGCCGCCGCTATCGGCGCCGACCTGCCCGTCGAGGAGCCCACCGGCTCCATGGTCATCGACATCGGTGGCGGTACCACCGAGGTTGCCGTTATCGCCATGGGCGGCATCGTCGTCTCGCAGTCCATCCGTATTGCCGGCGACGAGTTCGATCAGGCCATCCTCACGCACGTTCGCGATGCCTACAACCTGGCCATCGGCGAGCGTACGGCAGAGGACATCAAGATCAAGGTCGGCTCCGCCGTGCCGCTCAAGGACGAGCTCGACGTCGAGGTCAACGGCCGCGACGTGATCACCGGTCTGCCCAAGACCGTGCGCATCGAGAGCGAGGAGATTCGTCGCGCGCTCAACAAGCCGCTCGACGAGATGGCCAAGGCCGTCAAGGACGCACTCGACGCTACGCCTCCCGATCTTGCCTCGGACCTTATGTACTACGGCATTTTGCTGACCGGTGGCGGCGCGCTGCTGCGCGGTCTCGACGTGCGCCTGCGCGATGAGACCGGCGTTTCGGTCAACGTCAGCCCCACGGCGCTCGATAACGTTGTTAACGGCTGTGCCCGCGTGCTCGAGGCCAATGCGTTTGATGGCGGCTTCGTCCAGACCAATGCTTAATTTCCAAAAGGTGGATTCCATTTGGCACGATCTTCGGGTTTCTCCACAAATCTGAATACCAAGCGACAATCAACGGGTATGCGCCCGTTGATTGTTTTCAGCCTGATTTCGGTGTTGCTGCTCACGTTTTACATTCGCGAGGGCGAGACGGGGCCGATTCATGCCGTGCGTTCGGGCGTGACGACGATTACCTCGCCGGTGCGTTTTCTGGGCTCGGCTGTGGCGGCTCCCTTCAATGCGGTCGGTAACGTGTTCTCTAACCTTACGGCGTCGCAGGACACGCTTGACGAGCTTAAGAAGCAAAACGAGGAGCTGACCTCTAAGGTCGCCGAGCTCTCCGAGGCTCAAAAGACCGCCGAGCGACTGGAGGGTCTGGTCGGTCTGCAGTCGACCTACAACCTCAAGTCCACTGCAGCTCGAATCGTCGGCGCCTCGGGCGATGCCTGGACCTCGACCGTCACCATCGACAAGGGTTCTACAGACGGGCTTACCATCAACATGCCTGTGACGAGTTCGGCTGGTGTTATCGGACAGATCATCGAAGTCTCGGCCAAGACGTCCACCGTGCGCCTGATTGGCGACGAGAACTCGGGCGTGTCCGCTATGGTGCAGGACACGCGCGCCCAGGGCATGCTGCAGGGTCAGGCTGACGGCACGCTGCGTCTTGAGTATGTGAGCGTCGATTCCGACGTTAAGGTTGGCGACATCATCGTGACCTCGGGCATTGGCGGTGTGTTCCCCAAGGGTCTTCCGCTCGGCACCGTCTCGTCTGTTGAGAAATCGGCTAACGACGTGTACTACACCATTGTGGTGCGCGCCCAGACGACGGCCGAGAACAACGAGGAAGTGCTGGTCATTACCTCGCTGACCGACGAACAGTCGGCCTCGGATGAGGACGTGAACACGGCCAACAGCACGCCGCAGGGAACGTCGCGCGATGCTGCGACCAAGACGAAGGACGAGAGCCCGGATGACAGTTCCGACACGTCCGAGACGACCGATTCCGGCTCGAGCGAATAGGGGGCATGTCCATGGATCTACACGAGCAGGGGATGAGCTCCCGCACGTTTGTAATCGCCGCCATTGTGTGCGTGCTGCTGCAGGCAGGCCTGGCACCGCAGATCTCCATTGCGGGCGGTCGCGTCAACTTTATGATTATCCTGGTGTGCCTAAGCGTGTTCTCGGGCGACCCGACCCGTGCCGTCGTGTGCGGTTTTTGCAGCGGCTTGTTTTATGACCTTTCCGCTGCCGTGCCGGTGGGCGTTATGTCGCTCCTGCTGACCG
>DYAA01000215.1 GCA_019419405.1 Collinsella sp. | reverse complement strand
TCCCATCGCCGGGGCGTGCCCGGGAGCATCCGGCATGCGGCCTTTGCGGCGCTCGGTCATGTGCAAGACGGGTAGCTGGGCCTGTGGAGCGCGTGCAGCCCTCCTCGCCTCGGCATGCCTTCTCTCCACGCCATGTACCTGCTGCCAAGTCCGCCTGTCAGATGATTGGAAGCAACAGCGAAAATCCCATCACGCCAACATCCCGGCGATCGCCGGGGCCTGTATACCTATATGAGAGGAGAGGGGTATATGGCGCGTAAGTTTAAGTCTATGGACGGCAACGAGGCGGCCGCATATGTTTCGTATGCGTACACCGAGGTAGCGGGAATTTATCCCATTACGCCGTCCAGCCCGATGGCCGACCATGTCGACCAGTGGGCGGCCCAGGGTCGCAAGAATATCTTCGGCACCCCGGTCAAGGTCGTCGAGATGGAGTCCGAGGCAGGTGCAGCCGGTACCGTTCACGGTTCGCTGGGCGCCGGTGCTCTGACCACCACCTACACGGCTTCTCAGGGTCTGCTCCTGATGATCCCGAACATGTACAAGATCGCGGGCGAGCAGCTCCCGGGCGTCTTCCACGTCTCCGCGCGTTGCGTCGCTTCCCACGCCCTGAACATTTTTGGCGATCACTCCGACGTCATGGCTTGTCGTCAGACCGGCTTTGCCATGCTCGCCGAGGGCAACGTCCAGGAGGTCATGGACCTCTCGCCGGTGGCTCACCTTGCCGCCATCGAGGGTAAGACCCCGTTCCTTAACTTCTTCGACGGCTTCCGCACCAGCCACGAGATCCAGAAGGTCGCCATGTGGGACTACAAGGATCTGGCCGAGATGTGCGACATGGACGCCGTCCAGGCTTTCCGCGACCACGCGCTCAACCCTGAGCACCCGCACACCCGCGGCAGCCACGAGAACGGCGATATCTTCTTCCAGAACCGTGAGGCCTGCAACAAGGTCTACGACGAGCTTCCCGCCGTCGTCGAGGGCTACATGAAGAAGATCAACGAGAAGCTCGGCACCGATTACGGCCTGTTCAACTACTACGGCGCTCCCGATGCCGACCGCGTCGTCGTGTGCATGGGCTCCTTCTGCGACGTGCTCGAGGAAGTCATCGACTACCTCAACGCTCACGGCGAGAAGGTCGGCCTGGTCAAGGTTCGCCTGTTCCGTCCGTTCTCCATCAAGCACTTTGTCGACGTTCTCCCCGAGACCGTCCAGAAGATCGCCGTCATGGACCGCACCAAGGAGCCGGGTTCCATCGGCGAGCCGCTCTACCAGGACGTCGTTTCTGCTCTCTACGAGGCTGGCAAGACGGGCATCAAGGTCGTCGGCGGCCGTTATGGTCTGGGCAGCAAGGACACGCCTCCCGCGTCCGCGTTCGCTGTCTTCGAGGAGCTCAAGAAGGACGAGCCCAAGCGCGAGTTCACCATCGGCATCGTCGATGACGTGACCAACCTGAGCCTGCCCGAGGCTGAGGATGCGCCCAACACCGCAGCCCCCGGCACCATCGAGTGCAAGTTCTGGGGTCTGGGTGGCGACGGTACCGTCGGCGCCAACAAGAACTCGATCAAGATCATCGGCGATCACACCGACAAGTACGTTCAGGCCTACTTCCAGTATGACTCCAAGAAGACCGGCGGCGTCACCGTCTCGCACCTGCGCTTTGGTGATTCCCCGATCCGCTCGCCGTACTACGTGACCAAGGCCGACTTTGTCGCTTGCCACAACCCCAGCTATATCGTCAAGGGCTTCAAGATGGTCCGCGACGTCAAGCCGGGCGGTACCTTCCTGGTCAACTGCCAGTGGAGCGACGAGGAGTTCGCCGAGCACATGCCCGCTGTGGCCAAGCGCTACATCGCGAACAACAACGTCAACGTCTACCTGATTGACGCTATCGCCCTGGCCGCTAAGGTCGGCATGGGCAAGCGCACCAACACGGTGCTCCAGTCCGCCTTCTTCGCGCTGGCCAAGGTCCTGCCCGCCGAGGACGCCCTGCAGTACATGAAGGACGCGGCTACCAAGTCCTACATGAAGAAGGGCCAGGCTATCGTCGACGCCAACCACAAGGCCATCGATGCCGGCGCTACCGCCTTCCGTAAGTTCGAGGTTCCGGCCGACTGGGCTACCGCCGAGGATGCCGCTCCCGTCGAGCTCTCCGAGGAGACCAAGTCCGCTATCGCCCAGCAGGTCAAGAACCTGCTCGAGCCCATCGATCGCATGGACGGCGACAGCCTGCCTGTTTCCGCCTTTGTCGATTGCGCCGACGGCCAGTTTGAGCTGGGCGCCTCCGCATACGAGAAGCGCGGCGTCGCCGTGGTCGTTCCCCACTGGGACGAGACCAAGTGCATCCAGTGCAACCAGTGCGCCTACGTGTGCCCGCATGCCACCATCCGTCCGTTTGCGATGACCGAGGATGAGGCTGCCGCCGCGCCCGAGGCTACCCGCACGCTCGACGCCATGGGCCCCAAGGCCAAGGGCATGAAGTTCACCATGGCTGTGTCCCCGCTCGACTGCATGGGTTGCACCAACTGCGTCAAGGTTTGCCCCAAGGGCGCCCTCGAGATGGTTCCCACCGAGCAGGAGATGGACCAGCAGCCCGTTTGGGACTACATGGTCGAGAACGTCTCCGAGAAGAAGGAGCTCATCGCGGCCAACGTCAAGGGCAGCCAGTTTAAGCAGCCCTACCTGGAGTTCTCCGGCTCCTGCGCCGGCTGCGCCGAGACCGCCTATGCACGTCTGGTGACCCAGGTCGCCGGCGACCGCATGTTCATTTCCAACGCCACCGGCTGCTCCTCCATTTGGGGCAACCCCGCTGCCACCGCTCCTTACTGCAAGGACAAGGACGGTCACGGCCCGGCGTGGAACAACTCCCTGTTCGAGGACAATGCCGAGCACGGTCTGGGCATGGCCGTGGGCTATGAGGCTGTTCAGCACAAGCTGATTGCCGCTACCCAGGACATCATCGCCGCCGATGGTCCGTCCGACGAGCTCAAGGCTGCCGGCCAGGCTTGGATTGACTCTGTCAACGACGCCGAGGCCTCCAAGACCGCTGCCGCTGCCTACGTTGCCGAGCTCGAGAAGTGCGGCTGCGACGCTTCCAAGGCGATCCTCGCCGACAAGGCTTACCTCACCAAGAAGTCCTTCTGGATCTTCGGCGGCGACGGCTGGGCCTACGACATCGGCTTCGGTGGCCTGGACCACGTCCTGGCTTCCGGCCACAACGTCAACGTCTTCGTCTTCGACACCGAGGTTTACTCCAACACCGGTGGTCAGGCCTCCAAGGCCTCGAACTTGGGCCAGGTCGCTCAGTTCGCCGCCGCCGGTAAGGTGACCAAGAAGAAGTCTCTGGCCGAGATTGCCATGAGCTACGGCTACGTCTACGTGGCACAGGTTGCCATGGGCGCCAACCCGGCTCAGACCCTCAAGGCCATCCACGAGGCCGAGGCCTACGACGGCCCGTCCCTCATCATCGGCTACAGCCCCTGCGAGATGCACTCCATCAAGAAGGGCGGCATGCAGAACTGCCAGGCCGAGATGAAGAAGGCTGTCGAGTGCGGTTACTGGAACCTCTTCCGCTTCAACCCCGAGGCTGCTGCCGGCAAGAAGTTCTCACTCGATTCCAAGGAGCCCGCGGGCGGTTATCAGGAGTTCCTGATGAACGAGGCCCGTTACGCTTCGCTGACGCGTTCCTTCCCCGAGCGCGCCGAGGAGCTCTTCAAGGAGAACGAGCAGGCCGCTATGGACCGCTACGCTCACCTGTTGAAGCTCAAGACGGTGTACAACGAGGCTTAGGTCTCCCACCGCAGGATCTGAGGGCTGACCTTCGCGGACGTCCTCGGACATGAAAGAACCCCCGCTGCGCACTACGTGCGGCGGGGGTTCTTTCGTCCTGCGGAGTGTCCGCGAAGGTCAGCCCTCAGATCCTGCTACGACTACGTCCTCGGATTGTGTGGGCTGATGAAGGACGTGGTTGGTGGGGTGCCTTGTCCCGGTCGCTGTTTCGCGGCTTTGCCGCGAAACCACGCGCTGCTTTGGGCATAGAGGGGGACCTGGTCGCGGACCCAGATGGCCTAGAGGGATATGGGTGCAAACGAGAAATCGTTGTTGGGGTCGTCCTTTTCCATAAACTCATCGAGACAGAATGTCATATAGATTGGAACGTAAAGGATCTTGCCCTCTTTGCAAAGGTTTTCGTGGCTCAGCACAACGGCCTCGGGAATTTTGTACTCGCCCACACTCATCAAACGGTCGAGGGCTGCATGTGCTCGAACTTTCTTGCCCGATTTGACTTCGATTGGGACAACATGCCCGCGGGCACCTTCGATTACAAAGTCGACTTCACCGACCTCACGCGTTTGGTGGTACCACGTATCTGCTCCGAGGGCAACGAGTTCCTGTGCGACCACGTTCTCATAGAGGCCGCCGAGGTTGGGGGTTTTCATGTCAAGGTAGACGGCGCGTGCCGTGCTGCCGGGATACCGCGATGCGAGCATACCTGTATCGGACTCGTATAGTTTAAAGGCCGTCGTTTTCTCCGTCCTCTTGAGAGGACTTCGTGCCTCCGTCACCTGGGGGACCATCAATCCAACGCCTGCGTTCACCAGCCATAGGAAATCCTGCTCGTATTTTTGAAGACGAGCTCCCTCGCCTAGAGACGAGACGATAAAGCGATGGGACTCCGCCTCAAGCTGAACGGGAATTTGCTCGAAAATGGAGCGAACGTTAAACGCTCGAGTCGATGCATATTTAGAGATATCGCTTTTGTACTGATCGACTAGCTGAATTTGAAGCTCACGCGTTCTCACGAGCGAATAGCCCGAATCGATATAGTTCTGAACGACCTCCGGCATGCCGCCGCAAACGATATAAGCTCTAAAGTTTTTGAGCATCGCCTCATGAATAAAATTTTCGACGGGACGTCTCTCGACAAGGCGGCTGCGAATATCTGCAAGCACATTTTCGCTGACGCTGTTTGCCCAACAAAACTCTTCAAAATCCATCGGCCGCATAACAATGTGCTCGACATACCCCACCGGGAAAGAAGAGATCCCCTTAAACTCAGTCCCAAGCATAGACCCCGAGAAGACATAGCTAAAGCGTCCGTCCTCGACCAGCGCCTTCATAAGTGTAACGATCTGCGGATACTCCTGAATCTCATCGACAAAGATAAGCGTATCTCCCTCAACAAGCGGTGCATCCGCAAGAAGGGCCACACGGTTGATGAAGTCAATGGAGTTCTTAGCGCCAACAAGTACGTCTCTTGCCTCGGCATCAAGTAGCAGATTGACCTCATAATACGAAGCGTAGTTGCTCTTTCCAAACGCGCGAATCGCATAGCTCTTGCCAATCTGACGCGCACCGGTAACAAGCAGGGCCTTATGGGAGTTATTCTTCCAGCTCAAAAGCCTATCAGTGACTTTGCGGCGTAGCATTAAAACACCTCATTGACAAAAATTGGCAAATAGATTTGCCCCTAATCATACAAAAATTGACAAATAGATTTGACCCAAATCATACAAAAATTGGCAAATAGCAAAGCTCACTTAGGCCTCAAAGCCAGCGAGCCAGCACGGTACTTTGCGAAAAGGCTGGCGGCGCCGTTGTTGAGGGCGGCCAGGTTGACAGTGGCGCCGTTAGCGTTCTCGGCTGCTTGGGCGCGCAGGAGCGAAAGGGCGTCGGTAGCGTTCATGCAGAAGCCGACGGTAAAGTTCCATACTGCGAACTCGCAGTCGCTTGCCGCGGGGTGAAGCGCGATCGGCTATCCCTTATGTTGGATGAAAAGCCCCATGTTTTTGCAGGGGTGCATACTCAACTTATAAGTGCATAGAATCTCGTATAGTGCGAGTAAGATATTGCGCTGTCCGTTTTGTGTTTAGCAGAGATGTAGTTTGCATAATCCGACATAATCCTCGCTGCATTTAAATAAAGTTGCACGTAAATGGCGTAGATATGCGTGAGCTGGGGTTCTTTACGCTGAGCGGATAAAAACGACCGTTCACCGTTCCGCTATTTTCAAAATGAATAAAATGAGCGATAAAGAGAATATAAACCTTAATAAACTCGCGTAACGCACGGACGCGGGTTATTAATGGGTTGTAGGCCTTTTACAGAAAGGATTCCAGCAATGTCTAAGCCTCTTGGCAAGCCCGATCGTATTGTCGTCGCCCTTGGCGGCAACGCCCTCGGCAACAACCCCGTCGAGCAGATCGAGGCCGTGAGCAACACCGCCCACGCTCTCCTTGGTCTTATCGAGCAGGGTAACGAGATCATCATCACCCACGGCAACGGCCCGCAGGTCGGCATGATCCAGAACGCCTTCGCCGCTGCCCACGATGCCATCGGTACCCCCGAGATGCCGCTGCCCGAGTGCGGCGCCATGTCCCAGGGCTACATTGGTTATCACCTGCAGCAGGGCATCGGCCGCGAGATGCACAAGCGCTACAAGCGTTGGCACGCCGCCACCGTCGTCACCCAGATCGAGTGCGATCCGGATGATCCCGCGTTCAAGAACCCGACCAAGCCGATCGGCCCCTTCTACACCGAGGAGCAGGCCAAGGAGTTCATGGCCGAGGATCCCTCCAAGGTCTTCGTCGAGGATTCCGGCCGCGGCTGGCGTCGCGTCGTCGCCTCCCCCGATCCCAAGAAGATCGTCGAGGCCGACTCCATCCTCAACCTGCTCGACAACGAGTTCATCGTCATCGCCTGCGGTGGCGGCGGCATCCCCGTCGTCCGCGACTACGAGAACAAGGGCTGCTACAAGGGCGTTCCCGCCGTCATCGACAAGGACCTGGGCGGCGAGCTGCTGGCCGAGGACTGCGACGCCGACGTCCTGTTCCTGCTGACCGCCGTCGAGCACGTCGCCATCAACTTTGGCAAGCCCAACCAGGAGGAGCTCGAGGACCTCACCGCCGACGAGGCCGAGCGCCTGGCCGACGAGGGCCAGTTCGGCAAGGGTTCCATGGAGCCCAAGGTCCGCGCCGCCATCAAGTTCGCCCGCTCCCGCAAGGGCCGCACCTGCATCATCGGCGCCCTGGACAAGGCCGCCGAGACCATGGCCGGCCTCTCCGGCACCCGCATCCACGAGTAGCCCCTACTCCGTTGCCTCTCCCGTGGGCGCCAGGCAAGACGCCCACAAACTAGCCTCTCTTCACGAGCCCCGCAGTCCGCTCCGACTGCGGGGCTTTTGCTGTTGAGGGGTGAGCATATGGGGGAGGTAGACAAGATCAAATTTGATTAAACGCTCAGATCATGAGACGCCTGAAACCAAACGATGACTCCCAGAATCCTAATTCGGCGTTTGTCCAGCACAATATCCGGTTCCGATGTGCGATATGAGTGGGATGAGAGCATCACGGTGTTTGTGCCGGTGCTATAACGCCGTATGACGATTCTCGAATTATCGGCCAAAGCGAGGACGGAGCATCCGTTCCAGGGTTTCAGACTGGGATCCACGAGGAGATGAGATCCAATCGGATAGCATTTGGACATGGCGGACGTGTCCATTTGAACAAAGAAGCACCCGCGATGTTTCTTGAATACGGATGAGGGAAGCGCGGTTGTTCCGGTTTGTTTAAGTCCCGTTCTGCCTCCATTCATCTGGATTTTAAATACATCGCAAAGGGAATCAGTAATAACTTCTCTGGATTCCCCCTTCCGCTCCTCGTGGTCGAGCCTTGCGGCTAGCCCTGCGGTTTCAGATGTGAGGTCATCGAGCTGCAGGTTAAATTTCGATACTATCTTGAGCAACGTTGAGCGGCGGATTGCATAGCGGTCCTTTTCCCAGCGGCATACCGTTTCTTTGGAGACGCCGATGAGTGCTGCGAACTCCTCCTGCGTTAGCTGGTCGCGCTTGCGAAGCGCCTTTATGTTTTGACCCGTTCCCATGTTATGAAGCGCGGACGAGGGGAAGGCAGAGGCAGTTGGGACCGCCAAAGCCGTTTGTCAGCTCGAAGATAGAGATGGGGACAAGTTCAATACCTGCCTGCTCCAGCGCTTTGTTGGTTTCGGCGTTTTCTTCGTAAACGCAGACCTTGCCGGGCTCCAAACAAAGGGTGCTTGTGGCATTGTTGGACCTTTCGACCTCTGCCGCTCCGGGATTTGAGCCACCGCAAGGGATAAATTGCAGCGAATTTGAGCCCAGGGCCAATCTCAACGCTTCTTTCAGTCCGCCTTCGACATGGCTCGCCCGGGTTGTCCTTTCCGATCTGCCCCGTGTGATGCGGTAGACCCGCGCTTGGTCGAGAAGTTCACGGGCAACGAGGAATGCCTCGTAGCCAACGCGAGTGAAATATGTGTCGAGATGAATGCAGAGGTCATCGTAGGGGACCTGAATGGCCCATACGGACTCAATAGTCGAGTTCTCATCCCAGAGCAAGTTATTTGCCAGGGTGTCTATCGCCGCCGGTTCGGTTCGCTGGGAGATTCCAACGGCTACGTTTTCGCTGTTGAGGTTGTGCAGGTCGCCGCCTTCAATGTGGAAAGTCGATTCATGCTTGAAGAACTGGGGAGTCTCGCGGAAATCCGGATGATACGTAAAAATCGTTTTATAGGCGATAACCTCACGGTTGCGCTCTGGCCAGTACATATGGTTGAGCGTGACGCCTTCGCCGATGACGCTTGCCGGATCGCGAGTGAACCACATGGTGTTAAGGGGGCTTACGAGAAGGTCGTCGGGCGAGTATGCATCTCCCGTCAGTTTTGCGAGGCTGAATACTTCCTTATCCGTATCGAAGACCTGGGAGTAGCGGATGCCATTGACCGCTGCTTGAGCCAGGGCACGGGAGTCTTCGATGCGTTCGAGATACTCGCGAATGGCAGATTCGAGCTCAATGCCCCGAGCGCCACATTCTAAAACGTAGCTATCGATAAAAGAGCGACGCGCCTGCTCTGTCGCATCAAGGGCTTCGGTAAGAAGGTTTTCGAGATAGAGAATCTCTACCCCTTCGTGCTCGAGCATTGCCGAGTAAGCATGATGCTCCCTAAGAGCCTTTTCAAGATCAAATGAGTTGCTAGAAGGGCGCAGCGTAAAGACTTGATTGAACTGCCCGTCGGGGTAGTTGCGCGTTTCGGGGCCGGGACAGTGCAGGAGCACCCTTTTTAGCTTTCCTATTTCGTTTTGAACATGCAATGCGGACATATGACCTCGCTTTGGCGATGAGTATTTATTGCTTCCATAGTGGCACATTACGAGATCGTTTCAATTTACATCATATCTGTCACAGGCGAATGGCGCGAGCCGAGCTGCTAATTGATGTTAAACATCAATTAGCAAAGTAAATTGACGAATTACATCAATCTAAAGGCCGTTTACGGGCCGATGGCTTTCGTTGACGGGCGATGGGACGTAAGGAGGTTTTGTGCGATGACACAATGGCTTTGCCGGCAACGAAAAACCCCTGAATTAAGGAGGAGAGATGGCAGAGACAGAAAAGAAGCGTGCCTTTCGAGTTCCGCACGTATACACCATCATTCTCGTCTTGATGGCCGTATTTGCCGTTCTGACCTGGGTCGTGCCTTCGGGTTCGTTTGAACGCCAGGAGGTTAACGGCCGTGAGGTAACAGTTTCGGGCACCTATGAGCCTATCGACAAGGTCTATACGGACGAGGACGGCAACGAGGTTGATCTTCGCCAAGGTGTCTTCGAAGTGCTTGAGGCTCCTGCGATCGGTATCCAGCAAGCGGTCGAGGTCGTTGCGTTCATTTTGATCGTGGGAGGTTCCTTCCAGGTCATCACGGCGACCGGAGCCATCACGAGCGGCGTTGCTCGAGTGGTGAAGAAGTTCAAGAGCAAGGACGTCCTCATCATCCCGATCCTAATGGTGCTCTTTGCCTTGGGTGGCAGCACCTTTGGTATGGCAGAGGAAACGCTTCCGTTCTTTGCGATTCTTATGCCGATCATGATGGCCATGGGCTTCGACTCAATTACGGCGTTCATGACGGTGTTTGTGGGCGCCCGTATCGGATACATCGCATCTACCGTCAATCCGTTTAACGTTCTGATTTCTCAGGGCATCCTCGGCATCCAGGGCAACCCTCAGCTTTGGCTGCGTACTATCGCCCTTGTCGTGCTTACTGCGGTTGGCGTCGCATGGGTTGTAATGTATGCCCTCAAGGTGAAGAAAAACCCCGAAGCGTCCCCCGCTTTCCACGATGATATCGAGAAGCGCAAAGAGTTTGGCGCGGACGAGAATCTCCTCGATAGCGAGTTCACCGCTAGGCAAAAAGCCGTCATGGTTATTTTCGTGCTTGGACTTGGCGCTATCATTTGGGGTCTGGTGGCCCAGGGCTGGTACATGAACGAAATCTCTGCGATTTTCTTGGCCATGGCCCTTCTTTCGGGTGTTGTTTCCGGGATGAATGAGAAGGAAATCGCGGGAGAGTTCGTTAAGGGAATTGCAGACTTCGCGTTCTCTGCCATCGTTGTTGGACTTGCCCGCGGAATCCTCGTAATCGCCAATGACGGCCTCATCATCGATACGATTCTCAATACGCTCGCCACGGCTCTCACTGGAGTTCCAGCCGTTATCTTTACGAGCATCCTCTATGTCGTGGATAACCTTCTGTCGATCCTCGTTCCGAGCTCCTCGGGCATTGCTGCCCTTACGATTCCCATTTTCGGCCCGCTTGTTGAGCTGATGGGCTTAAACCCCGAGGCTGCAGTTACTGGTCTTTCCATGGGCAGCGCGGCCATGTCTCTCATTTCGCCAACAAGCGCGATGCTCGTTGCCGGTCTTGGCGTCTGTAAGATTCCGCTTGGCCAGTGGTGGAAGGTCGCTTGGAAATTCTTCCTGGTCGTAAGCGTTATCTGCATGGCATTCACTGCGGTTTCGGGTCTTATCCCCCTGCCGTAAATGCAAAACCCCACATACAAGTTGTGAGAAAGAAGGATAGAGATGAACAAAGGACTGAACGTTCATAGCGAGATTGGCGCCCTCAAGAAGGTGTGCGTCCATCGCCCCGGTATGGATCTTGTAAACATGAAGGCGGAGGATTTCGACCGCGTTTGGATTCACGACGCGTTCTATCTGGACTATGCCCAGAAAGAGCACGATCAGTTTACCGACCTTCTTCGCGGCGCTGGCGCCGAGGTCGTCTATATGGAAGACCTGGTTGCCGAGACGTTCGATAAGGTCGAGGGCGCGCGTGCTCAGTTCATGGGAAAGTTCATGGACGAGTCGGGTATCAAGAACGCTGCTCTTCGCCAGGCGGTTGTCGAGAAGCTCGATTCCATCAAGGACAACAAGGAGTTTGTCCTTACGGCTATGGGCGGACTGTATGTGCGCGACCTCGAGATCCCGCATGTCGGCGGCTCTCTTGCCAGCCTGGACGGCGACGAGCTGAAGGGCGACGACATGGTCCTCTTCCCCATGCCCGCCTCGTATTTCTCCCGTGACCCCCTGGCCGTCGTGGGCAAGGGCGCTACCATGAACCGCATGTACTGGAATCAGCGCAACCGCGAGGTTATCTTCTACGAAACGGTGCTCCGCAACCATCCCGATTACGCCGGTAGCCCCATCTGGTACGACCACAACAGCGAGTGGCATATCGAGGGCGGCGATATCCTCAACATCAACGCCAAGACGCTCGCCATCGGTATTTCCGAGCGTACCCAGACTGCGGCCATCGATGAGCTCGCCAAGAATATGTTCTGGGGTTCCGATGAGGCCGAAATCGAGAACATCTATGCCATCAAGATTCCGCACGGCTATGCCTACATGCATCTCGACACCGTTTGCACGCAGGTCGATCGCGATAAGTTCACGGTCTATCCCGGCATCTACCAGACGCTTCGTGCCTACCGCTTGACCAAGGGCGATTCGGAGGGGGAGGTGCATATCGAGGAACTCGAGGGCACCCTGCAGCATATCCTCGAGCTTGCGACGGGTATGGACCATATCACCATGATTGAGTGCGGTGGCGGCGATCCGATCGAGGCTTCCCGTGAGCAGTGGAACGATGGTTCCAACACTCTTGCGGTCGCACCGGGCAAGGTCTGCGTGTATGAGCGCAACGTTGTCACCAACGATGCTCTTTACAAGGCTGGCGTCGAGCTGCTCGTCGCTCCCTCCGAGGAGCTTTCTCGCGGTCGCGGCGGCCCGCGCTGCATGACCATGCCGTTCTGGCGTGAGGAAATCTAGTCAGCTTTAGCGTATCTGGGCGGCGCGTGTGCGTCTGCGCCGCCCATCCCTCCTTGTGTGTTCCAACAATCGAAAGGACTCAAATCATGGCTCTTAATCTTTCTGGTCGAAGCGTTCTTACCCTGCTTGACTTTACGTCCGAGGAAATCGAGTACATGCTCGACCTCTCAAAGAACTTCAAGGATATGAAGCGCGCCGGTTATCCGCACCGCTTTCTCGAGGGCAAGAACATTGTCCTGCTGTTTGAGAAGACCTCCACGCGCACGCGCTGTGCCTTTGAGGTCGGCGGTATGGACCTGGGTATGGGCGTGACCTACCTCGACCCCGGCTCGTCGCAGATGGGCAAGAAAGAGTCCATCGAGGATACCGCCCGCGTGCTCGGCCGTATGTATGACGGTATCGAGTACCGTGGTTCTGACCAGTCTATCGTCGAGGAGCTTGCCGCCAAGGCTGGCGTTCCCGTCTGGAACGGTCTGACCAATGAGTACCATCCCACCCAGGCCCTTGCCGACATTCTTACCATGCGTGAGGAGTTCGGCGACACGCGCGGCATGAAGCTCACTTACATGGGCAAGGAGCAGGGCAACGTCAGCGACTCCCTGATGGTTATCTGCGCCAAGCTCGGCATTAACTTCTGCTCCTGCGGACCCAAGGGCGATGTCGAGGGCGCCACGCACTTCGATCCCGAGCTTCTTGAGCGCTGCCAGGAGATCGCCGCTCAGAATGGCTGCACGATCCAGCTCACTGAGGATATCGACGAGGGCGTCAAGGATGCAGACGTGATCTATACGGACGTTTGGGTCGGTATGGGCCAGGCTGAGGAGCTGTGGAAGAGCCGAATCGATCTTCTCTCTCCCTATCGAGTAACGCCCGAGGTCATGGCCAAGGCAAACCCCGGCGCCATCTTTATGCACTGCCTGCCGAGCTTCCACGATACGCAGACCACCATCGGCGCCGAGATTGCCGAGAAGTTCGGCGTGACCGAGATGGAGGTTTCCGACGAGGTCTTTGAGAGCGCGCAGTCTCGCGTGTTCCAGGAGGCCGAGAACCGCATGCATACCATTAAGGCCATGATGTACGCGACGCTTCGCTAGTAGCTGGGAAGTGAACGAACACTATGAGTAAACCGTACGGAAAGCCCGATCGTATTGTCGTCGCCCTCGGCGGCAACGCCCTCGGCAACAACCCCGTCGAGCAGATCGAGGCCGTGAGCAACACCGCCCACGCTCTCCTCGGCCTCATCGAGCAGGGCAACGAGATCATCATCACCCACGGCAACGGCCCGCAGGTCGGCATGATCCAGAACGCCTTCGCCGCCGCCCACGACGCCATCGGCACCCCCGAGATGCCGCTGCCCGAGTGCGGCGCCATGTCCCAGGGCTACATCGGCTACCACCTGCAGCAGGGCATCGGCCGCGAGATGCACAAGCGCTACAAGCGTTGGCACGCCGCCACCGTCGTCACCCAGATCGAGTGCGATCCGGATGATCCCGCGTTCAAGAACCCGACCAA
>DYAA01000214.1 GCA_019419405.1 Collinsella sp. | reverse complement strand
GGTTCAATTTCGGGACGGGGATTAAATAATCATTCAGAACAAATTATTTTATCCCCGTCCCAGAAAAATCATCGGGCGTGGTCTTGGGCAAACGGTCTAGTTACGCTTGAGGTGGACGACGGTTTCGCAGTGGAAGGTTTGCGGGAACAGGTCGACTGGCGTGATCTTGACGGGGGAGAAGGTGCCTTCCTCGACAAAGCGTTTGAGATCGCGCGCCAGGGTGGCCGGGTCGCAGCTCACGTAGGCGACATCGCGGGCACTCGTGCTGGCGATAAGGTCGATCGCCTCGGGGGCGAGGCCTGCACGCGGCGGGTCGACCACCAGGACATCGGCGTCCTGGTCGGGGAACTCGCGCACGGCATCGCCGCCGATGACGTCGACGTTATCGAGCTTGTTGATCTCGAGGTTGCGGCGCAGGTCGCGTACGGCCGGTCCGTAGGCCTCGACAGCGGCAACAAAGTCGCAGCGGCGGGCGAGCGGCAGGGTGAAGGTTCCGGCGCCGCAATACAGGTCTACGGCAAGTTCGTCTTCCTGCGGGTCGAGCGCCTCCATGACAAGCTCGATCAAAATCTCGGCACCCTTGGTGTTGACCTGGAAAAACGACGGGGCCGAAAGGCGCATCTGGCCGTCGGCGATGTTCTCGGTCCAGGAGCCCTCGCCGGCGAGCATCTCAACCTTGGAGACGCGGCGGGCCTTCTTCTCACCCTTGCTCATAACGCGCACTATGCTCGTGGGGTGTGCGGCGTCTGCCAGCACGCGCGAGACCTGCGAGCGCGGAAACGAGCCCGTGGGCGTCCAGAGCGCGATTTCGAGCGCCTTGGTGCGACGCGAGGCGCGAATGCCCACGCGCTCCAGGCCTAGGTCGTGGCTGCCGCTCAGATAGTTGAGCGCGCCGACGACCGACTTGAGCGCCTTGGGAAAACGTTTATCGAACAGCGGACACGAATCGACGGTCACGATCTTGCTGGGATCGACGCCGTGCATGCCAAGACGAACGCGGCCGTTGACGACGGTCGGTTCGAGCTCGATTTTATTGCGGTAGCCCCAGTCGTCCTTGGTGTGACGGATGGGCTGCACCAGCTCGTCGACTTGCTCAGGGGTGAACTTGCCGATGCGCTCGAGCGTGGAGCGCAGGTTTTGCTCCTTGGCGGCAAGCTGAGCGGTGCGCGAGAGATTGCCCCACGAGCAGCCACCGCAGACGCCCACGAAGGGGCAGGGAGGCTGAATTCGATCGGGGCTTGGCTCCAGAATCTCGGTGGTGCGGGCGCGCATGAACGACTTGCCGTCCTGCACGATTTCGGCCTCGACGGTATCGCCCGCCACGGCGCCCTGCACAAATACGGCCTTGCCGTTGTCGGCGTACGCCAGACTATCGGCGCCATACGTCATCGATTCTATGGTGAGCTTCATATTCCTGCCCGTCATTCGCGTTGTTATTCGCACCATGGTAGCAGGGAAAAGCGCCCCGCATCCGAGGCTTTCCTCAAATGCGGGGCGCTTCTACAAACGTCTATTTCGTCTTGCCGGTAATGAGCGTCTTAAGGCCTAAGCCGATCAGGCCCAGACCCATACGCACGCGGCCGGGGCGATGGCGCTCGATGGCCTTGGTCTTGCCGGCGGGTTTCTCGCGGCGGGCGCTTGCATGGGGCGCGGACTTGACGGTCTGCGGCTGAGGCTGGGGCTGGGGCTGGGGCGCAGGCTCGGGTTCGGATTCCAGGTCGGGTTCAATGACGGTTGCCTGGACCTTCTGGACCTTGGGAACGTCCGCCTGGGGCTTGGGCTTGGGGCCCAGAACAGGTGCGGATTCCGGTTTTGCTTTGGCGACGGGCTCCGAAGCCACGGCTGCGGACTCGGCGTTGCGATAAGCGCGCTCCAACAGGAACTCCTGCGAGTTAAAGGGCTTCTCACCCTCTTTTCGCTCTACGGGAACCCAGGTGCCGTCGCTCGTCAGGCTACGTGCCTTCACGTTGTCGCGCAGCTGCACGCCCATGTACTCGTGCACCAGCGCGCGGCAGGTGGGGTCGAGCACGGGGAAGGCGATTTCCACGCGGTGCTCGGTGTTGCGTGTCATCATGTCTGCCGAGCTCAGGTAAATCATGTCCGAGTCCACGCCAAAGGCATAGACGCGCGCGTGCTCCAAAAAGCGTCCGACGATGGAGCGGACATGCACGTTCTCGGTCTTGCCCGGAACACCGGGCTTGAGGCACGAGATGCCGCGGATGATCATGTCCACGCGGACTCCAGCACACGATGCCTCGGCGATCTTGTCGATAACCTCGCGGTCGGTCAGCGAGTTGAGCTTAAAGAACACACGGGCGGGCTCGCCGGCAAGGGCGCGCTGGATCTCGCGATCCAGGCCGCGCATGATGAGCGGCTTGAGTCCGACCGGCGCCACGCCCAGGAAGCGGTAATCGCCGCGCAGGTTGCCCAGCGACAGGTTGCGGAAGAACAGGTTGGCGTCCTCGCCGATGCCGGGGTGGGCGGTCATGAGCATAAAGTCGCTGTAGAGTTTGGCCGTCTTCTCGTTAAAGTTGCCGGTGCCCAAAAGCGTCAGGCGCGTTAGCGCCATGCCCTCGCGATAGGTGAGCTGGCAGATCTTGGAGTGGCACTTAAAGCCCTCGGAGCCGTAGATGACGGTGCAGCCTGCCTCTTCCAGACGCTCGGCCCACTCGATGTTGTTCTGCTCGTCGAAGCGGGCGCGGAGCTCCATGAGCACCGTGACCTCTTTGCCGTTCTCAGCAGCGTCGATCAGCGACTCGCACAGGCGGCTCTGCTTGGCCACGCGGTAGAGCGTGATGCGCAGCGAGATGCACTCGGGGTCGTAGGCGGCCTCGTGCACCAGATCCAGGAAGGGGTTCATGGCCTCGTAGGGATAAAAGAGCAGCTTGTCGCCCTGCAGCACCTGTTCGCGGATGGAGCGGGTCATATCGATGGTGGGGTTGGGCTGCGGCTTAAACGGCGTAAAGAGCAGCTCGTTGCGCAGGTGCTCGGGAATCTTGCCCTCAATGCCAAAGACGTAGCCCAGGTTGAGCGGGATATCGCAGGTAAAGACCGAGCGACGCGAGAGCTCGAGCGCCTTGCGGATAGTCTTGAGCGTCGCCTTCTCGAGCGAACCGGAGACGGCAAGCACTACCGGCTGCAGGCGCAGGCGCTTCTTGAGGATGCGCTTCATGTGCTGGCGGTAGTCCTCTTCCTCTTCGACGCCCTCGCCGTCCGGATCGATGTCGGCGTTGCGGGTGACGCGGATCAGCGCACGATCCAGCGGCTTATAGGAGCCAAAGCAGCTGTCCAGGCAGGCGAGGATGACGTCCTCGAGCAAGATGTAGGAGTAGGTGCCGGTGGGCGAGGGGATCTCGACCACGCGGTTCATCGAGGCGGGAATCTCGATAAGGCCCAGCAGGCTCTCCTCGTCGGTGGCGCCGTCCAGACCACAGGCCAGATAGAGCGCGCCATTGCGCAGGTTGGGGAAGGGGTGGCGCGGATCGATGACCAGCGGCGAGATGACCGGCGACACGTAGGCCTGGAAGTAGCGGGTTACAAAGGTGCGCTCCTCGGGCGTAAGCGAATCGATGCGGGCGCGGTGAACGCCCAAGGTGTCGAGCTTGCCCTCGATGCTCTTAAAGATGGACTCCCAACGGGTAAGGAGCCCGGGCATTTCGGCCATGACAGCATCGACCTGTTCGGAGGCGGTCATATTGCTCTTGTTGTCGACAGGTTGTTTTTTGAGCTCTGCCAGATCGGACAGGCCGCCCACGCGCACCATGAGAAACTCGTCGAGGTTGGACTCGAAAATCGACACGAACTTTAGACGCTCGAACAGCGGAACGGTCTCATCGAAGGCTTCGTCAAGCACGCGGTTGTCAAAGCGCAGCCAGCTAAGCTCTCGGTTTTGCGTGTACGAGAAGTCGCGCGGCGGTTTGCGCAGCTTTGCGGCGGCTTGCTTCTTTTCGATTTTGCTCGGCATATGCATCTGTCCGTTCAGTCCCCACAGAGGACGGTAGCCTAACACTTTTCACTATTGTCTCAATTTAGTCGACCGCTGGCACGGACGTATCGCGTGAACGGTATCTTTACCTACTTCTTACGCTGCCAAGGCATGCAACTAACTGTCCAACTCGTTTGGAAACAATCTATATCCATACTCAACTGGTGAGGATGTATGAATAAGAATGATTGCGAGCTGAATATAATCGAATCCAAATTGAATCATGGACAAACGACATATATATGCAGAAAACCGTTTTAGCTATGCAATTCCTAAACATGAAAATATTTGTGCAATCTAGCTTAATTCCTTAGAAAAAAGAACATTTACCTTTGAAAACCTGCTTTAGAGAACCGAAGTGCATCATGGGGGAATCATATGCGATATACCGTTCATCGCACTTTGCTGACCGTTCGGGGGCGAGGTGGAATTGCAGGTGGTTTTTGGATATAACTAGAGCTGTCAGCAAGCAGCGTCCCATACGGAGGGGCGCTGATACATTCGGCCAGTAAGGCCCGAAAGAAAGGTAGGAGGCCATGACGAAAGGTCTGCACGTGCCTTCCGAGATCGGCAAGCTCAGGAAGGTCTGCCTGCACCGTCCCGGCGACGAG
>DYAA01000213.1 GCA_019419405.1 Collinsella sp. | reverse complement strand
GTACCTTACTGCGATCCATGTTCGCTCCCTTGTTCGGTCGGAATCAAATGGGTCTTTAAGCCAGCATTATAAAGATGCCCGGGCCGACTCTATGTCGAACCCGGGCGGGCGATGCAATCTTTACGCAAATGTAAGCAAATGTTCACACGTCAACAATTGACGAACACCATGTTACTGATTGTGGCTCCGGTGACGAGTTAGTCCTCCATGCCGAGATCGATCGTCGTACCCTCGAACACCTTGTTGACGGTGCGGACGGCGCACATCTTGCCACACATGGTGCAGGTGCCCTCGGTGGCGGCGGGGGACTCCTCGTAGCGCTTCTTGCCGGTGACCGGGTCGAGCGCGCACTTCCACATGGAGTCCCAGTCGAGCTTGCGGCGTGCCTGGCCCATCTTGTCGTCCATGTCGCGGGCGTGCGGCACCTTCTTGGCGATATCGGCGGCGTGCGCGGCGATCTTGGTGGCCATGAGGCCATCGAGCACGTCTTGGGCGTTGGGCAGGCACAAGTGCTCGGCCGGCGTCACGTAGCACAGGAAGTCGGCGCCGGAGCTGGCGGAGATAGCGCCGCCGATGGCGGCGGTGATGTGGTCGTAACCCACGCCGATATCGGTCACCAGCGGCCCGAGCACATAGAACGGGGCGTTGTGGCACAGGCGCTTCTGCAGTTTCATGTTGGCGGCGATCTCGTCGAGCGCCATGTGACCCGGACCCTCGACCATGACCTGGACGCCGGCAGCCCAGGCGCGCTTGCACAGCTTGCCCAGCTCGATCATCTCAGCGGTCTCAGTGGCGTCGTTGGAGTCGTAGAGGCAGCCCGGGCGGCAGGAGTCGCCGAGCGAAATCGTCACGTCGTACTCGTGGCAGATCTCGAGCAGCTCGTCAAAGTACTCGTAGAAGGGGTTTTCGTTGCCGGTGACCTCCATCCAGCCAAACAGCAGCGAGCCGCCGCGGCTCACGATGTTCATCAAGCGGCCGGTCTCCTTAAAGGTCTTGGTGACTGACTTGTTGATGCCGCAGTGGATGGTCATAAAGTCCACGCCGTCCTCGGCGTGCGCGCGCACGACCTCGAACAGGTCATCCTTGGTAAGCTTGACCAGCGGCTTTTCCATGTAGCCGATGGCGTCGTACATGGGGACGGTGCCCACCATGAGCGGCGTCTCGTCGATGAGCTGCTGGCGGAACTGGCGCGTCTTGCCCGAGTTGGAAAGGTCCATGATGGCGTCGGCGCCAAAGTCCTCGGCGATCTTGACCTTCTTCCATTCCTCGGCGGCATCGGCTTTATCGCCCGAGATGCCCAGGTTGACGTTGACCTTAGTAGACAGGCCCTCGCCGACACCAAAGGCGCGCATGCCTTTTTTGATGTGCACGATGTTGGCGGGAATGGCGATGCGGCCGTCGGCCACGCGCTCGCGGATGTACTCGGGGTCGCGATGCTCGCGCTCGGCGACTTCCTTCATCTGCGGCGTGATCTGCCCGGCGCGGGCGAAGTCGATTTGCGTGACGAGCTTGGGCTCGGTCTGTGTGCTCATTGGCACGGCTCCCTTCGTTGGCATTACCCATATCAGGTTTGCGGGTCAGGGCGGGCGCGCCCAGTCTCAGCCTGCCGTCTTGTCCTGCAAGCTCCCCGTTTATGTAATGGGCTCAAGTATAGCTCGAATGGGTACGATTGGCCTAACGAGCGTGCCTGTGGGGAGGCGAACATGGAAGACAAGCATCTATATCGAGAGACGCAATGGGATGTATCGGCCGAGGAAAGCCGTGCGCACCATGGCCTTGTCGCGATTGGTTTTGCGGTGCTTGCCGTGCTGGTGATTGCCGTTTGTATCTGGACGTTTGGTGGTCGCGGCGGCGCTGCATGGGAGTTCGAGGCTGATGATAGCCTACCGATAATGACGGTGAAGGTCGCGGGTGGCAATACCGTTGCCGCGCCGGGCGACTATTGGTATCCGCGCGATGGATTTGTCCAGCTGCAGCTGAGCGGCGGTTCCATTCCTGGTGAAGAGATCGAGCGCGTGACCTTCGATGCGTCGCTTAAGACGCTGTCGGTCGAGCTCAAAGATCAAGGGGATGTGCCCACGACGATGGATATCGCGCTGACGGAATGGCGCTTGGAGCCCCCATCGGGTGTTGCGGTGTCCGAGGTAGAGCACGTTAAGATTACCTACCAAGATGGCTCGACAAACGAAGTTGCCAAAGCCGACGGCTTGGCGGAATAGACGCCGTGCCTAGGCAGCACATTCAAAAGTAGCGGTGGTCCTACAAGGTCTGTTCATTCAGGAAGACCAAAGTGTTCTTATTTGAAAGCTCGGGAAAGTGACGATAACCAACATCAAACGCGGTGAGCCCGCTTACATCCTCGAGCTTGTTTTCTGCCATCCAGCGCACCATGGAACCACGTGCCTTTTTGCTGGCGGTCGAGCGCTGGATGGGCTTGCCGTTGCGGATGCCTTCGCCAAAGAGGCACGTGACGACCGTGGCGTCGCCCGCGAGATGGGGCAGAACGGCTTTGGCGTACTCTACGCTGGCGAGGTTGACGATCGTGGTGTTTGAGCCTGCCGGGGCGATAGCCCGCGCGAGCTTGTCGCTCCAAAACGCATAGAGGTCTCGGGCATCGTCAACGGCGAGCTTCGCGCCCATTTCCAGCCGATATGGTTCGACGGCATGAAAGGGGCGAACGCACCCGTAAAGGCCCGAGAGGATCCACAGATGGTCTTGCAGCCATGCGAGCTGCGCGGAATCCATCACCTCGGGCGCCATGCTCTGGTATTGAATGCCGTGATAGGACATGACGGCAGGGGAGAGGTGACGGGCGAGTGCGGGATTGTCGAGATCGCCGTTTTTCAGGATGGGCCCAAACTCATGCAGGGTGTTGAGGCAAGGCCCCAGCAGTTTGTCACTCACGTTCCATAGCGCCTGCAGACCTCCGCTGCCTTCATTCCGCTCGATATCTAGCAGTGCGCGGTGGAGGCGAGCCGTCTCGTGCGCAAAAGGTGGAATGCCCAGGACTTCAAAAGCATCTTGGGCCGCGCGCATCTGCTTGGCGGGCGAAATGATGACCTGCGGCATGGACTCTCCTTTGCAAAAAAGAAAGTTGCGGTGAAATACGGCCCGTTTTGGCCGTTTATGGGCCAGTTTAGTCCGTATTTCACCGCAACGGATGAAGGGTCGGTTAGGCGCGCTCGATGAAGGCCTTGTAGCCGCGATAGGCCTCGTAGATATCGGCCTTGTTGGCGACCTCCCACAGGGCGTGCATGGACAGGACGGCAACGCCGGAGTCGATGACGTTCATGCCATACTCGGCCATGATGTAGGCGATGGTGCCGCCGCCACCCGCGTTGACGCGGCCGAGCTCGCAGGTCTGGAAGTCCACGCCTGCCTCGTCCATGATGTCGCGGATGAGGGCCACATACTCGGCGTCGGCGTCGTTGGAGCCGCCCTTGCCACGGCTGCCCGTGTATTTGTTAAAGCACAGGCCGCGACCCATAAAGGCGGCGTTCTTGGTCTCGAACTTGCCGGCGTAGCCCGGGTCAAAGCCGGCGGACACGTCAGAGGAGAGCATGCGGCTGCGGGCGAGTGCGCGGCGCAGGGCCAGCGGGCTGCTCTCGCCGGCGAGCGTCATGATCTCGGCGACGGTGTTCTCGAAGAAACGGCTCGTCATGCCGGTGGCGCCCACGGAGCCGATCTCCTCCTTGTCGACGATGAGCGTGATACTCGTACGCTCGACGTCTGCCACGTTGATCTGGGCGAGCATGGAGGGGTAAGCGCAGACGCGGTCGTCGTGGCCATAGCCCAGAATCATGGAGCGGTCGAGGCCCATGTCACGGGCGGGGCCGGCGGGCACGACCTCGATCTCGGCGGAGAGGAAGTCCTCCTCCTCGACGTCGTACTGCTCCTTGAGGATATCCAGGAACATCTGCTTGACGGGCTCCTTGGGAGCGTCCTTGTCGTCCTCGTCAAACTTGACGGGGCGGCCGCCCACGATCACGTCGAGGATCTCGGCGTCGACGGCGTCCTTGGCGGGCTTGGCCATCTGCTCGCTCGAGAGGTGGATCAGCAGGTCGGAGATGGTAAAGACCGGGTCGTCGGCCTTGTCACCGATGTTGATGTCGACGGTGGTGCCGTCCTTTTTGCAGATGACGCCCACGAGTGCGAGCGGGGAAGCGACCCAGTGGTAGCTCTTGACGCCGCCATAGTAGTGCGTGTCGAGATAAGCCATGTCGCCGGCCTCGAAGGCGGGGTTCTGCTTGAGGTCCAGGCGCGGCGAGTCCACGTGGGCGCCCAGGATGTTAAAGCCCTGCTCGAGCGGGGCGGTGCCCAGGTTGACGAGCATGAGGTCCTTGCCGTGATTGGCGGCGTACACCTTGTCGCCGGCCTTGAGCGCGCGGCCCTCGGCGATCACGGTCTCCAGATTGACGTAGCCCGCCTCCTCGGCCATCTTGATACCGGCCTTGACGCACAGGCGCTCGGTCTTGTTCTCACTCAAAAACTGCTTATAGCCGCGGCAAAGCTCCTCGAGCTCCTCGATCTGCTGTGGCGTGTACTTTTTCCATGCGCTGGGACGCTCCATGACGCAGGCTCCTTTCGGATCGATCGTGCTGGTTGATGTACCGTGAGCCATCGTATCACGCGCGGGCCCGCGGCGGCAGGGAAGCCTGATGTGCGGTGGCCGCGGGGCGGGGAGCGTGTAAACTGGTGTGAGCAAACCGTGCCCAGCCCAAAGCGAGGTATTCAATATGTCTGAAAAGCGCCGTACCTTTGCCGTCATCGACGGCAACTCGCTCATGCATCGCGCCTTCCACGCCGTGCCGCCGACCATGAACGCGCCGGACGGTCGCCCCACCAACGCGATCTTTGGTTTTCTGAACATGTTCCTCAAGATGATCGATGCCTTTAACCCCGATGGTGTGGTCGTGGCGTTTGATAAGGGCAAGCCGCGCGTGCGCATGGAGATGCTGCCGCAGTATAAGGCGCAGCGCCCGCCCATGGACCCCGACCTGCACGCGCAGTTCCCCATGATTAAGGAGCTGCTCGCTGCGCTCAACGTGCCGATTTTGCAGTCCGAGGGCTGGGAAGGTGACGATATCCTGGGCACCATGGCGCGCCTGGGCGAGGAAGCCGGCTGCGACATGCTGCTGGTGACCGGCGACCGCGACATGTATCAGCTCGTGACCGAGCACGTCAACGTGGTCTCGACCCGCAAAGGCCTGTCCGACGTGGCGATTATGACGCCCGAGAGCGTGGACGACCTGTATCACGGCATTACACCGGCGCTCGTGCCCGATTTTTACGGCCTGAAGGGCGATACTTCCGACAACATTCCCGGCGTGCCGGGCATCGGCCCCAAAAAGGCGAGCGCGCTCATCGCGCAGTACGGCAGCCTGGACGAGGTCATCGCACATGCCGACGAGGTCAAGGGCAAGATGGGCGAGAACTTGCGCGCGCATATCGACGACGCGCTGCTGAGCCGCAAGGTCGCAACCATTCGTACCGATGCGCCTGTCGAGCTCGACTTTGATGCGACGTCCTTCCCGGCGTTTTCTGCCGACGAGGTGTCCGCTACGCTGGGCACGCTCGGCATTACGGCCATGCAGAACCGTTTTTTGGCGCTGATTGGCGGCGAGGGCGGGGCTGCGGCCGCTGCCAGCACGTTCGAGATGCCTGCTGTTTTGCGTGCCGCCGCCGGCGATGCCGAGGCGCTTGCTGCCGCCGCCGCCGAGGTCGCTCGCGCGATTGATGCGGGCGAGTGGATTGCCGCTGTGGTGGACGATGACAAGGAGGAAGGCGCACTTTTTGGCCTGACGCGCACGCTGTGGCTGGCGACGCCCAAAGGACTGCTTGCACTTGAGGAGGGCGATGGCGGTGCGCCTGCCGTGGTCGATGGCTTCAACTTCGCCCACGGCGTGATTGCCGGCGTGCTTGCGCGCCTGTTTATGGAGGGCCGCGTGGCGAACCCGGATATGAAAGCGCTGCTGCATGAGCTTTCGCCCATCGATTCCTCCGAGTCCGAGCTCATGGATCCGCTGGCAGTCGATTCCACGCGCATCTTCGATACCGTGGTTGCCGCCTACTTGTTGGATTCCGACCGCTCCGAGTTTGACGAGGCGTATATGGCCGATACCTATCTGCAGATGGCGCTGCCTGCGGCGCGCGGTGCAGAGGGTGCCGGTGAGGACGCTCCTGCGCCCGCCGCTCGCACGGCGGCCTTGACGCTGGCGCTGGTCGTACCGCTGCGCGACCGCATGACCCGCGAGAACGCCGTCAACGTGTTCGATGGCATCGAGATGCCACTCGTGCCGGTGCTTGCCAAGATGGAGCGCGCGGGCATGCTCGTGGACCCCGACCGTCTGCATAGTCTGTCCGAGGGGCTTGCTACCCAGATTGCCGAGGTTGAGCGAAACATTCGAGACCTGGCGGGTGACGAGACCTTTAACATCGGCAGCCCCATGCAGCTCTCGCATGTGCTGTTTGACGTTATGGGGCTTCCGACCAAGGGCCTCAAGAAGACCAAGCGCGGCTACTATTCGACCAACGCCAAGGTGCTGAGCGACCTTGCCCGTGACCACGAGATCGTGCGTCTGATCTTGGATTGGCGTGAGAAGTCCAAGATCAAGTCCACTTACCTGGATACGCTGGGCCCGCTGCGTCGTGGCGATGGCCGCGTGCACACCACCTACAACCAGACCATCACGGCGACGGGCCGCCTGTCCTCGAGCGACCCGAACCTACAGAACATCCCGACGCGCTCTGAGCTTGGTCGTACCGTCAAGACGGCGTTTTCGGCGGGCGAGGGCAGCGTCTTTTTGGCGGTGGACTACTCGCAGATCGAGTTGCGCCTACTCGCGCATCTTTCGGGTGATGAACATCTGGTACGTGCCTTTAACGAGGGTGAGGACTTCCATGCCGAGACGGCCGCGCGCGTGTTTGGCGTTCCCGTGTCCGAGGTAACGCCCGATCTGCGCAGCCGCGCCAAGGCCGTGAACTTTGGCATCGTGTACGGTCAGCAGGCGTACGGCCTGTCGCAGTCGCTGCACATCTCGATGGTCGAGGCGCGCGACATGATCGACCGCTACTACGAGGCCTACCCGGGCGTGCGCACGTTCCTCGACAACGTGGTGGCGCGCGCCAAGCAGACGGGCTATGCCGAGACCATGTACGGACGCCGTCGTCATATTCCGGAGCTCAAGGCCAAAAACCCGCAGCTCCGCGGCTTTGGCGAGCGCACGGCTATGAAC
>DYAA01000212.1 GCA_019419405.1 Collinsella sp. | reverse complement strand
GTTTTATCTAGGGATATGCCGAGAGCACGGCTATCGACAATTCAGAAAATAAGAAAACCTGAATAGACTATCTGACACAATCGCAAGCGGTACCCACCAGCCCTTTTGCTATTCCCGGTGGGGGCCGCGGGTAAAGTTTATCGCGAGTTCCGCACGAACAGGAGGCCACTTAATGTGCTTTCCGTCTTGCGCAGGACTGTAGAGCAGGAAATTTCATATGCGGCCCTCCCGGGCGCAAGCAAAAGGGCGACCCCTGTCCGGAGTCGCCCTTGCGGTGCTGCTTATGTACGGCTGTTACTCGGCGTCGTGGTGACGGCGGGGCTTGCGGCCTCCGTTGTCGCCGGGACGGCGCGGACGGTCGCTGCGCTCGGAGCGCTCGCGACGCGGACGCTCACGACGCTGGAAGTGCTCGCCGTCGCCCTCGGAGGTACCCTCGGCGCGAGCCGGAGCCTCGGGCTTGTCAAGACGATCGAGCGAGATCTTGCCGCGATCGTCGACCTCAATGACGACGACCTTGACCTCGTCGCCCACGTTAAGGACATCCTCGACCTTCTCCACGCGGCCCTTGGCGACGCGGGAGATGTGCAGCAGGCCGTCCTTGCCGGGCAGCAGGTTGACGAAGGCGCCGAAGGGCTGGATGGAGACCACACGACCGGTGTACTCCTCGCCCGGCTCGGGAACCTTGATGATGAGCTTGATACGCTCGACAGCCTGATCGACGGACTCGCCGGTGCCGCCGACAAAGACGGTGCCGTCCTCCTGGATGTCGACCGAAGCGCCGGTCTCGTCCTGGATGCCGCGGATGACCTTACCGCCGGAACCGATGACGTCGCGAATCTTGTCAGTCGGAACCTGGATGGAGACGATACGCGGAGCGGTGCTGCGCGTGGTGTGGCGCGGCTCGGGGATCACATCGAGCATCTTCTGCAGGATGAAGGCGCGACCCTCCTTGGCCTGCTGCAGGGCGCGGGCCAAGATGTCAAAGGTAAGACCAGTGGCCTTGTTGTCCATCTGCAGAGCGGTAATGCCCTCGGTGGTGCCGGTGACCTTAAAGTCCATGTCGCCAAGGAAGTCCTCGAGACCCTGGATGTCGGACAGGACCACGGTCTTGCCCTCCTCCTGGATCAGGCCCATGGCGATACCGGAGACCGGGCGCTTAATGGGCACGCCGCCGTCCATAAGGGCGAGCGTGGAGCCGCAGGTCGAAGCCATCGAAGAGGAGCCGTTGGACTCCATGACCTCGGAGACGACGCGGATGGCGTAGGGGAACTCGTTCTCGTCGGGGAGCACCGGAAGCAAAGCGCGCTCAGCCAGGTTGCCGTGGCCGATCTCGCGGCGCTTGGGGCTGCCCATGCGGCCGGTCTCGCCGGTGCAGAACGGCGGGAAGTTGTAGTGGTGCATGTAGCGCTTGCCCTCGGTGGGCTCGATGGTATCCAGACGCTGGCCCTCGTTGAGCATACCGAGCGACAGGACGGAAAGCACCTGGGTCTGGCCACGCTGGAACAGACCGGAGCCGTGAACGAGCGGCAGGTAGTTATCCTTCACCATGATGGGGCGAATCTCATCGGCGGCACGGCCGTCGACGCGCTCGCCGGTCTCGACGACCATGGTACGCATAGCCTTCTTCTCGAGCTTCTTGAGCGCCACGGGAATCTCGCGCTCCCAAGCGGACTGCTCCTCCTCGGTGAACTCGGCACGGATGGACTCCTTCAGAGCCTCGACCTTGCCGATACGGGAGAGCTTGTCGGCGTCGCGAAGGGCGGCTGCCATCTCGTCGTAGTGAGCGAAGATGCGCTCCTGGACCTCCTCGACGGGTTGGTCGAGCGGGTACTCCTTCTTGACGATGGCGCCGTTGACCTGCTCCCACTCGGCGACGAACTCGTGTTGAGCCTGGCAGAAGGCAGCAAGGGCTTCCTGGCCAAACTTCATGGCGGCGAGCATGTCGTCCTCGGAGATCTCCTCGGCGCCGGCCTCGACCATCGAGATGAAGTCGGCGGAGCCACCCAGCTCCAGGTCCAGATCGGAGTTCTCGCGCTCCTCATAGGTGGGGTTGACGATAAACTCGCCGGTCTCCACGTTGCGGCCGATGCGCACGCAGGCAAGCGGACCCTCGAAGGGCACGCCGCCGAGCGTCATGGCCAGGGAGGCACCCATGACGTTGATGACGTCGAAGGGGTTGACCTGGTCGGCGACGAGCGAGGTGGCGACAATGTGCACCTCGTTGCGGAAGCCGTCCGGGAAGCTCGGGCGAATCGGGCGGTCGATCATGCGTGCGGTGAGCGTGGCCTTCTCGCTGGGACGGCCCTCACGCTTGAGGTAACCACCCGGGATGCGGCCGGCTGCGTACATCTTCTCGTTGAAGTCGACGGTCAGCGGGAAGAAGTCGTAGTTCTTGCGCTCCTTGGAGACAACCACGGTGTCGAGCATCGTGGTGTCGCCCTGCTTGACCAGGCAGGCGCCGGTGGCCTGCTTGGCAAGCTCGCCGGACTCAAAGGTGTAGGTCTTGCCGTACAGCTCAAAGGTCTTGGATACGAGTGTCATTGTTCTCCTTTACCCCACAGGCCCCTTGCCTGTGGGCTTCTCATGTGACGCGGGCCCCCTGCCCCCGCCACGCTTCAGAGCGTGATTGTTCGCGCCCTTACACAAAAAGAGCGCCCCGCTGCGCAGGACGCTCTTAGCATGTACAAATCCTTACTGGATGTTGTCGCGGATGCCCAGAGCCTTGATGAGCTCACGGTACTCGACGATGTCGTTCTTCTTGATGTAGGAGAGAAGACGACGACGACGGCCGACGAGCATGAGCAGGCCACGACGGGTGTGGAAGTCCTTCTGGTGGGACTTCATGTGTTCGGTCAGCTCCTTGATGCGCTCGGACAGGATGGCGACCTGAACCTTGGGGTTGCCGGTGTCGACCGGGGTGTTACCGAACTGGGCAGTCAGCTCAGCCTTGCGCTCTTTGGAAACAGTCATTGTTTCACCTTTCGTTTCTTGTCGCCCGCGGGCGACACTATTCGCCTCGGACTGGGAAGCCGTCGGTGGAGCGAGCATCCAAGGTCGAGGTACCAACAGGTCGGTATGTTACCACAAGCAGACCGCCCATGCGCATCATCACCGACCCAACATGAATTCCATCGCACGGAGGCGCTGGTCGGTGTGCGTCGCAGCCCACACATGCGAAAGCCCGAGCAAGAACGCCGCCGTATGCGGGTCGATTCGCTCGACCATGAGTGCATCGAAGGTCATGGACATGAGGGCGCGCAGCCACTCGACCTCACCGGTCGAAACCAGCTCGGCACCCGGAACGCTCGACGCGCACGAACCGCACATGAGCCCGCCCGCCTGGGGCGAAAAGTACGACAGCATGGGGTCTCCGCACAGCACGCAGGCCGAAAAATCGGGTCGATAGCCCACGTGCGACAGAAGTTTAAAGACAAAGGCCGCCACGAGCAGGTCCATATGTGCCGAGTCGAGCCCACAGCCGACAAGCGTGAGCGCCCGCTGCGTGATGGCAAAGGTAAACGGGTCCTCGGCGTCCTCGAATGAGCACACGCGTGCGACCTCGGCAATCGCGCTTGCGGCGCAGGTCGTCTCGTAATCGGGCGCGGCGCCAACCGGCGCTTCCAAAAGCTCGGCCTGAGAAACAACGTCGAGCGAGCGTCCATGTGCGAGCAGCATATCGACGGTACAGAATAATTCGCAGCGCGCCGCCAAGCGCCCACCGGGTTTGCGGGCCCCCTTTGCCACGGCACGAACCTGACGACCCCGCTCGTCAAGCATCGTCAAGATCAGGTCCGTCTCTTTGAGCTTCGTCTTATCGAGGACGAGCACCTTCGTGCGATATGTCCGGGAGCCTGCCATGCGCGCTGCGCGTCCTTAGTCCTCGGCGTTGTAGCCAAAGCGGCGAATCTGGGCCTCGTCGTCACGCCAGCCGGCCTTGACCTTCACGTCCAGCTCCAAAAAGACCTGCGTGCCAAAAATGCGCTCAAGATCGCGACGGGCGTCGATACCGATATGCTTGATCATCTCGCCGCCCTTGCCGATGATGATGCCCTTTTGGCCCTCGCGCTCGACGTAAATAGTGGCGTGCACGCGCAGCACCTTCTTGGTCTGCTCGAGCGCGTCGCAGATTACGCCAACGGAGTGAGGGATCTCATCACGGGTGCGGCGCAAGACCTTCTCGCGCACAAACTCGGCAACGAGCGTCTCGTCAGAAGCGTCGGTACCCATGTCCTCGGGGAACCAACGCGGGCCCTCGGGCAAAAAGTGCGCAACGGTCTCGATAAAGGCATCGACGTTGAAGTTCTTGACCGACGACGTCACGATCTCGTCGTCAAAGTCCATAAGCTCGTGGGCTGCCTTAAGCTGCTCCATGACCTGTGCGGGGTCGGCCTCATCGGCCTTGGTGAGCACCAGGACCTTCTTGGAACGGGCATTCTTGACACGCTCGGCAACCCAGGCGTCTCCCCTGCCGATCGGTTTGGTGGCATCAATCAAAAACGCGACAACATCGACATCGTTCAGCTCGAACAGCGCGCTCTTGTTCAGCTCGGACCCTAGACCGTCCTTGGGCTTGTGGATACCCGGGGTATCGACAAAGACCAGCTGGTAGCCGGGACGGTTGACGACGGCGCGCATGCGGCGGCGGGTCGTCTGGGCCACCGGCGAGGTGATGGCGACCTTTTTGCCATAGCAGGCGTTGAGCAGCGTTGACTTACCGGCGTTGGGGCGGCCGACCAAGGCCACGAAGCCACTGCGGAAACCGGGCTCAACGTCGCCAAAGCCCGCGAGGCTGTCGTCCTCATCGCACAGGGCGTCGAGCTCCTCGTCGCTCATGCCCTCAAACGGGTCGAACTCCTCGACTTCCTCATAGGCCTCGGTCGCCTTAGCATCCGGGGACTCGTCGTCCAAAATCTCATCGGTAGACTGCATATTGTCGGACATGGGAATCCCTTTCTAAATAAAGCCGAGCGCGTGGGCAAATACCAGCACGCCCACAATCGCGGCGGTGATGGAAAGAACGTATACAGAGGCGGCGGCGATGTCCTTGGCGCGTTTTGCCAGCGGATGGAGCTCCTGGGTCGCCAGATCGACAATGGCCTCCATGGCGGTATTGCACAGCTCGCCGTGAATCACCAGGCCGCAGCAAATGATAATCGTGGCCCACTCGGCAATGTCGAGCCCCACGATGCAGCCGGCAATGACGGTGCACACGCCCGCCACGAGCATGACCTTAATGTTGCGCTCGGTCTTGACGGCGGTGACGAAGCCCTCCATGGCGTAGGAGAACGACTTTAAAAAGGACGGATGGTCCTTGTTCGATCCGGGAATCATAAACGGCTCCTAGTCGTGGGCATGATTGGTGATGGGGCCGACGTGAACCAGTTTGGGATCCTCGCCGCGCTCGAGCGCCAGATCGCGCAGGATAGCGTCCTCGCGGGCCTCCATAACCTCGGCCTCGTCGTCCTCGATGTGGTCATAGCCCAGCAGGTGCAGCATGCCGTGAACGAGCATCAGACGGCACTCGTCAGCGGGGCTATTGCCAAAACCGGGGGCCTGACGGGCAATAACCTGCGGGGCCAAGATGATATCGCCGAGCTCGAGCGTCTCATCGGCGGGAATGTCATCGTCAAAGGCCGAATCGCACTCAAACGAGAGCACATCGGTGGTGCGGTCGATACCGCGCCACTCGTGGTTGAGCTCGTGCATCTCGTCCTCGTCGACATACGAAAGGGAAATCTCGACTTCACGCTCAACGCCCTCGGCGGCAAGCACGACCTCGCAGATGTGCTCCACCTCCTGAGCATCGAGCAGCGTATCGAGCTCGGCATCGTTGCTGATCAATACACTCAACGGGACTCCTTTCGGTCGCGTGAGCGTTGCTCACGCACGTCATCATAAGCATCATATGCCTCAACGATACAACCCACTAGGGCATGACGCACCACGTCGGCACGCTCGAGGTGAGAAAATGCCACATCGTCGACACGGCCCAAAATCTTCTCGACATCCGCCAAGCCACCACGACGACCCACCAGGTCGCGCTGGCTGAGGTCGCCGGTAATCACGAACTTGGAGTTGAATCCAAGGCGTGTCAGGAACATCTTCATCTGCTCGGGCGTGGTATTTTGCGCCTCGTCGAGCACCACGAAAGCATCGCTCAGCGTACGACCGCGCATGTAGGCGAGCGGGGCGATCTCGATCACGCCGCGCTCCATAAGCTCATCGGTGCGCTCACGATCCATCATGTCAAAAAGGGCATCGTAGAGCGGGCGCATGTACGGATCGATCTTTTCCTCGAGGGTGCCGGGCAAAAAGCCCAGGTTCTCCCCTGCTTCGACAACCGGACGCGTCAAGATCAAACGGCCCACCTCATGGCGCTTGAGCGCGGCAACGGCGAGCGCCATGGCCAGATAGGTCTTACCGGTACCGGCAGGACCCAAGCCAAAGGTGATGGTATGCGAGCGAATGGCATCCACATAGCGCTTTTGCCCAAGCGTCTTGGGACGAATGACGCGACCGCGATACGAAAGCAGCACGTCATCGCGAAGCGATGTGGCCTCATGCTCGCCGTCGCGCAAGACGGCCAGGCAACGCGAGACATCGTCGGCAGACAGGGTACGACCGGCCGCCGCCTCGCGAAAAGCATGTTCGAAAAAGCGAGCCACGAGCTCGACCTCGTCCGGGTCGCCGCTCACGGAGATCCTATCGCCACGGGCGACCACGTGAGCGCGAACCAAGCTCTCGAGCGCACGAAGGACGCCGTCGCCGGCGCCCAAAACACGCGAGGGATCAACTCCCTCGGGAACGGTAAGTCTAATCTTCGAGGCTTCCATGGACCTCCCTGCGCGCATGGACCAAGCCGGAATCATCGACTCCGATGATAGCAACATCGAGCAGGCACGGGGCTGTAAGTCCACAGGTATCGTCAAGACGGGCATGATGGAACGAACCGAGCGTCAGGTTGTCACCATACTCGAGCACGGCGCGCTCAACGGTGCCCACGCGACGACGAGCGTCGGCGATAGCGAGCTCCTGCGCCGCGTCTCGCATACGGCGGCTGCGCTCGGCCATAACCTCGGGCGGCACCTGGTCGGGCATGTCGGCAGCAAGGGTACCGGGACGCTTACTGTAGCGGAACACGTGCATACGCGAGAACCCCACGCGGCGGCACAGCGCCAGCGACTCCTCGAACTCCTCGTCCGTCTCACCAGGAAAACCGACGATGACGTCGCACGAAAGAGACGCCTGCGGCAGGATGGCGCGAATCATGCGCACCGTGTCCTCAAAGGCCTCGGCACTATAGGGACGACCCATGCGATGCAGCGTCGCCGTACAGCCGGACTGTACGGGCAGGTGCAAAAACGGGGCAATACGCTGCGGATAGCGCGCCATAACCTTAAGCAGGCGCTCAGAGATATCCATGGGTTCGACCGAGGAAATGCGCACATGCGCAATAGTCGTGCGCTCCATGATGGCCTCGAGCAGCTCATCGATTTCGACATGCTCGTCGGTCGCGCTCTTGCCATCGTAGGCACCCAGGTTCACACCGGTCAGCACCACCTCGGGCACGCCGGCCTCCTGGGCCTCGCGAACTTGCTCAAGCACGGACTCGACGGGCACGGAACGCTCGGGACCGCGGGCCTTCCACACGATGCAATAGGTGCAACGGTGGTTGCAGCCATCCTGGATCTTCACACCCAGACGCGAGCGACCCAGAGCGTCGACCACATCGCTGTCGCTGCAGGCGGCCACACTATCGGATTCGACACCCAGCACATCGCAGACACGTTCGGCGACATCGATCTTAGACGGCTCGGCAATCACGCGATCCGAAAGCTCCAACAGCTCCTCGGGATGCAAATTGACCACGCATCCGGTCACGACTACATAGGGCTCATTTGGATGGGCCAGCGCATGACGGACGGCCTTACGGGTCTTGGCCTCGGCCTCGCCCGTAACGGCACAGGTGTTAATGACGATCAGGTCGGCATCCTGGGGCTCCACCATAGCAAAACCCAGGCGCATAAGATCGGCAGTGATACGGTCAGACTCAACCCGGTTGACACGGCAGCCGAGGTTGACGACGGAAATATGGGGTGCGAGCACGCGGGCTCCTTAATCGAGGATATCGTCGAGGGCACTCTTGATACGGTCGGTCACCGACTTCTTACCGGAAGCGACGTCATCGCCCATCTCATCGGCAAAAGCACGGAGCAGCTCGCGCTGCTTATTGGAAAGACTGGTGGGAACGACCACGCGCAGTTGAACGATCAAGCGGCCACGCGAACCGCCACCGCCAATGCGCGGCATGCCGTAATTATTGACGCTCACGGTGTCGCCGTACTGGGCGCCGGCGGGGACGCACACCTTAACGACCTCGTCGGGCATAATGCCCTCGACATCGATCTCGCAGCCGAGCGCAGCCTGCGCAATCGAGATATCGCTCACCAGGTACAGGTCGTCACCGTTGCGCTTAAAGCGCTCATGGTCGGCAACGCGCACGTTGACAATCAAGTCGCCCGAAGGCTCGCCGCGAAGACCGGCCTCGCCAAAGCCGCTCACACGCAGCTGTCGACCGGTCGAAACGCCGGCGGGAATATCGATGTCAATCTTTTCATGCGAAGGCGTGCGGCCCTGACCATCGCAGGTCTCGCAGGGATGGTCGATAACCGTGCCCTCGCCATGGCAGTCGGGGCAAGGCGAGGAAGACTGAACCTGGCCCAAAAACGATCGCTGAACCGTCGTGACATAGCCCGTGCCGTGGCAGCGGCCGCACTGCTTTTCCTGTGCGCCCTCTGCCCTACCGGTGCCATTGCAGTCCTCGCAAGGAGCAAAGCGGTCATAGCTGATTGTCTTTTTGCAGCCGAGCGCCGCCTCCTCGAGCGTCACCGAAAGCGAGATGGCCATGTCACGACCGCGACGACGCTCGCGACGGCTGCGGGCGCCACCGCCGGCACCGCCGCCAAAAAACGACGAGAACAAGTCGTCCATGCCCATACCACCAAAGATATCGTTGATATCGACGTAGCCCGAACCACCAGGGCCGTCGGCAGTGCCGTAACGGTCGTAGTTAGCACGCTTCTGCCCATCGGAAAGAACGGAATAGGCCTCGTTGAGCTCCTTGAACTTGGCCTCGGCCTCGGGGTCGTCCGAAACGTCCGGGTGTACGGTACGGGCCTTCTTTAGAAACGCGCGCTTAATCGTCCGCGCGTCGGCATCCTTGTCGACGCCAAGTACCTCGTAGTAATCCCTATTTTCCGACACGACCGAATCCTTCCGACTTTCATTATTGTCACAGTGCGTCCTATACCCAAGCTGGGCCAACCGCAAACAGAGGGTTTGATGTTATTGCATTCCGTAAGGCGAAAGCATGGCCCGTTGCGAGCAGCTCGCGAACCAAACCGACACGAGCGCGAACATGAAGCCATTGGCAAAACCGTTGGCAAACTGCATCGCACCGCGCTTCCACCACAGCAGGCTGCGATGAAGCACGCCGTCCGAAAGCACCATGAACAGGCCCATGGTAAACGGAATAAAGCACATCACAGCAAAGGCCGAGAACACGCCCGAGATGGCCGAGAGTACCAAAAACGGCGCCACGATGCCCATCAGGTAAAAACCGGTACGAGCTTTGCCTTCCAAGCGCTCGGACTCGACATGGGCACGGCCGACTAGATCACCGCCAGCGGCACCGTTAGTGCCGGCGTGACCCATGCCGCTAATGCGGACCTCGTCGCCATCGTGCGTGCCGGCAGGAAACTCAATCGTCTGCTCGGAGGTTACGCGAGTACGACCGCTGCCACCGCAATCGGGGCAGGGGTCGGCCACGACCTTACCGGAACCGCCGCACTCGGGGCAGACCGACTGGAACGTGCCCGCACCAAACAGGAAGGACAAGTCGACGTCGATGTGCCCGCGGCCACCGCAGCTCGGGCAGGTATGGGCATGCTCGGAGGAGACAGACCCCGAGCCGCCGCAGTGACCACAGGTATCGAAGCGCGTATAGCGGACGGTCTTGCGGGCACCGTCCTTGGCCTCCTTGGCGTCCAGTTTGATATCGACGACCACGTTGGCGCCGTTCTCGGGATTGTAGGCAGCCTGGCCGCGACGCTGCTGGCCCCAGGCACCGCCAAAAGGAAAGCCGCCCTCAAAGGGATTGCCATAGCCCGTGTTGCCGGCATAGCCGCCACCATAGGGCGAAGCCGTAGGGGCACCGGCAAAGGGATTGCCAGAACGCATGGCATCGTAGCGCGCACGTTTTTGCTCATCCGAAAGCACGGCGTAGGCCTCGGAAACCTCTTTAAACTTTTCCTCGGCATCCGGCTCTTTGTTGACGTCCGGATGGAGCTTACGGGCCTTTTGCTGGAAGGCCTTTTGAATATCACGCGAGGTGGCGTCCTTGGAGACACCTAGAATCTCGTAGTAATCTTTTTCGTTCATCGTCGCCATGCGCGGCAACCTCCTGCTCACAGCAGCGTATATATTCCGGTAATTCTACCCGAGCGGCCTAAGCTAGATCCCAAAACAGCTCGAACAGAACATTTCCATCGAGCCAGCCCAGGTGTGTCGGTGCTAAACGAGCTCGAACATGGCCCGCGACGACATCTGCCGAAGTAAAGGGTCCCTCATGGACCCCGAGCGTCTCGGGCACCCAAGTGGCAAGACCCAATTCGAGCGCGCGATCACAAGCGGCTGTCAGCTCATCGGCCGGGATGACACGAGCCGCGCGAACCAACAGGTCGGACGCAATACCGCGCGTCATGCGACAAGCGAGCATCAGGTCTTCGGCCGCAGCCTCTCGCTGCGACAGGTATTCGGCCTCAAACGACGTCGCGTCATCGTCGCGCTGAACCAAACGCACACGGTACGCGTCGCCTCGAGCAGACACGCCGGGGAACAAACCTGCAAGACGGTCGAAATCCCCAGTATCAAGCATACCGGCGGCAGAACGGCCCAGGCCCAGGTAGCCCCGCCCGGTCCAGTAGGCAATGTTATGGGCGCACTCATGGCCGTCGAGCGCGTAGCTCGCCACCTCATACGGATGATAGCCGGCCGCACCCAGGCGCTCACGCGCCGCGTCCATGCACGAAGCCTGAAAATCCTCATCGGGCTCGAGCGACTCGTCACGGCACGCCATGCGGTAAAGGGGCGTCCCCTCCTCGAGCGTGAGCGGGTAGACCGACACATGATGAGGCGCCGCCGCCAACACGCCATCGAGCGTGCTCCGCCAGTTTGCGGCCGTCTGCCCGGGAAGGCCGCACATCAGGTCGCACGACACATCGAGGCCAGCGTCCTTCACCGTCGCGATAGCCGCAAGTGCGCGATTAGCATCGTGAATGCGGCCAATAGCAGCCAGCTCGGTATTGTCGAGGGTTTGCACGCCCAGAGAGATGCGCGTGACACCCGCCTCGGCAAGCGCGGTGGCGAGCTCAGCGGTCAGGGACTCAGGATTGGCTTCGCAAGTAAATTCAAAGGGTTTGCACCACATGGAGATACGCCGGGCAAGTTCCACCAGGCGCTCCCCTGCCAGCGATGGCGTGCCGCCGCCAGTATAGACCGTGCAGACCTGCGCAAGCGCCCCGGCGTCGCCAAAGGAATCGAGGCGCGCATACAACTGCTCAAAATAGGAATCAAGCGCGGCATCCAAATCATACGCAGCAAAGCTGCGCGAGTCAAAGTCGCAGTACCGGCACTTTTGAGCGCAAAACGGCACGTGCACGTACAGCGCGGTAACGGCCACCGTTAGGCCTCCAGCGGATGAGCAGGCACCGACTCGCCGGCGGCAAGCGCGGCCTCGCAGGCCACCACGTCGCGCTCGATATCATCGACCAGCGCCATAAACTCCTCGTACGTAGAGCAACGCACCACCTGAGCGCGCCAGGCGGCGGCATGGGGCATACCCTTTAAGTACCAGCTTGCGTACGTGCGAGCACGCGACATGAGCGGCAGAAGCTCGTGCGTCAACGTCAGGTGCTCGCGCAGAGCCTCCAGGCGCTCGACCGAGGAGCGAGAAGGAACCGGCGTGCCATCGAGTGCAAGGGCTCGGGCATCGCCGAACACCCACGGATTGCCGTAGATGCCGCGCGCGATAAACACCGCGCTGGCACCCGAGCCGTGCAGATGCTCAGCAGCGTCCTCGGCCGAGAACACATCGCCCGAACCAATCACGGGAATCTCGACAGCGTCGGCAACCTCATCGACGACAGACCAATCGGCCTGGCCCGTGTAGAGCTGCGTGGCGCAACGACCATGCACGGCGACTGCGGCAGCCCCTGCACTCTCAAGCATCTGGGCAAATGTCGCGGCATTGCGGTCCTCGGCATAAAAGCCCTTGCGAATCTTGACGGTCACGGGCACGTGCGCCGCGCCCACCGTGGCCTCGACGATCTTCTCGGCCAGGTCGGGCGTGCGCATGAGCGCCGAGCCCTCGCCCTTGGTAACGACCTTGCGGGCGGGACATGCCATGTTGATATCGATGAGCGACAGGCGATCGCCCACACGTTCCTCGACGGCAGCGACGGCGCTCGCAAACTGATCGGGTTTGGAGCCAAAGAGCTGCACGCAAATCTGCTGCTCCTCGTCGGCCGGTAGCACCAGGCGCCACGTCTTATTGCTGGCATAGGCAAGGCCCGCCACGCTCACCATCTCGCTGTAGGCAAGGTTGGCACCGCGGCGGCGGCACATGATACGGTAGGCAGGGTCGGTCACGCCCGCCATGGGAGCCATAAGGAACGGCTGCTCGGCATAGGCGCCCAGCAGCCGCTTGCTGTATTCAGAAAGCGCCATAGACCTACTCGTCCACCTTGAGGATCGCCATAAAGGCCTCCTGCGGGACCTCGACCGATCCGATGGCCTTCATGCGCTTCTTGCCCTCTTTCTGCTTCTCGAGCAGCTTGCGCTTACGCGAGATATCGCCGCCGTAGCACTTAGCAAGAACGTCCTTGCGACGCGCCTTGACGGTGGAACGGGCGATGATCTTGTTGCCGATAGCACCCTGGATGGGCACCTCGAACAGCTGACGCGGGATGATCTCCTTGAGCTTGTCGCACAGGCCACGGGCCAGGCCATATGCCTTGTCCTTATGGACGATAAACGAAAGCGCGTCCACCTCGTCGCCCGAAAGCAGGATGTCGAGCTTGACGAGCTCAGAGGGGCGATATTCGTTGAACTCATAGTCGAGCGAGGCGTAACCCTTGGTGCGGCTCTTGAGCTGATCGAAGAAGTCCAAGATGAGCTCAGCGAGCGGCATATCGAAGCGCATCTCGACCGATTTGCTCGTCAGGTGGATCATGTCGGTTGTGACGCCGCGGTGCTCGATGGCGAGCTGCATGACGGCACCCGTGTACTCAGGCGGGCAGATGATCTTTGCCTTGAGGTAGGGTTCCTCGATACGTTCGATGCGCGTGGCCTCGGGAAGGTCCTGCGGACTGCGGACATCGATCATTTCGCCGTCGGTCTTGTAGACGTGATAGTCGACCGAGGGACTCGTGGCAATGAGGTCCAGGTTGAACTCGCGCTCCAGGCGTTCCTTGACGACTTCCATGTGCAGCAGGCCCAGGAAGCCCACGCGGAAGCCGAAACCGAGCGCCACCGACGTCTCGGGCTCCCACACCAACGACGGGTCGTTGACGTGCAGCTTATCGAGGGCGTCACGCAGGTTCTCGTAGTCCTTGTTGTCGATCGGGAACAGGCCCGTGTAGACCATGGGCTTGGCCTCGCGGTAGCCCGGCAGAGGCTCGGGGCAGGGGTTCGAAGCCCACGTAAGGGTATCGCCCACGCGCACAGCCTCGGGGTCCTTCAGACCCGTGACCACATAGCCAACCTCGCCGACGGTCAGCGCGTCGACCGGGGTCTCGGCAGGACGCTTGACGCCCACGCCGTCGACCAAAAAGTCACCCTTGGCCTGCATCATAAGCAGAGTATCGCCCTTTTTGATGGAACCATCGAAGACGCGCACCGTAGCCACCACACCGCGATACTCGTCAAAGTACGAATCCAAAATGAGCGCTTTGAGCGGAGCGTTTGCATCGCCCTTAGGCGGCGAAATCAAAAAGACGATGGACTCCAGCAGATCGTGAATGCCCTCGCCGGTCTTGCCCGAGACGCACACGGCATCATCGGCGGGAATCGCCAGGTCGTCCTCGATCTCGGTCTTAACCTCGTCGGGATGGGCCGAGGGCAGGTCGATCTTGTTGATGGCGGGCACAATGTCCAGATTGGCGTTCATGGCGAGCGTCGCGTTGGAAACGGTCTGCGCCTCGACGCCCTGCGTGGCGTCGACAACGAGTACCGCGCCCTCACAGGCTGCCAGCGAGCGCGAGACCTCATAGGTAAAGTCAACGTGGCCCGGCGTATCGATCAGATTGAACTGATACGTCTCACCATCGTCGGCGTCATAGGAAACGCGGACGGCATTGGACTTGATCGTAATGCCGCGCTCGCGCTCGATATCCATGGTGTCGAGCAGCTGCGACTCCATGTCGCGTTCGTCGACGGTATGGGTGAGCTCGAGGATGCGGTCGCTGATCGTGGACTTGCCATGGTCGATATGCGCAACGATCGAGAAGTTGCGGATGTGGGAAATGTCAATTGAAGTATTCATGCGGACTATCTTACCCGAGCGGTACAAAAATGGAGCCTGTTCCATAAAACAGGCTCCATTTATGCGCGTAATCTGTGTGGTGTGAAATTTACAACTTAGGCGTTGATGCTGTTCACGAGCTTGGCAAGACCGGACTTGCGGTTGGAAGCCTGGTTCTTGTGGATAACATGCTTGGCGGCAGCCATGTCGAGACGCTTGGTGACGGTCTTGAGGGCAGCCTGGGCCTTCTCGGCGTCGCCCTCGGCGACGGCGGACTGGACGTGCTTGGTCAGCGTCTTGAGCTCGGACTTGACAGCCTTGTTACGCATGCGAGCTGCCTCATTGGTGCGGATACGCTTCTTCTGAGACTTGATGTTTGCCACTTCTGGAGTTCCTTTCGAGTTCCTTGCAAAAAATGTATGACACCTCTGAGACACGGTGAGGTCATGCAAGCGCCTACTATAGCACGCTCCCTCTCAAAGGGATAGAACGAATTTGTCAAATAGGCAGGTATCATCACGATTTTCTCAAGATGTTCGTAATCCAGAGCAAAAGCGCCGTCTGAGAATCGGCCGAACCCTTGAGCGCGAGCTCCACATCGACCGCACCCTCGAGCGCTGCGATGAGCTCTGCCATCGAAAAGCGACGTGCCCAGGTCAGGTGATTCTTGACCTGCCAGGACTGGAGCTTGAGCGTTGCGGCCAGCTCGCGACCCTGCCCACGCGCGTCGAGCGCCTTGGCGACGATAAGCTCGCGAATGCGACCGCACAGCAATGTGTAAGTCCACACGTAGCTCTTGGAGGGCAGGAGCTTAAAGAGCTCGAGCGAACGCCGCATATCGCGAGCCGAGACGGCGTTGAGGAAGTCCCAGGGTTGGACCTCGGCCGTACGAACAATCCAGCGCTCAACATCGGCAAGTTCAATCTGAGGCGACTCGACCATCTGGGCAAGCTTAGCCAAGTCGTTATCGAGCATGCGCGTGTTTTCGCCCGAACGCGAGACGAGCTCCTCGGCGGCCGCCGTCGAAATCGACTTACCGCGCTGCGTCGCCATCTGCTGAACACGGCGCGGCAGTTCCCAGCGCTTGGTACCCGAGCAATCGACGATAGCCTTCTTGTCGATCTTGGCGATTGCCTTATACAGGCGCGTATTCTTGGCAAGTGAGTCGGCGATGATGAGGCAGACCGTTGTGGGGCTGGGACTCGCCAGATACCCAACGAGCGGCTCCGAGACCGCCTTGGCGAGCTTTGAGCAGCCATCGAGGATTACCAGACGAAACTCACTGCCCATCGGAAAGGTGTTAAGCGATC
>DYAA01000211.1 GCA_019419405.1 Collinsella sp. | reverse complement strand
ATCGTGGGCATCGTTATCCACGAGAGTGCGCACGCCGCCGCAGCCTGGGCGCTCGGCGACAAGACGGCCCGATCGCGCGGTCGTGTCTCGCTCAACCCGCTCAACCATATCGACCCGTTTGGCACCATCATCCTGCCGCTGCTCATGCTCGCAGCCGGTGGCCCGGTGTTCGCCTTCGCCAAGCCCGTGCCCGTCTACCTTAACAACCTCAAGCACCCCAAGCGTGACGAGGTCCTAGTGAGCGCAGCCGGCCCCGCATCGAACATCGCGCTCGCGTGCCTCGCGGCCGCCCTCATGCACGCAATGTACGGCAACCTCTACGCCAGCATGTCCTTTGCCGTGGCGTCCCAGATCATGAACTTCGGCGCCACCTTTATCGTGGTCAACCTGTCGCTCGCGTTCTTCAACCTCATCCCGATCCCGCCGCTCGACGGCTTGTCGATCATCGTGCCGTTCCTCAAAGGCAAGGCGCTCAACAACTATTACCGTCTGCAGCAATACGCTATGCCCATCCTCATCTTGGTTCTGTACCTGTTGCCCATGTGGACCGGCATCGACGTGATCGGCCGCTATTTCGACGTTACCGTGTATCCGCTTGCTGAGCAGCTGCTCAACTTCGCAATCGCCGGCATCTAAGGTAAACTTACAGGTCGACCGTGCAAAACGGTCGAAACATGCACCCAAACCGCGCCGCGAAGGCGCCGTCAAAGGAGGTCGAAGATGTCGTATCGCGTGTCGACGCAGGTCTACAGCGGACCGTTCGACCTGCTGCTGCAGCTGGTTACCCGCCAAAAAGTTGATATCGGCGCCATCTCCATCAGCGAGGTGGCCGAGCAGTACCTTGCCGAGGCCGAGCGCATCGAGGCGTTGGACCTGGACGTGGCGAGCGACTTTTTGCTGGTCGCGGCAACCCTTTTGGACATCAAGGCCGCCTCGCTGGTACCGCAGGAAGCCCCGCGCAAAGCTGATGACGACGATGACGAGTTCGACGAAGACCTCGAGGAGCTCAGCACGCTCGACGGCGACGCCTTGCGCGAGGTCCTGATCCAGCGCCTGATCGCCTACAAGCAGTTTAAGGGCGCGGCTGCGGCCCTCGGTGCCCGCATGCAGGCCGAAAGCCGCATGCACCCGCGTGTGGCCGGCCCCGACCCGGAGTTTTTAGGCCTCATGCCCGACTACCTAGCTGGCATCACCCTGCGCGGTCTTGCCGTCATCTGTGCCGACCTGGACGGTAAGCGACAGACCTTCTTGCTGGAGGCCGAGCACGTGGCGCCGCATCGCGTGCCGCTCGACCTGACCGTGGCCTCTGTCGACCGCTTTACCATGGCGCACCAAACCTGCACCTTCCGCGAGCTGTTGGACGGCGACGCCACCACCGAGCAGCTCGTCGTTACCTTCCTAGCAATGCTCGAGCTAGCCAAGCGTGGCTCGCTCACGCTGAGCCAGGACGAGATCTTTGGAACCATTCAAATCAACCGCGTCGAGGGCGCCGAGGCATACGTGCCCGGCGAGGGCCCCGATCTCACCGAATAGGAGCCGCAACCATGTCAACCCTTTCCACGCTGGAGGCAAACAGCCTCAAAGGCGCCCTCGAGGCGCTGCTGCTGGTGTCGAGCGACCCGGTGAGTGCGCCCGCGCTCGCAGGTGCGCTGGATATCGCCCCGGGCGAGTGCGCATCGCTGCTCGCCGAGCTCAAGGTTGAGTACGAAGAGGCCAATCGCGGCTTTCAGCTACGCGAGGTCGCTGGTGGCTGGCGCTTGTTTACGCATCCCGCCTACCACGACGTGGTCGAGGCCTATGTGCTGAGCTGGGACACGCAAAAGCTGTCGCAGGCGGCGCTTGAAACCCTGGCCGTCATCGCATACCACCAGCCCGTGACGCGCGAGGTGGTCAAGGGCATCCGTGGCGTCAATTCCGACGGCGTCATCGCTTCGCTCGTGGACAAGGGCCTGGTGCGCGAGCTCGGCCGCGATCCCCAGCGCGGTCAGGCCATCATCTACGGCACGACCAACGCCTTCTTGGAAAAGTTCGGTCTACGCTCCACCCGCGACCTGCCCGATCTGGAGCAGTTTGCCCCCGACGAGCAGTCGCGTCAGTTTATCCGCGAGCGCCTGAGCGGCCGCAGCATTCAGTCCACGCTCGAGGAGCAGGCCGAGGACTTGGACGAAGAGCGCGAACTGCTCGATACCGATGTTGACGATGTTGAGGCAGTCGAGGGCTTGGAAACCCTGGTCGTCGACGAGACCTCGGAGGATTTGCATGACGAGGACTAACGAAGTAGGGGAGACGCGCGTCGTGGGCGCAGTACCCGCAACCGACGCCCAGCCCGTCTACCCGCATACCATGCGCCTGCAGCGCTTTTTGGCGCGCGCGGGCGTGGCGAGCCGACGCGGCTCGGAGGACCTGATGACCGCCGGCCGCGTGACTGTTAACGGCGAGGTCGCGACCGAGCTGGGCACCAAGGTCGACGTCGACCGCGACCATATCGAGGTCGACGGTATGCCCGTCAAGCTCAACCAGGGCGCCGTGTACCTGATGCTCTACAAGCCGACCGGCTACCTCACTACCATGAGTGACCCGCAGGAGCGCCCTTGCGTGGCCGACCTGGTCCCCCGCGACCGCTTTCCGGGACTATTCCCGGTGGGCCGCCTGGACCGCGACACCACAGGCCTTTTGCTCTTTACCACCGATGGCGACCTTTCGCAGGATCTGCTGCACCCCAGCAAGCATGTCTATAAGACCTACCAGGCGCTCGTGGACGGCCACCTGACCGATCGCGACTTAGAACCACTCCGCCGCGGCATCGAACTCGACGACGGCCTGTGCCAGCCGGCGATCTGCCGCGTCATCAACGCGCGCGAGGCAGAGGCCGTGGCTCCGCAAGGCGTCAAGCCCGGTACCACCGCCGTGGAGGTCATCATCCGCGAAGGCCGCAAGAACCAGGTCAAGCGCATGCTGAGCAAGATTCGCCACCCGGTGATTCGCCTGCATCGCTGTAACTTTGCCGGTCTGGAGCTCAAGGACGTGGCAAAGGGCTCGTGGCGCGAGCTCACCGACCGCGAAGTGCAGATCCTCAAGGCCGGCGGCATCCCGCCCAAGCAGGCCGCTTCCAAGCGCGCCGCCGCGCCCGCGGCCAACACCGCGACCCGCACGCGTCACCACGGCAGCCACGGCTCCGCACCCAAGCGCAACACCTACCGCGAGCGCTACACGGGCTAGGCAACCCGCCGCGCCCCAGCGCCCGCGAACCATACCAGCACGTCAACCATCGAAAGGAAGCATTGCATGATCGTCGCCATCGACGGCCCCGCCGGTTCCGGCAAGTCTACCATCGCCAAGGAGATCGCCCGCCAGCTGGGCTTTAACAAGCTCGACACGGGCGCCATGTATCGCGCCGTCACCTTCGCCGCGCTCGACCGCGGCATCGATCTGGACGACGAGGCGGCCATCGACGCCCTCGCCGAGCAGATCGAGATTCGCTTTACCAACGGCACCGGCGAGGACACGCGCCTGACCATTGACGGCCAGGACGCTTCGGCCGCCATCCGCACCCCGCAGGTCGACGCCAACGTGTCCAAGGTCTCGGCCTACCCAGGCGTACGCGCTGCTATGCTCATCCACCAGCGCCGCGCCGCCGAGGACCGCGATATCGTGGCCGAAGGTCGCGACATCGGAACCGTCGTGTTCCCTAACGCGCAGGTCAAGGTCTTCCTGACCGCCGACCCGCGTGAGCGCGCCCGCCGCCGCGCGCTGCAGCGTCACCAAAACGACGCCCAACCGCTCACACCCGCGCAGCTCGAAGCCGAGGTCGACGAGACCCTCGACGCCCTCAAGCAGCGCGATAAGCTCGACAGCAGTCGCGAGGTCGCCCCGCTCGTGCCCGCCGAGGACGCCGTGCACGTCGACTCCACCGCCCACACCATCGACGAGGTCGTCCGCATTATCGAGGGCCTCATCAACCAAAGGAGGTAGCCCATGCGCCTGTTTAAGCAGACGCCCGAGGATTACTACAACGCCCCCTACGCCGAGTTCCCGGCGCTCATCCGCGGCACCGTCGTCGTGGTTATGGCCATCCTTTGGGCCTTCTCCAAGCTCATGTGGCGTTGGAAGGTCGAGGACGCCGGCCTGCTGTTTGAGCGCCAGGAAGGCCGCGGCAGCGTGGTCATCTGCAACCACACCTCGATGGCTGAGCTCTTGGCCGTGGAGACGGCGCTGTTCTTTGGGGGCCGCCGCATTCGCCCCATCTTTAAATCCGAGTTCGCCAAGAGCAAGATTGTGCGCTGGGCCTTTAGCCGCGTTGGCGGCATCCCCGTGGAGCGCGGCACCGCCGACATGAAGTGTCTGCGCGCCGCCCAGCATGCGCTGCGGCGCGGCGAGGACGTCCTGATCTTCCCCGAGGGCACGCGCATCCGCTCGCGCGAGATCAAACCCGAGGTCCACGGCGGTTTTGCGCTCATCGCACAGATGGGCAAGGCGCCCGTCAACCCGCTCGCCATCTGCGGCTGGTCCGACATCACGCCTGCAAGCAAAAGGCTCATGCGTCCCAAGAAGTGCTGGATTCGTGCCGGCAAGGCCGTCTCGCTTTCGGACGCGCCGGCCGGGCTTAAGCGTACGGAGCGCCTGGCCTGGTTTGAGTCCGAGGCCATGAACCGCGTATACGCCATGCGAGACGAGCTGTGCGCCGAGCATCCGGGCAGGTTCTAGCCATGAGCGAGAACGTGACGAACACTGCCGTGACCGCGTCCGACCAGGCAACCGCGCCCACCATCGAGATTGCAGCCCACGCCGGCACCTGCTACGGCGTGCAGCGCGCGCTCGACATGGCGCTTGCCGCCGCGCCCCAGGCAGGGGAGAGCACTCAGGTCCACACCCTGGGTCCGCTCATCCATAACCCCATCGTGGTACGCGAGCTCGCTGAGGCAGGCGTTGGCCTGGCCGACACCTTGGACGACGCCGCAACCGGCACCGTGATCATCCGCGCACACGGCGTGGTCCCGCAGGTGATCGATGCTGCCCGCAAGCGCGACCTTAACGTCGTCGACGCCACCTGCCCCTACGTGAAGAAGGTTCATGTGGCCGCCGAGCGCCTGGTGCGCGAGGGCTACCGCGTGGTGGTCGTAGGCGAGCCGGGTCACCCCGAGGTCGAGGGTATTCTGGGCCACGCCGGCAATGACGCGCAGGTCGTGAGCTGTGCTGCCGACGCCGATGCCCTGTCGCTCAAGGGCAAGGTGGGCCTGGTTGTACAGACCACCCAGACCGCGCAGAACCTGGCCGAGGTTGTGGCCTCCATCACCCCGCGCGTACAGGAGCTTCGTGTGATCAACACCATCTGCGCCGCCACGAGCGAGCGCCAGCAGGCCGCCGCCGCACTTGCCAACCGCTGTGATTGCATGGTCGTCGTGGGCGGCAAGAACTCGGGCAACACCCGCCGCCTGGCGCAGATTTGCGCAGACGCCTGCGACCGCACGTATCACATCGAGGAAGCTTCCGAGCTCAAAGCCGCGTGGTTTACCGACGCTCACCACATCGGCATCACCGCCGGAGCCTCCACCCCGCAAGAACACATCGAGCGCGCCGTCGCGCGCATCAAGGAGCTTTGCCGCTAATCATGGACCAGACCGTACCCGCATACGCCGCCGAGGTGGCCGATTACGGGCGCAGCCGCGACCCCGAGCCGGGTGAAGGCGCGCTCGTAAAGAACGTGCGTCCCGAATCGCCCGCGTGGGATGTGGGTATCGAGCCGGGCATGCGCGTGCTCACGGTCAACGGCGAGGCGCTCACCGACATGATCGTGTGGCTCTGGGAGGCAGATGACGACACCGTCGAGCTGGAGGTATTCGATCCGCGCGACGGCACCGTCACCCCCGTCGAGCTCGACCGCTTTCCCGGCGAGGACTGGGGCCTTGAGTTCGATGGCCCCATCTTCGACGGCATGCGTACCTGCGTCAACGCCTGCGTGTTCTGCTTTATGACCATGCTCCCCAAGGGCGGCCGCTCCACGCTCTACATTCGCGACGACGACTATCGCCTGAGCTTTTTACAGGGCAACTTTGTCACGCTCACGAACCTCTCCGACAAAGATGTTCAAAACGTCATCCAACGCAACATGAGCCCCATGAACGTGTCGGTCCATGCCGTGAGCCCCGATGTCCGCCGCCGCATGATGGGCCGCAACGCCCAGCGTGGCATGGACGTGCTCGAGGCCATCATGGCCGCCGGCATCGAGATCCACGCGCAGATCGTGTTGTGCCCCGGCATGAACGACGGCGAGGAGCTGGAAAAGACCCTGCGCTTTTGCGAGGAGCACGAGCAAATCACAAGCCTGGGCATTGTGCCGCTCGGTTTTACCAAGCACCAAAACCGCTTTAGCTGGTCATACAGCGACAAGCCCGAACTGGCGCGCGAAACCATTGCCATGATCCGTCCCTACCAGGATCGTGCCTACGAACGCTTTGGCCGCCACACCTTCCAGATGAGCGACGAGTTCTATCTGGACGCCGGCATCGATCCTCCCGAGGCAGACTTTTACGACGGCTATCCGCAGTACTACGACGGCATCGGCATGATCCGCTCGTATCTGGACGAGACCGACGACGTGTTGACTACCGATGCTGAGCGGCTGGCCCGCGTCCGCGAGGCCATCGCCGCCCGCAGCCAGCACCTGCTGTGCCTCTCGGGCGCCAGCGCACGCGACACGGTGGCCCGCTTTGTGGAGTCGCCCCAGGGACTCGCCGGCACTGTCACGGCCATCAAGAACCGCTACTTTGGCGGCAACGTGGACGTGACCGGCCTCATCGTCGCGTGTGACATTCTGGAGCAGCTGCCCCAAGACCTGTCGGGGGTTATGCTCTTTGTGCCTAAGCTCATGTTCAACGCTGACGGCATGACGCTTGACGAGTATCATCGTGACGATTTACTCGCAAGCCTTACCAGTCGCGGCGCCGAGGTTCATGTGGTGTCAACCATGCCGCATGAGCTGCTCGATACCCTGGAGCATATCCTTGGCATTGTGCCTGCCGACTCTAACACTTCCACTGAACCTACCCATTAAAGGAGAGCAGATGAAACCTATCGTCGCCGTCGTCGGACGCCCCAACGTGGGCAAATCCACGCTCGTTAACCGCCTGGCCCAGACCTCGGACGCCATCGTCCACGAGTCTCGCGGCGTCACGCGCGACCGCTCGTATCACACGGCCGATTGGAACGGCCGCGAGTTCACCATCGTCGACACGGGCGGTATCGAGCCGCTCAAGAGCGACGACGTCTTTGCCACGTCCATCCGCGACCAGGCGCTCGCCGCCGCCGAGGAAGCCGCAGTCATCCTGTTTGTAGTCGATGGCCGCACCGGCGTCACCGAAGAGGACGAGTCGGTCGCCCGCATGCTCAAGCGCTGCGACAAGCCGGTCTTTCTGCTGGTGAACAAGCTCGACAACCCCGATCGCGAAAACGACAGCATCTGGGAGTTCTATTCGCTCGGTATCGGCGAGCCCACGCCGCTCTCGGCCCTGCATGGCCATGGCACGGGCGACCTGCTCGACGATATCGTGGCCCTGCTTCCCGAGGAAGAAGACGAGGTCGCCGATGAGTTCCCCGACGCGCTGAACGTGGCCATCATCGGCCGCCCCAACGCCGGCAAGTCGTCGC
>DYAA01000210.1 GCA_019419405.1 Collinsella sp. | reverse complement strand
CACCGAGATCGAGGCCATTTTGGGCAAGGCTATGCCCGAGGTTCGCTTTGTGGCGTTGGGTCAGCTGGGTGATTTTGAGGACCCCGAGGAAAACGGCACGACGTTTTTGGAGAACGCCATCATCAAGGCGCAGGCTGCCGTCGAAGAGACGGGGCTCATGGCCGTTGCCGACGATTCGGGCCTGGTCGTCGACGCGCTGGACGGTGAGCCCGGTGTGTATAGCGCGCGCTACGCGGGCGTTCACGGCGACGATGCCGCCAACAATGCCAAGCTGCTCGTGAATCTGGAGGGCGTGGCCGACGAGGACCGCACTGCGCGCTTTATGAGCGTCGTCGCGCTCATCGACACGGACGGTTTGGTCACCTATGGTGAGGGCGCCTGCGAGGGCGTTATCGCGCACGAGGGCCGCGGCGATCACGGCTTTGGCTACGACCCGCTGTTCCTGCCGGTCGACACGCCGGGTAAGACCATGGCCGAGCTGACGGCGGACGAGAAGAACGCCATCAGCCATCGATTCCATGCGCTCGAGCACCTATCCGCCAAACTGACGGGCGAGGAGTAGGCCGTGCGTGCGGTGGTGCAGCGCGTGCTCAACGCCGGCGTGACGGTCGACGGCGAGTGCGTGGGCAAAATTGGGCGCGGCTATCTGGTGCTGCTGGGCGTGGGCCACGGCGACACGCGCGCCGAGGCCGATAAGCTGTGGAGCAAGCTCCGGGGCTTGCGCATTAACGAGGACGAGAACGGCAAGACCAACCTGGCACTTGCCGATGTCGAAGGCGAGGTACTCGTGGTGTCGCAGTTCACGCTGTTCGCCGATTGCCGTCACGGCCGCCGCCCATCGTTTACGGATGCCGGCGCCCCCGATGTCGCCAACGAGCTCTACGAGTACTTCCTGACGCTTGTGCGCGAGGACGTCGAGCACGTAGCGCATGGCATCTTCGGCGCCGACATGAAGGTCGACCTCGTCAACGACGGTCCATTCACCATCGTTCTGGACACAGACAATCTGTAAGTAGTCAATTATGGACGGGGATTTTTTAGCTACTTGCGCATGGCGGTAGCAGGGTGCTATAGTATTAGAGTTTTGTCTATCTTAGGGGTATTATCCCCTTTTTGAATTGCACCTTCTGGAGGCCCTGTTCATGGAAGAGATGGAAGTCAATCACGTCGACGACATCCACGAGAAGCTGACCGATATGGTGGGCGATCGCGTTAAGGTTAAGGCCAACATGGGCCGTACCCGCGTCGTCGAGCGCATGGGCACCATCAAGAGCGTCCACCCCGCAGTCTTTATCGTCGAGGTTGACGAGCGCCGCGGCCGCAAGTCGCGTCAGTCCTACCAGTATATCGATGTCCTCACCGGGCAGGTCGAGCTGTTCGACCCCGAGAGCGGTGAGCACATCTTTACTCCGCTCGGCAACCAGCTCGAGGAGCACTAACGGTGACCGATTGGTCCCTTACCCTTACCGCGCCGGCAAAAATTAACCTCTACCTGGGGGTTCATACCGAGCGTGACGCCCGCGGCTACCACAAGGTCGATTCCCTGATGGCAGCCGTCGGCCTTGTCGATACCGTGACGGTCACGCCGGCACAGGTGCTGACCGTCCAGACTATTCCGGCATCCGACTTTCCCATGCAAAAGAATACGGCGTATCGTGCGGCCGCTGCTATGGTCGAGCATTATGGTCGCGAAGCCAACGTGTGCGTGACGATCGAAAAGCGTATCCCGCTGTGCGCCGGCCTTGGCGGCCCCTCGACGGATGCCGCCGCGGTCATTGTTGCCTTGGCCGAGCTGTGGGGTATCGACCGTACCGATTCCGCGCTGGACAACATCGCGCGCGGCATTGGCGCTGACGTTCCCTTCTTTTTGCATGCCAGCCCAGCATTTTACGTGGGTGGGGGAGACGTGCTGGCCACCGAGTACCCTGCACTACCCGCGACGCCCGTCGTGCTGGTCAAGCCGCGCGAGGCAAGCGTTTCAACAATTGAAGCCTATCGACGTTTTGATGAGACTCCAGCGCCTGCGGACAAGCCCGGAGCGATCGCATCTGCCCTTCGCTCGGGAGACGCAGAGGCGGCCTACGCGCTCGTCCACAACAACCTGGGTGTCATTTCCGCGCAGATGGAGCCGCGGATTCAAACGGTGCTCGACTGGCTTCGTTCACAGGACGGTACCATTGCCACAAACGTGTGCGGTTCGGGTGCCTGCTCGTTTGCTCTCTGCGATAGCGCCGCCACGGCAGCCAATCTTGCGGCGACGGCTCAACAAAACGGCTGGTGGGCTTATGCAACGGAGCTCGTTTCCGACACGGTTCGCATTGAAGCGCCAAAGAAATAAAAATTTCTCTAGCACGCGGCGAAAATCTTTGTTACTATAGTCGAGCTAACGGGTTGTGGCTCAGTTTGGTAGAGCACTGCGTTCGGGACGCAGGGGTCGCTGGTTCAAATCCAGTCAACCCGACCAGAGCATGAGGAGGGACCGCTTCTTGCGGTCC
>DYAA01000021.1 GCA_019419405.1 Collinsella sp. | reverse complement strand
ACAACGTCCAGGCCAAGCTCGGAAGCCATCACGCCGCACAGATCAGAGACCTCGAGGGAATGCTGAAGCACGTTCTGACCAAACGAGGTACGGTAGCGCAGGGCACCAAGGGTCTTGACGATCTCGGGGTGCAGGTCGTGGATGCCGGCATCGAAGGCAGCCTGCTCGCCAGCCTCGCGCACGCGCTGCTGAACCAGGTCGGCGGCCTTGTGATACATCTCCTCGATACGGGCAGGGTGAATGCGGCCGTCGGCGATGAGGTTCTCGAGGGCGACACGGGCGGTCTCACGACGGACCGGGTCGAAGCTCGAAAGAACGACGGTCTCGGGCGTGTCGTCGATCACGAGGTTGACGCCGGAAACCTGCTCGAAGGTCCGGATGTTGCGACCCTCGCGACCGATGATACGGCCCTTGAGGTCATCAGAGGGAATGTGCACGGAGGTAACGGTGACCTCGGCAGTGTGGTCGGCAGCGCAGCGCTGAATCGCCAGAGACAGAATCTCCTGGGCGGTCTTGTGGCACTCGGCGCGAACCTGCTGCTCGGACTCGCGAATGATCGTGGCGGCCTCGTGGGTGACCTCGCCGCGAACCTTATCGAGGAGCTCCTTGTGGGCGTCCTCGCGGGTAAGGTCGGCGATACGCTCGAGCTCGGAGGTCTGCTTTGCGCAGAGCTCCTCGAGCTCACGGGAGCGCTTCTCGACCTGACCGGCCTGGCTGGACAGCTGATGCTCGCGCTTGTCGAGAGCGTCGTTGCGGCGATCAAGGGATTCCTCGCGCTGCATCACGCGGTTCTCGAGCGTACGAATCTCGTTCTTACGCTGCTTGTCCTCGGCCTCGGCGGCCTGCTTGTTCTTGATGATCTCCTCTTTAGCCTCGAGCAGAGCCTCTTTTTTGAGGGTCTCGGCCTGACGCTTGGCATCACCGATCAGGGACTCAGCCTGTGCGTGTGCCGACTGGATTTTTTCGTCGGCCTCGTGAAGACTACCCTGCTTGGCGGTGCGCATGTAGGCAATGGCGGCGATGGCACCCAAAACGATGCCAACGAGCGCTGCGATGATAGGCATGCTCACTCCTTTTTATGGATTCGCTACACAACAAAGCGAACCGTCCTTACGAACGGCTCGCGACATTTGAGTAATATGGGCGCAGCTTATGCGGGTCGGATACAGATAAACATATAAACAAACTCATCACAGATGAGCACATATCACAAAGCAAATGACAGTGTTTATCGTACGTTGAACCACAACAACTGTCAAATAAATGGCCCCAGCACGGCGGCTAAAACGCGGTGAACGGCAGGGCCACAAAACGCATACGCCTAAACCGCACATTCCTCACGTTCGGCATCGAGACGTGCCTTAACGGCATCGGCGGCGATGTGATACGAGAAGCCCTTGCCCATCAAAAACCGAACCAGTTTTTCGAATCCGCGCGTCTCTGGAACACGCCGCTTGGCGAGCAGGGCTGACGCACGCGCCAAATCGTCTTCGACGGCAAAATAGTCCTCGGGATAACCGGGAATGTCATCGAGCACGACATGACGGCGCTTGAGCTCGGTCTCGATTTTACGCTGTCCCCAACCGCGCCGCTTGCGTTCCTCGATAAAGTACGAGCAAAAGCGGTTCTCGTCTAAAAAGCGATACTCGGTGGCGCGCTCGACGGCGAAATCGATCGCGGTCTGGTGAAAGCCGTAGCGAGCCAGCTTGTCACGGACCTCGCCCGTCGCATGGTCGCGTCGCGATAGCATCTCGGTCACCATGGTAAGTGCACATTTACGCTCGACGAGCTGCACCGCCTCACGAAAGTTGTCCCAATCACAGGGAAGATCGGGGCGGTTTTTGACATACAGGCGCGCGACCCGCGCGGGAATCCAAATGGACCGCTCAAAACCGCCCTCAAGCTCACAATCGATATGTGCGCAAGGCTTTTTGGACGCATACCCGCTCGAGAACGAGGAGGCCGCCTTCTTATCGGGAAAGACGACCGTGGCCTCGGTCACCGTATACGACATGAGCGTAACCGCTACTCGTCGTCATCATCGAGCATGGCGGAACCATCGATGGCGTAAAGCTCGTCAAACTCCTCAGGCGCAGGCTGATCGGTCAGCTCGACCTCGGATGGAGCATCGTCGTCAAACTCAAGCCCGCAGGCAAGGCGGACCTTATGCTCAATCTCGTCGGCGCAATCGGGGTGTTCGCGCAGGAACGCCTTGGCGGCCTCGCGACCGTTGCCGAGCTTGTCCTCGCCATAGGCAAACCAGGAGCCCATC
>DYAA01000209.1 GCA_019419405.1 Collinsella sp. | reverse complement strand
GGTCGGTGGCCTCGACGACGATGTCGGCGGTGTTTTGCGTAAAGGCGCGCAGGTCGGCGACGTTCTCGGGATCTTCGGCCACCGTCTCGGCCACGATGTCGGCGGCGCCGGCGAGCGCCTTCTCGGGCGTGTCGAAGCCGGCCTCCTCGTTGACGTAGTCCGCGGCGGCGTCGAGCGCGCTGCCCTTGGCCGAAGCCTGCATGATGATCATGTTGGCGAGTGGCTCCAGGCCGGCCTCGCGGGCCTTCTGCGCGCGGGTCATGCGCTTTTTGCGGTAGGGCTTGTAGAGGTCCTCGACACGCTGGAGCTGCGTGGCCTCGCGAATCTGCTGCTCGAGTTCGGGCGTGAGCTTGCCCTGGGCGTCGATGAGCAGAATGACGTCCTCTTTACGCTGCTCAAGATTGCGCAGGTATGACAGGCGCTCGTCGAGGGCGCGCAGGGCGACGTCATCCATGCCGCCCGTGGCCTCCTTGCGGTAGCGCGAGATAAAGGGGATGGTGTTGCCCTCGTCGATGAGCTTGACAGCCGCCTCGACGTTGGCGGCCTTAAGGTTGAGCTCGCGGGCGAGCTGGGCGATAAGATCCATGGGACTCCTTGCGTTTAAGGTGCGTTTGCAGCACAGAGCTACCAAGGATACCACCCGTCCCAAAAGACTGTTTTGGGGCCGCGCCATGAAAGCGGCCTATCTACTACGTTTGAACCGTGTGGGTCGACCATCCCCCGGTTTTCCGAAAAGTGGCAAGCCGTTTACCTGCGGTTTTTATTCCGCGAAATTTGGCATGGTTGAGGGCGATCGGTTAAACGTAGTAGATAGGCACATTTCGTGGCGAACGAACCAAGCTGAGGCGCAAAAAGGCCCCCCGTCTCAGAAAATCATTGGAAACGTAGCAAAATGCCCCGCGGGCAGGAGGCTGCTCGCGGGGCAAAGAAGAGGGGCTTATTTGTGGCGGACCGAGGGACTCGGCATGGGGTTTCTGCCGCGGCCGCTCTCAAGGCATTACAGCTCGACGAGCTGGCCGGTCTCGGCGGCCTCCTTGACGGCGTTGAGAAGCGTGAGCGTCTTGACGTTGTCGGCCGGCGTCACGACGGGCTCGACCTCGCGGCGGACAACCTTCACAAAGTGCTTGAGCTGCATCTTGTGGGGCAGCGCCGGGTCGACGGCCGGAATCTCCATCTGCAGCGGCTTGTGCCAGTTGGAGGCGCCGTCATAGGAGAATTGGTGCAGGCGGGGCAGCGACAGGGCGCCCAAGGTTCCGCCGATAAAGTAGGCGTCGGCATCGAAGGGGCGGTACTGCGGGTCCTCGCGAGCGGTTGCCTCCCAGTTCCAGGGGCTGGCGGTGGCGTCGGAGATGGTCATGCTCGCGAGCGCGCCGTCGGCAAAACGGACGTTGACTACGGCGGAGTCCTCGGTCTCAAAACCGCGGGCGGCGCTGGACTGCATACCCTGGACGGCAACGGGCTCGCCCAGCAGGTAGCGGAGCAGGTCGACGTCGTGCACCAGGTTGACCAGGATCGGGCCGGCACCCTTTTTGCGGCGCCACTCGACATCGAAGTACTCGTCGTTCTTATAGATCATGTAGTGGAAGCTCGACACGGTGAGCTTGCCCAGCTCGCCGGACTCGATGATCTCCTTGGCCTTGTTGACGAAGGGGTTGTGGCGACGGTGCTGACCCACGAGCACGGGCACGCCGGCGGTCTCGGCCTCGGCGGCGAAGGCCTGGGCATCCTCGAGGTCGTTGGAGATCGGCTTTTCGACCAGCGGCACGATGTTGCGCTTCACGGCCTCGCGGGCAACGCCCAGATGCAGGTCGTTGGGCGTGGCGATAATGACGGCCTCGGGCTTGACCTCGTCCATCATCTGGGCGGGATCGGTGAAGAACGGCACGCCGGCGGCCTCGGCCGTGGCGCGGGCGCCCTCAAAGGCGTCGGCGATGGCGACGAGCTCGGCCTCGGGCTCCTCGGTGACAAAGCGGATGTGGTTGCGGCCCATGGCGCCGGCGCCGATGACGGCAATGCGGACGGGGTTGAGCTCAGACATTTCGACTCCTTAATACTGGTGGCGGTGGAATGCGACAAAGGGACTGTCCCTTTGTCGCATCGGTAAAACTAGGCGGACTTCTTCTTGCTGTCGGAGACCATCATGTAGACGGTGAGCACGACGGCGATGGCGGCGATCACGATGGCGCCGTAGAAGGACTGCTGGTAGGCGGCGCTGCCGGCCTCAGCGTGATACAGCACGGCAGTGATGGGCTGGCTGATCCAGGTAGAAGCGGCGTAGCCCAAAAACATGATGCCGTAGTTGACGCCGATGTTGCTGGTACCAAAGGCGCCACCGGTAAGCGGCGGGTAGATGACGAGCAGGGCGCCAAAGCTAAAGCCGAGCAGGGCGAGCGCCACAAAGAACATGCTCTGCGTAAAGCTTATCGACATGATGACGAGCGCGACGATGGTGACGACAAGGCTGATGAGCAGCGACTTGTAGGCGCCGAGCTTGTCGATGATCTGGCCAAAGGACAGACGGCCGACCAGGTTGGCGCAGGTGTTGACGGAGACCACCACACCGCCGAGGGCGACGGCCGCGGCGCTCGTGGGGTCGGTGAAGAGCTGGACGGCGGCGATGGAGGCAACCTTGCCCACGAGCAGGGTGCCTGCAGTGGCAGCAAAGGCGAAGGTGATGATGAGGACCCAGAAGCGCGGGGTCTTGACCATCTCGCCCGGGGTGAGGTCGCCGAAGGTGCCGGCATGTGCGCCGCCCTTGGGGGCCTCGAAGCCCTCGGGCAGCCAGCCGGCTTCGGGAGCCTTCAGGAACAGGGCGGAGGCGGCAATCGCCACAAAGAAGATGACGCCGAGTGCCTTGAGGGCGCCAAAGATGCCCAGGCTCGGGATGAGCAGCGAGGCGAGCACCGGGGACAGCACGGCGGGGCCGGCGGTCGAAGCGGCCAGGGTGATGCCGGAGGCGAGGCCCTTTTTGTCGATGAACCACTTTTGGCCGGTGGTGAGCGCGGGGTTGTAGCCCAGGCCGTTGCCGATGGCGGCGACGAGCGAGAACCACAGGTAGAACTGCCACGGCTCGGTGACGGTGCCGGACATGAACCAGCCCACGCCGTAGCACACGGCGGCAGCGATCACGACGTTGCGCGGGCCGATCTTATCGGAGATGCGGCCGGCGAAGATGCCCGTCACGGCCATGATGGTCTGGAAGACCGGGAAAGCCCAGGTAAGTGCGCTGGACCACTCGGGGTAGACGGCGAGCAGGTTCTTGGACACGACGGAGTACAGCGCGATGGAGCTGATGAAGAACATGGTGACGCACGCGGCGGAAAGCACGACGGCGCGACCCTTGTTGGAGTTGGTGGAAGCCATGGGACTCTTTCTAATCGATACGGGGGAGGAGCGGGCGTGTCCGCGGTGCCTCCCTGTCAGGTTGGTTTACTGGTCAGTCGGCTTTGCGACGCCGGACTCGTCGGACCAAAGCTCGACACCCTTGTTCTTGAGGTAGTTGTCGGCAAAGGCGCGGCGGCCGCCGGGCTTGGCGGTGAGGTCGCCCATCATATTAGAGAAGCCGCCGTCGACCTTGATGGCGTCGCCGGTGGTAAAGTCTGAGCGCGTGGACGCCAGGAACATGACGGCGTTGGCGATATCGCTGACCTCGCCGATGCGACGCGTGGCGATGAGGCGGCTGCGGCTCTTCTCGACCTCGGGATCGGCGTAAAAGCTTGCCGACATGGGGGTCTTGACGAAGCAGGGCTCGACGCAGTTGGAGCGCACGCCGTAGGGACCCCACTCGGCAGCCAGCATCTTGGACATCATGTTGACGCCCGCCTTGGTGGAGCTGTACACGCCCGAGAACGTTTCGGGGGAGTGACTGGCGACGGTGGAGATGTGAACCAGGCGGCCCTGGCCGGCCTTGATCATCTCGCGACCAAAGCGCTGCGAGGTGATGAAGTAGCCGGTGAGGTTGACGTTGATGACCTCGTTCCAGTCGGAGAGCGGCAGGTCCTCCATGGCTGCGAAGCGCAGGATGCCGGCGGTGTTGACGAGAACGTCGACGCGGCCGAAGTTGGCGATGGTGGCGTCGACGGCGGCCTGAACCTCGGCCTCGTCGGTGGCGTTCATCTTGTAGCCCTCGGCGTGGATGCCAAACTCGGCAGCGAGGTCGGCGGCAGCGGCCTTGACCTTCTCCTCGTCCAGGTCGAGCAGGACGACGTTAGCGCCATTGCGGGCGAACTCGCGGCAAATCTCGACGCCCATGCCGCCGAGCGCTCCAGTCACAGCGCAAACATCGCCCTCGAGCTTAAGCCAATTGCTCATAGGAACTTCCCTTCTTATGCCTCCCGGTGGGTCGCTCCCATTAACCGACCCACGTGGTTTTCGCTGGTTATCGTATGCTTTGCATTTGCGCAGGTGAATTGCATATTTGTTAGAATGGCGTTAACCATAGGTTTACACTGTGCGATGCAGTTTATTCTCAATTGAGCGCATGACCTGCGAAAACAACCTCCTGTGGCACCATGTGGCCACGGGCGCGAAAACGGGAGATTGACGTGTACGATCGACGACTTGAGGCCATATCGGCCGCTGCGGAGCTGGGAAGCTTCTCGCGTGCGGCGGCACAATTGCGCGTGTCGACTCCGGCGCTCGTCAAGCAGGTGTCGGGCTTCGAGGCCGAGTTCGGCATCACGCTGTTCGAACGCTCGCACTCGGGCGTCAAAGTGACGCCGGCCGGCGCACTGCTGGTGGACGACGCGCGCTCGATCATGCGGCAGTCCGAGGACGCGCTGCGCCGTGCCCGACGCGCGGCGGGCGATGGCGGTGCCGTGCGCCTGGGCGTGTCGATGATGTGCCCGGGGCGCCAAACGCTGTCGATGTGGTCGGGCATCCACGATCTGGAACCGTCGCTGCGATTTGAAATCGTGCCGGTAAGCGATCTCTACGACGAGCGCGAGACCGTCATGCGTAGCTTGGGCCGCGAGGTCGATGTGGTGCAATCGAGTTTTTCTACCCCACGCTGGGGTGATGCCTGCCAAAAGCTCCGCATTGTCAACGTGCCGTTTTATATCGATCTGCCGCGCACGAGCCCGCTGGCGCGCAAGAATCGCATTACGGTTGCCGACTTGGAGGGTATGCGTCTGCGCGTACTGCGCCACGGCAACGACGCCATGGACAGCCTGCGCATCGACCTTTTGGCCGACGGCGGCGTGGACGTGATCGACGTGGACAGCTTTGACTTTGCGCTCTTTAACGAGGCCGAGGAAAAGGGCGACGCGGTGCTCAGCTGCGGCGCATGGTCGGGGGTGCATCCGGCCTTTGTGGGCGTGCCGTTTCTATGCGGCCGCGAGGTGCCGGTCTTTCTACACTACCCGCTCGAGCCAACCCTCCAAGTACAAAAATTCGTCAACGCCATGGCCCAACTCCTCAAGTAGCTAATGTTAGGACGAGGCTTTTTTAGCTACTTACAAAACGAGCCCCTGGCCAACCGGCCAGGGGCTCACAAACTTTTATTTCCTTCTAAATGACGGGCTGATTGTGCGCAGGAGGGTGCCCC
>DYAA01000208.1 GCA_019419405.1 Collinsella sp. | reverse complement strand
CCGGTGGGGTTGCCACCCGTGGCGATAATTACGGCATGTGCCTCCAGGGCCTCGTTCTTGCGAGGGACATCGGCGAGCGCTTTCCGAAGCGAGCGGAGCTCCGATTTTCGGTCGTCGTGCTTTTTTGCCTTGAGCGCCCGCGCTGGACGGTCTATTTGGAGTGCCCAGCCTTCGGAAGCTTTGTGTGCCGAGGCAACGTTGGCTCCGCAGATTAAGGTGATACCCAGGCGGTCGCAAACATTGAGAAGTGCGTCGCGCACCGATTCGGCGCGAAGGGAGCGCGGGTACAGCCGGCCTTCCTCGGAGGTTGTCATGATGCCCAGCGAGGAGAAGAAACCCATAAGCTCTTGTTCGGGCTGGGTCCCCATGACAGATTCGACGAATGCGGGGTGGTTATACCGCTGAGGATCAATCGATTCGTTGGAGAGGTTGCAGCGGCCGTTACCGGTCGCAAGGAGCTTAAGGCCGCAGGCGACATCGCACTCAACGATGCAGACGCTTTTGCCAGCACGTGCGGCCGTAATGGCGGCGGCGAGGCCTGAAGCCCCGCCGCCGATTAACAGGACGTCATAGAAGGCGCTCGTGTTCACTTAGGCCTCGTCGGTCTCGTGCGGGGTAATGGCCTCGACGGCAGAGACTGCCTTGGGCAACATGCCATCGGGCAGCGCGGTCTCGACCTCGCCCTTATCGCAGGCCTCGGCGAGTGACGGATTGATGGGAAGCGTGCCCAAGATGTCGAGGTTATAGCGCTCTGCGACCTCGGGGAGCTTGCTCTTGCCAAAGACCTCGATCTTCTTGCCGCAGTCGGGGCACTCAATATAGCTCATGTTTTCGACGATGCCCAGAATGGGGACGTTCATCTTCTCGGCCATGTTGACCGCCTTGGCGACGATCATCGAGACCAGATCCTGCGGGCTCGTGACGATGACGATGCCGTCGACGGGCAGTGACTGGAAGACGGTGAGAGCGACGTCGCCTGTTCCCGGAGGCATGTCGACCAGCAGGTAGTCGATGGGGCCCCATGAGGTCTCGCTCCAGAACTGCCTAATGGCGCCTGCGATGACCGGACCGCGCCAAAGGACGGGGTCGGTCTCGTTTTGGAGCAGAAGGTTGGAGCTCATCACCTTGACGCCGTGCTCGGAGATTTCGGGCAGCATAAGGTTGCCAAGGGCATGGACGTGGCGTCCGCTCATACCGAACATCTTGGGGATGGAGGGACCGGTGATGTCGGCATCGAGGACGCCGACCTTGTGGCCGTGACGGGCAAGCTCGGTGGCGATGGCACCAGTGACAAACGACTTGCCGACACCGCCCTTGCCGGAAAGTACGGCGATGACGCGTTTGACCTCGGACAGCGTGTTCTCCTCAAATTGCGACGGCGACGTTTGTCCGCCGGCGGCCTGTGCGTGCTCGCAACCCATGTATGACTCCTTTGTATATGTTGGGGCTGGGGCCCCGTGATGTGACACGAGCGTCATTGTACCCTCGTTTGCGAGCGGGAGTCATTTGCGATGCATTTGGGCCGAGCGTGCTTGCAATACGATGGGTCCAAGCGAATGGGCGGGCTTACTGAACTTTGCTGGCGAACTCGAGATATTGCATGCGCTGCAGCTTGTCGATCGTCGAGGCGTATGGGCTGTCTTCAGATTCCAAGTCGTAGCGCAGCCCGTCGGCACCAAGGTAGCCGGCGACATTGATGGTGGGCACATCTGACCTTGTTGCAAGCAGAGCCTTTTGATAGTCGGTGAGCGGGGCGCCGATCTTATTAAGGGTAATGGCTGCAATCTCGTTTGCCCCGACGGTGTCGTAGACGTTGAGCTCGGTATTGCCGGCGATTTCATAGTTAGCCCAGACAAAATATGTCGACTGATAGATACGGAAAGCGTGGCTTGCCGTATCTTCCTGAGGGTACAGCTCGTCGTTGAGAGTCGTTGCGGCGCTCGGCTGATGGTCGCCAAAAAAGACAAGGACAACCGGTCTGCCGATATTGCGGAGCTCGTTGATAAAGTACTCGAGGTCCCGGTCGGATGCGTTGATGCAGGTGAGATAGGTGTTGAG
>DYAA01000207.1 GCA_019419405.1 Collinsella sp. | reverse complement strand
GATAACGCGCTCAACAACCCCGATTTTACGTCGGTGTTTGCGCCCATCGATCCGCAGGCCAGCCGCAAGAAGATGGCCAAGCAGGCCGGTGTCGAGCCCGTCATCCTTATGGAGCATGTCACCAAGATCTATCCGGCACAGCCCAACAAGCCTGCACTCGACGACATCAACATCGAGATCTATCCGGGCGAGTTTGTCTTCCTGGTCGGTCACTCCGGCTCGGGTAAGACCACGCTGCTGTCGACGCTCAACCGCGACGTCAAGCCGACGAGCGGTCGCATCCTGGTTGCCGGTCAGGACCTCATGAAGATCAAGAACCGCAAGGTTCCGTTCCTGCGCCGCCAGATTGGCGCCGTGTTCCAGGACTTTAAGCTTCTGCCGCAAAAAACCGCCTACGAAAACGTGGCGTTTGCCCTGCAGTGCATCGGCAAGCCCAAGGGCGTCATTCGCAGCCAGGTGCCGGAGGTGCTGCGTCTGGTCGGTCTGGCCGATCAGATGGACTCGCTGCCCGACCAGCTTTCCGGTGGCGAGCAGCAGCGCGTCGCCGTCGCCCGCGCTATGGTCAACCGTCCGCCGCTGCTGATCTGCGACGAGCCCACGGGTAACCTCGACCCGGCGATCTCGCTGGGCATCATGAAGCTGCTCGAGCGTATTAACCGCACCGGCACCACCGTGATCGTCGCCACGCACGACCGCGAGATGGTCGATAGCATGCACCGTCGCGTGATCGCCCTCGAGGGCGGCCACGTTATCCGCGACCAGGAGAGGGGAGGTTACGGCAACTATGGCACCAACTAACGTGGGCTACTCCTTCAAAGAGGCAATCAGTCACTTCTTCCGTAACTGGACTACCTCGCTCGGCGCCGTCATCACGATCTTCCTTTCGCTGTTTATCATCGGCCTGTTCATCATGGGCTCCGCGATGCTGAACTCCGTGATCGGCACCGTCGAGGATCAGGTTGTCATCAACGCGTTCATTAGCGATGACGCCGATCAGGCCGATGTTCAGGCTTTTGAGGCCGAGCTTAAGACGTGGAATAACGTCAAGTCCGTGACCTATAAGGACAAGGACGACGCGCTGGCCGAGTATACGAGCAAGATGTCGGGCAACGCCGACGCCACCATGAGCGCGCTCGATGGCCAGAACCCGCTGCCGGCTTCGTTTGCAATTGAGATGGACGATCCGTCCAAGGTCGAGAGCACGGCCCAGAAGCTCAAGAAGAACGCCGACTTCCAGAAGATCGCGGATGACGGCGACGTCAACGCGAGCGTGCTGTACGGCCAAGAGGAAGTGAGCCGCCTGTTCCAGGTGACCAACTACATCCGCATCGCCGCCGTGGTGCTCGTTGGCCTTTTGACCTTTATCGCATTCATCTTCATCAACAACACGATTCGCCTGTCCATCACGGCGCGTCGTCGTGAGATTGCGATTATGCGTCTGGTCGGCGCCAGCAACGGCTTCATTCGCGGCCCGTTTATCACCGAGGGCGTACTGCAGGCCATTTTGGGCTCGCTGCTTTCCATCGGCGTTCTGGAGCTGCTGCGCAATCTGATGATTCCGCGTTTGCAGGAGAGCATCGGCTGGATGTCGTTTGCCCTGCCGATGCAGTACTACCTGGTGACCTATGCTGCGCTGATTCTGGTCGGTGTGATTATCGGTCTCTTTGGTTCTGCCATAGCCATGCGCCGCTACCTGCGCGTGTAGGCATGCCTGGAATTCATCCCTTCCAACGGGTCGTCTCTTATGGGGCGGCCCGTTTTTTGATCTCTAGGGGACGGCAGGAAAGCGAATCATTTGGGTAGACTCTTTGGAGTTCGTCATCGATAGCAAGGAGGCGCCATGGGGCGCAATAACAAGCATAAGCGCGGTGCTCGCAATAAGCGTGGGGCGGTGCGCAGCGAACGCCGTCCGAGCCTGACCGGGCGCGTGCAGCTCCATGAGCATGGCGCCTATGTCATAACCGAGAGCGGCGACTACAAGGTCATGGGCCGCGGTAAGCGCGAGATCATGGATGGCGATACCGTTGCCGTGAGCATTAAGAACAGCCCGCACGGTGAGCGGCGCGCCGTGATCGAAGGCGTGGTTGAGCGCGCAGCCATAAGCGTGGTGGGTACGTACCAGACCGCTGGTCCGCTCGGTGTGATCGAGCCGCTCGATTCGCGCCTGAAGGCCGACTTCTTCATTCTGCCCGAGGATACCTCGGCGGATTGTCTGGGCGTCCACCCGGGTGATGCCGTTGTCGCGCGCATTTTGACCTACCCGACGCGCCTGGAATCGGGCACCGTGACGATCGAACGCCGCATTGGCGGAGATGACGCGCCCGATTTGGGCGTTCAATACGTGATGGCGCGTTACGGCTATACCGATAGCTATCCCGAGGCCGCGCTGGACGAGGCCGAGGGGCTTTCGCTCGATGTGTCCGCGGCGCTTAAGGACCCGCTCCGCCGCGATCTGCGCGACCGCTTTGTCATCACGATCGACCCGGTCGACGCGCGCGACTTTGACGATGCCATTTCGCTTGAGCGCACGCCCGAGGGTGGCTACAAGCTGGGTGTGCATATCGCTGACGTTTCTCACTATGTGGCTTGGGACGGGCATATCGATCTTGAGGCTCGCCATCGTACGACATCGGTGTATCTGGCCGATCGCGTGCTTCCCATGCTGCCCGAACGCCTGTCCAATGACCTGTGTTCGCTTCGCCCTGACGAGGACCGTCTTGCGTTTACCGTTGACATTGAACTCGATGCGCAGGGTCGCGTGCGGCATTACGATCCGTACCCCAGCGTGATTCGCTCGCGTGTGCGTATGGACTATGACGGCGCCGAGGCGCTGCTGGTGCGTGCCGGCGCGGTGGAGTATGGGGTGCTGGAGGGTGCTGCCGAGGATGTTGCGGCTGCTGAGGCCTCGCGCGAGGAGGCGCTTGAGCGCGGTCTTGCGTGCGAGAAGGCCGCCCGCGGCTGCAACGTCGACCTCGGCAATTTCCTTGTCGCCGCCAACGAACTCGCCGAACTTCGCCGTCGTATTCGTCGCGTCCGCGGCTCAGTCGATTTTGACACGGCCGAGATTCGCGCTCTATTGGACGAGGACGGAGTACCCGTGCAGATTGTGGCGCGTGAGCGTTCGTGTGCCACGTCGCTTATCGAGGAAGCCATGCTGCTCGCCAACGAGTGCGTTGCAGAGTGGCTGGCAGACCGTGATATCGAGGCCTGCTATCGCGTGCATGAGGATCCGAGCCCCGATAGCCTGCACGGTGCCGCCGTTGCGCTGGCGCAGCTGGGCATCATCGACGATCGCCGTGCTGCCGGTATTGCCCTGGGGAGTCCCGATGAGCTGCAGGCTGCAGTTGATGCTGCCGCCGGTACGGCAAACGCACCGCTCGTCAACACGCTGCTTCTGCGCAGCATGCAGCGTGCGCTGTACAAGCCGCGCAACGAGGGCCACTTTGCGCTCGCCGCGCCGTGCTACTGTCACTTTACGAGTCCCATCCGTCGCTATCCCGATCTGGTGGTGCACCGCGTGCTCAAACTGCAGTTGGCCTATGAACAGCTTGGCGGCAAGGACGCCTTGGTCCGTACGCCGCGACTGATTGGCAAGGGGCGCGAGTCGCTGCCGCGCATTCTGCCGCAGATCTGCCGCGCATGCAGCGATGCCGAGCGTGCGGCCGATGCCGCCAGCCATGCGACGCAAAAGATCAAGATTGCCCAGTACTATGAGGACCGTCTGGGCGAGCGCTATGCCGGATCCGTCTCGTGGGTTAGCAGCATGGGCCTCTTTGTGCGCTTGGACCTGACGCAGGTCGAAGGCTTGGTTTCGATCAAAAGCCTGGGCAACGAGTGGTTCGAGTTCGACGAGGATGCGCTCACGCTCACAGGTGCCGACACGGGGACTCGCTATGAACTGGGCCAGCGCGTGATTATCGAGGTCTCGCGCGTCAATACCACGCGTGGGCACTTGGACTTTAAGCTTATCCATTAGCCAAATCTCGACTCATGACGGGAGAGCGGAGGGCGGTCTTTCGGGGCCGCCCTCCGCATTTGGATCATGGCTACCTTGCCGTCTGCACGGCCGCCCGCTTACCTGCTATTGGAGAGGTAAATCCTACCAAAATAAACCTGTCCCTTTTTGGCAGGTTTACAAGAAGCGGGGATGAGATGGCGACGGTGTATGGTTATGCGCGGGTGAGTTCGCGCGATCAGAATCTAAATCGGCAGCTGGATGCGCTGGGCGCCTATGGCGTGGGCTCGGCGAATATTTATGCCGACCATGCGAGCGGCAAGGACTTCGATCGCCCGCGGTATCGCGAGCTGCTGCACATCCTGGGAGACGGGGACGTGCTGGTGGTGCTTTCTATCGATCGACTTGGCCGTAATTACTCCGAGATTCTTGAGGAATGGCGACGCATTACCAAGGAGCTCGGGGTTGCCATTGTGGTGTTGGACATGCCATTGCTTGACACGCGCGCCAGGGCCAGCGGCGCGCCGGATGTGACCAATACCCTGATTGCCGATATTGTGCTACAACTGCTGAGCTACGTGGCGCAGGTGGAGCGCGAGAATATTCATCGGCGCCAAGCGGAGGGGATTGCAGCGGCGCGGGCGCGAGGGGTCCGTTTCGGTCGACCTCGCAAGCCGTGCCCTCCTCAGTTTGAGCTGGTACGCGATAGCTATGAGGCAGGCGATATTACCCGCAGCCAGGCAGCAAAGTGCCTGGGCGTGTGCGTGGGGACGTTCGATCGCTGGATGCGCGAGGCGGGGTAGGGGTTTGCGCCGCTTTGGCGCTTCCTGTTGCGATTCAAATTTTGATACGGTGACGATGCCATTTGGGGCTACACTCGCTGATATTCAAAAAAGGAGGTAGGCCCTTGGCGCGCGTAAAACAAATAATCGGATGGACCGCGATCGTTCTGTTTACTGCAACGCTGGCGGGCATCTGGGTGCTGACGGAGCAAAATGCGGTGGAGACGTCGTTGCTGAGCGAGTCCACCGCGCGTGTGGTGGAGGGTCAAGCTACGGGCGTACAGGCTGCCGATGTCGCGGGCGAAGCTCAGACCGAGAACGGGATGACCGGGGGCACCGATTCGGCTGCTTCGAATGTCCGGTCTGGCCGACTTGCTTCCATTCGCATGTGGGTGGGCACGAACGTCCGTCGCGTTGCCCATACCGTAGAGTTTTTCTTCGTCGGATTGTTCGCCTCGGTGGTCGTGGTTTGCTTTTCCAGGCGTCCGTGGAGCGTATGCTCCCGTTGCGTGCCCGTGTTGCTCTTTTGCGCCGTCTGCTCCGTTGGCGATCAGGTACATAAGATCTTTGTTCCCGGCAGGCATTTCGACGTTATCGATTTAGGATTCGATGCTGCGGGCTATGTTACCGCGATGCTGTTGGTATTGCTGGCAGCGGTGTTGGTGCGCCATGCGACTCGGCCGATCGGCGCCCATGCGAGGCGCTAGCCGGTAACAAACCCGTTTCTGATCATGCGACCTTGTTGAATTATTTTGTGTCGCGCGTATTTCCGAGCGGTCGGATTTGAGGGGCGAGCGGTAGAACGCTCGCCCTTTGTGCGCCACGCTGCGGCACAATGTACCGTAAAAGCTGTTTGTATCCGGTACGAATCATTCGTTGGTCTTTAATTCTTCTCAACGGAGGTGTTTGAGATGGCAAACGGATTGCTTTTGCGGCTTCGCGAGCGTGAGCTCAGCGCGAGCCCGGCGGAACGCAATGTCATCGCATATGTAAGCGCTCATCCGCACGAGGTGGTCGGGCTGTCCGTCCGCGGTCTTGCCGATGCCACGTTCTCCTCGCCCTCGAGCATTTTGCGCTTTTGCAAGCGCTTGGGTTTTGCGGGCTACAAGGAGTTCCAGCGCGAACTGATTGCCGAGCTGGCGCTCTTGGGTGACAAGAAAGACGTTGCCCTCGAGGATATCTCCATGGATGACAGCGTCGAACGTATCGTGGGGAAGGTGATGAAAAGCAACGTGCGCACGATCGAAGCGACGGCGCGAACGCTCGATTACACCGTCTTGGAGCGATGCGCGGCCCATCTTAAGCGGGCACGCGCGGTCAATCTGTTCGGTATCGGTGCCTCTCGTTTGGTCGCGCACGATCTGGCGCAAAAGCTCATGCGTGTCGACAAAGAGTGCCATCTGTACGACGACTGGCATGATCAGCTCTTGTGTGCCAAGAACATGCATGAGGGCGATATGGCAATCGCCTTTAGCTACTCGGGCTTGACGCAAGAGGTGCTGGACTGCACCGCCGAGGCTCAACGTCACAACTGTCCCGTTGTGGCCGTGACCAAAGTAGATGGATCATCCAAGCTTGCCACCATGGCCGATGCCGTGCTCGGCGTCGCTGCGAGTGAACCCTTGGTCCGCAGCGGTGCCATGGCTTCGCGTATGGCCCAGCTTATGGTTGTCGATGCCCTGTACGCTGCTTACGTTGCCAGCGACTACGAACGGGCGACGCATGTCATTAAGCAAAACTACATCGAGAAACAGGAAAGATGAGGTGAAAGAAATGCTCGATTTAACAAAATTCACGACCGAACAGCGTAATCAAAGGTCAATGGACCTCGATACGATGACATCGCTGCAAATCGTCACGACGATGAACGATGAGGATCTTCGTGCCGTCCAGTCGGTCACAAAAGTGCTGCCCCAGGTTGCCACAGCAATCGACTGGGCTGCTGAGGTACTCGAGCGCGGCGGGCGCGTCTTTTACATGGGCGCAGGCACCAGCGGTCGTCTGGGCGTACTCGACGCTTCGGAGTGTCCGCCCACGTTTGGCGTGTCACCCGATCTGATTGTCGGGCTCATTGCCGGAGGCGAGACGGCGTTTATCAAGGCTGTCGAAGGTGCCGAAGACAGCGAGGAGCTTGGCGCGAGCGACCTGCGGGAGCGTGGACTCTCGGACAAGGATCTTGTCGTTGGCCTGGCGGCAAGCGGTCGTACACCCTATGTGGTGGGCGGCCTTATGTACGCCAAGGCAACTGGGTGCAAGACCATTGCAATTGCCTGCAACCAAGGGTCGAAGATCGGGGAGAGCGCAGATCTTGCCATTGAACCCGTGCCCGGTCCCGAGGTGCTGACCGGCTCAACGAGGCTCAAGGCGGGAACGGTTCAAAAGCTCATTCTCAACATGATTTCGACCGGTGCCATGGTCAAGATCGGCAAGGTATACCAAAACCTGATGGTCGATGTGCAGCAGACGAACGAGAAGTTGGTGGTGCGCGGCCAGAACATCGTGATGGAGGCGACCGGCTGCACGCGCGAGCGCGCTATTCAGGCGCTTGCAGATGCCGGCGGCCACGTAAAAACCGCTATTGTCTCGGTACTGCTGGACTGCGATGCCGAGCAGGCTGCGGTAGCTCTTGATCGAGCGCGAGGCCATGTCCGTGCTGCGGTGAGTGGCCATGAGAAGAGCAATGCCGATGCCCAATAGGTGTGCGGCGTGAGCTGATATGACATCCAGACGAGATACCCAATACAAGGAGGAGTTATGACGAACAAAGAGCTGGCTCAAAAGCTGCTGGACCTTTTGGGCGGTAAAGACAACGTGCTCGCAAACGCGGCGTGTATGACGCGCCTGCGCGTGACCGTCAAAGACGCGGGCAACGTCGACACGGAGGGCATTAAGGCACTCGACGGCGTGATAGGCCTGGTCGAGGACGACACGATGCAGATCGTGCTGGGTCCGGGCAAGGTGAATAAGGTGCTCGAGGAGTTCTCCAAGCTCACCGGCCTTGCGAAAGGCGTTGCTGACGAGAGCGTGGTTGACGCTGCGGCCACAAACAAGGCCGCGCAGAAGGCAAAGTACGAGTCCAAGCCGGTTCAGGCCTTCCTCAAGAAGATTTCCAATGTCTTCGTCGCCCTGCTTCCCGGCATCATTGCGGCTGGCCTCATCAACGGTATCTGCAACGTCATTAACGTCTCGACGGCAGGCGCGCTTGCGGGCGAGTGGTGGTACCAGGGCATTCGTTCCATGGGCTGGGCCCTGTTTGCCTATCTGCCCATCTTGGTGGGCTATAACGCGGCACGTGAGTTTGGTGGATCCGCTGCGCTGGGCGGCATCGCCGGCATGATGTGTATCGCCAACAGTGCCATGCCCCTGCTTGCGCCTGGCGCGGCTGATCCTGCCACTGCCATTTTGCTGCCGCTCACCAATGCGCAGTACAACCCCGCAGCGGGCGGCATGATCGCGGCTCTTATCGCTGGTGCATTTTTTGCCTGGATGGAGCGTCAGATTCGCAAGGTTATGCCCAACGCACTCGACACGTTCTTGTCCCCGCTGTTGGTGCTCATCATCGGCGCCTTTGCTCTGATGCTCGTCATCCAGCCGGTTGGCGCATGGCTGACGACTGCCATCTTTAGCGTTTTGACCTTTATCTTCGAGAAGCTGGGCGTCCTGGGCGGCTATATCCTGTCGGCAGGCTTCTTGCCGCTGGTTTCCGTCGGCCTGCATCAGGCGCTCACGCCGATCCACGCTATGCTCAACGATCCCGACGGTGCTACCAAGGGCATCAATTACCTGCTTCCCATCCTTATGATGGCTGGCGGCGGTCAGGTCGGTGCCGGTCTGGCGCTGTACTTTAAGACCAAGAACGCTAAGCTTAAGAAGTACGTCGCAGAGTCCATTCCCGTTGGAATCCTGGGTGTGGGCGAGCCTCTGATGTATGCCGTTACGCTGCCGCTCGTTCGTCCGTTTGTGACGGCCTGTCTGGGTGCCGGATTTGGCGGCGCGCTCGCAGCGCTGCTTCACATCGGCACGGTTTCTCAGGGCGTTTCCGGTCTGTTTGGCCTGCTGATCGTCGTTCCTGGCCAGCAGCTCGGCTACGTTGCCGCTATGCTGCTTGCCTATGCCGCCGGCTTTGTCCTGACGTGGTTCTTTGGCGTCGACGAGCAGAAGATCAACGAGTTCTTTGGCGAATAGTTTGATATCGCGAGCCGTGTTGCTCAGGGCTCGCGGCGCGCGGCAGATTTCTTGATGCTATGGTTGTGCCGGTGGGGCTAACTGCTCCGCCGGCCTTTTTTAAAGGAGCGTTGAAACGTGAAAACGGGTATTTCGATTTATCTTTCCAGTCCTCTGCAGGATATTGAGCGGACGATTGAGCACGGTGCCGCGGCGGGTGCGCGCTATGCGTTTACCTCGCTGCATATTCCCGAGGATGGGGGAGCGGCGTATACCGATAAGGTCCGTCATGTGCTGTCGCTGCTTTCCGCCCGTGGCATTGCGCTCATTGCCGATGTGGGGCCGCGCACGTGCGATTTGCTCGGGCTTGAGTGCATCGAGGACCTGCGCGATCTGGGGTTGGAATACCTTCGTTTGGACTATGGCTTTAGCGCCCGGCGGGTCGCGGAGCTGTCCGGTGTATTTCGCATTGTGGTCAATGCATCGACGGTGAGTTCTGATGAAATCGCATCGTGGCGTGAGGCCGGTGCCGATGTGACTCATTTTGCCGCCTGCCACAATTTTTACCCCAAGCCTTATACCGGTTTAGCTCTGGAGGACATTGCTCGGGTGAATCTTCGTCTTGCGGCGCTTGGATTCGAAATCATGGCTTTTGTGCCGGGTGATGCTAACGTTCGCGGGCCAGTATTCGAGGGACTGCCGACGGTCGAGGCACAGCGCGGTCGCGCGTCAAAGGTTGCTCTCAATATGCTTGAGCTTGCACATGGCGCCGATTGCGACATTGTGTTGGTCGGCGACCCCGATCTTTCCGATGCGGGCTGGACGCAGTTTGCTCATGTTTCCGCCGGATACGTGGACCTGCAATGCGAGCTTGAGCCCGGTTATGCCTATGTGCGTGGGCAGATTCATCACGACCGACCCGATTCGAGCACCCTCATCTTTAGGTCTCAGGAGTCGCGTACGACGCTTAAGCCGGATTCCGTGCCGATGGATGCCGGTGCCGGCCTGTTTCGAAAGGCGGGGTCGATCGCTGTGAGCAATAGCAGCTATGGGCGCTACGAAGGCGAGCTTGAGATTGCGCGGGTCGATCTTCCCGGTGAGGAGCGCATGAACGTTGCGGGTCATATCACGCCCGAGGCAATGGAGCTGCTGCCGTTCATCAAACGCGGATTCGGGGTACGGTTCGTTTAGCGTGTGACCCGTGGGCTACAATTGGCCCATCATGCGAAGGCGCCTCGTGTGGCGTGTGCCTGCGTTGGCCGATCTATATTCGGAGGATTCCCATGACCGTACTGTTTATTGAATATCCCAAGTGCTCGACCTGTAAGAAGGCCAAGGCATGGCTGGACGAACACGGGGTAGAGTATATCGACCGCGATATCGTTTTGGACAATCCCACGGCTGATGAGCTTGCGACCTGGATTGCTCGTTCGGGACTGCCGGTGCGGCGCTTCTTTAATTCGTCGGGCATGAAATATCGAGAGCTGGGCCTGAAGGCGCGTCTAGATGCGGGCATGACGGATCGGGAGTGCTACGAGCTGCTGGCGACCGACGGCATGCTGGTTAAGCGTCCGCTGTTGGTGGGCGACGACTTTGCGATTCCCGGCTTTAGGGAATCGGCTTGGGTCGAGGCGTTGCTGTAGCGGCTGCGGAAAGTGCGACCCGTTTTGAGTGCTCAGGGTGGGACGTGTTTTCCATCGGCGGGCTCGCTCGGCTCAATCATCGAGCTGTGCCCATTCGTGCGGATCGTAGACCTTTACGTGCTTGTTGGGCTTGCCGCTCCAGTACTCCTCGTCCATAAAGGGCAGATATGCCTGAACGCCGGGGCAGATAAAGGGAATCCGCTGCTGTTGCAGTCGCTCGCGCTGTCGCTGCTCCAGGTGCGCCTCGGATATGACAGTCGGCATACCGGACAGCTCGACGAGGCTTGCCTGGATTCGCTTAAGGTCGGGGAGTCCCGCGTGCCATGACATCCGCATGATCAAAAAGGATGCACGGCGGTAGTTTGCCTGCATCACCGTGATGGCGGGGCGCAGAGGGGGATGGATTTTGTCCCGTTCGGGCCAAAGGTCAGCAGTGATCTCGAGGCCCAGGGTCTCCCATAGGTAATCAAGCTCTTCGTCCATGGCGCCTCGATATCCGTGCAATGATGACGGTTCGATTGTGCCATCAGCCGTGAGTGCTGCATTGTTGTAATCTACCAGCGGTAGATGCGGGATGTTTTACGGGCTTTGGCGCCGTACGTGTCGCTGGCGCTTCACAGGTCCTTCACGTGTCGGCCGTATTTGACTGAATTTCAAAAAAGTCAAAATTGGGGCTTGCGTCACGGCCGGACTTCCCGTATATTTCTTTCTTGCGCAAAGGCACAGCCGAGCGCAGCGATGCAGTCATTGGGATGTCGTCTAATGGCAGGACAGCGGATTCTGGTTCCGTCAATGGGGGTTCGACTCCCTCCATCCCAGCCATTGCATTTGCTACATATGGCCCGTTCGTCTAGCGGTTTAGGACGCCGCCCTCTCAAGGCGGAGATCACCAGTTCGAATCTGGTACGGGCTACCAAAATTGAACGCCCGGGCCTCGTAAGAGACCCGGGTTTTGTGTATTGACCGATATTTAAGGCGCGCGTTGAGTCTGCCGCCCGGACCGAGGAGTTGTCATGGACCTGCCTATCAGCTTGGAAGACATCACGTATGCCGAGAACTATCTGGCGCAGGGCGACCTGGCTACGGCGACGCCGCTGCTTGAGCGTCTGGTGGAGCTCGCCGAGGAGTATATCGACGCTGAGTGCAAGACGGAGGAGAAGCGCCAGTACTTTAGCTTCGACAGCAAGTTTGAGCGCCTGGCCTATCGCCGCGTGGAGAAGGATCCGCGCGAGCTGGTGCAGGTCGAGGTTCCCTTTGACCGCCTGTACTCCGACATGGCGTTTGCCTACATCCGCCAGCAGGATTATGTGAGTGCTCGTAATGCCCTGATGCAGGCTGTGCGTTGGGACCCCATGAACTGCAAATATCGCCTGGATCTGGCCGAGCTGTTCCGCGCGCTCGAGGACAAGCAGGAGTGGGCTTCGCTTTCGTTTTCGGTGCTGGAGCGTGCGAGCGACGGTAAGTGTGCCGCCCGTGCTTATGCCAACTTGGGGCAGTACTTCTTGGAGCCCGAGACCGAGAATGTCTCGGCCGCCGTGGGTTGTGCGCGTTTGGCACTACGCTTAGCGCCTGGCGATGCGCATACGACGCGCCTGCTCAACAAGATTCATACTGCCTATCCCGATGCCGCCGAGGAGAGCGACGAGCACGTGATGGGTGAGCTCGCCCTGCAGGGCGTGCCGACCTCGCCTTCGGCCGAGATTGCCATTTGCCTGATCATGTGTGCGACCGATGCTGCGAGCGACGGCGACAAGCAGGAGGCGACGCGCCTGACGGTGCGTGCTCGCGACCTGGTGGGCGAGGAGGCCTGCGCAGCGATTATCAAACTGGTGCGCGAGAGCGACGCCGAGCTCAATGCTGAGCGCAAGGCAAAGCGCGACGCTGCGGGCAAGGGTTCCGATGGCGCCAAGGAGGCCGGCGATGCCCAGTAAGCGCGAGCGCAAGCTTATCTCCAAGAATCGCTCGGCACATCACGAGTATTTTATCGACGAGACGTTCGAATGCGGTATTGAACTGAGCGGCACCGAGGTCAAGTCGATTCGCGAGCGCGCCTGCCAGATCACTGACACCTTTGCGCTGATTCGTGGCGGCGAGTGCTGGCTCGTGGGCCTGCATATTCACCCTTACAGTCACGGCGGTGTGTGGAATCGTGATCCCGATCGCCGGCGCCGTCTGCTGCTGCATCGCAAGGAGATTGATTTTCTCGACGGCAAGCTGCGCAACCGCGGCTATGCGTTGGTGCCGTTGGAGCTCTACTTTAATACCGACGGCCGCGTAAAGCTGCTGCTGGGTCTAGGCCGTGGTAAGAAGCTCTACGACAAGCGCGAAGACATGGCCAAGCGCGACGTTCAGCGCGAGATCGACCGCGCCCTCAAGGAACGCAATCGCTAGGCGTTCTGTATAAGTTGCGGTGGAATACGGACTGTTTTGCCTGTTTGAGGGGCTATTCAGTCCTTATTTCACCGCAACTGCGGGCGTCTCATCTTGCTTATACTGTTTTGACACATATGTCTCAAAGGTGGTGTCCGTTGTGGGCGCCGCCTTTTTTGTGGGTACATACATCCATGAGGTTCCAACCCGCGTTAGGGGAGTGATTGTTATGGACAAAACTGCGTTCTTTACCATGCCGAGCGGTCTGTACGTGGTGAGCGCCGCGGCAGACGGGCTGCGCGCCGGCTGCGTCATCAACACTGCGGTGCAGGTGACGTCCATGCCGCCGCGCATTTCGGTTGCCGTGAACAAGGACAACGTCACCTCGGGCGTCATCGCTTCGGCCAAAGCGTTCGCGCTGACCGTGATCGATCAGACCGCCGATATGCTCTACATCGGTAACTTTGGGTTCCGCACCAGCAGCGATTATGACAAGTTTGCCAAATACGAGACCCGCGAGACGGCTCTGGGCATGCCCTATGTGCCCGAGCACGCGGCGGCCCTGTTTAGCTGCCATTTGATCGACACTGTGGATGTTGGCACGCATCTACTGTTTATCGGCGAGGTCGAGGATGCCGAGCGCTTGAGTGACGAGACGCCGCTCACCTACGATTACTACCATAAGGTCCTGAAGGGCAAGACGCCTCCGAAGGCGTCCTCGTATCAAGGCTAGAAATGTTTTAAAAATACTTGCATTATATTATTGAGAATCTATACTGATAAATGAAGTACATCACCAGTCGCGTTTGAGAGGAGAACATCATGGCTGAGGAGAAGAAGACGTATAAGTTCGTGTGCGTCGTTTGCGGTTACGAGGTTGAGGTCGATACGCCCGAGCTGCCCGAGGATTATGTGTGCCCGGTGTGTGGCGTCGGTCCCGATCAGTTTGAGCTCGTCGAGGAGTAGCTCGCAGACACACGGCTCGTATCAACGCATAGCTCTGTCCAAGGGCCTCGGTCGAATTCTCGGCCGGGGCCCTTTTCCTCCGTCCCCAAGGGATCACGGTTGCTGTTGGCCGATCCTGTCTGTTGTGAGTCCGGCCGACCTTTTGTCTCAATCTGTAACATCTAACGGTGGAAATTGGGCCCACTTGTTACATATCGAGACAAACCAAAACCGTCCGGCAGAAGATCTCAATCTGTAACATCTAGACATCGAAAGCGGGTCTAGATGTTACAGATCGAGACGTTTGCCTGAGTAGGTGCCCCGCCCCATTACATCCCTGTCAACAACACGACATCGAGAATCGTCACGATGGCACCGATCCCTACGAGCAGCGCGTTGAGCGGGCGCGAATTGGCATATTTGCCCATGACGCGGCGTGAGCTGGTGAGCCGTATGAGCACAAAGACCGTAATCGGCAGCTGAAGCGACAGCAGCGCCTGACTCCAGATGAGACCTTCAAAAGGATTTGGGACGACCAGGCACGCCGTCACTGCGCCGACGAAACAGGCCGCCACCCCGATCGAGGAATGTCGGTCGTGGATGTCGTATTCCTCGTCGAACATGCCCGCGGTGATGGTGCCCGCCGCCATGCCCGCCGTCACACTACTCGAGAGGCCCGCAAACAGCAGCGCTACCGCAAAGATGGTCGAGCTCGCCGGGCCCAAGATGGGGGAGAGCGTGGCCGCTGCGACGGCGAGGTCGTCTACGACCATGCCGTGCGCAAAGAAGGTCGTTGCGGCAAGGATGACCATGGCCGAGTTGATTGCCCAGCCCACGCCCATCGAAAAGAGCGTGTCGAAGAGCTCGTAGCGCAGACGTTCTTCGATAACCTGCTCGCCTTGGCCTTCGAAGTGCATGGATTGGATGACCTCGGAGTGCAGAAAAAGGTTGTGTGGCATAACGACCGCACCCAGAACGCTCACGATAATCGCGGCAGAGCCAGTGGGCATACTAGGCGTGATCCAGCTTGCGGCGGCTTGCGGCCAGTCGACCTTGACTAGTGCAAGCTCGGCCAAAAACGAGAGTCCTACCACGCCTACGAAGGCGATGATCCAGCGTTCGGCATGCTTGTAGGAGTTCGTCATGAGCATCGCCATCGATACTGCCGCCACGATGACGCAGCCCGCGCGCACGGGCAGCCCAAAGAGCATTTGAAGGGCAATCGCGCCACCCAGGACTTCGGCCATGGCGGTGGCGACAGTCGCGAGATAGGCACTGGCGAGTACCGTGCGTCCAACGAAGCGGGGGAGGTAACGTGTCGTGGCCTCGGCAAGGCAGGCGCCCGTGGCGATACCCAGGTGCGCAGCGTTGTGCTGCAGCACAATGAGCATAATCGTGGACAGCGTGACGATCCACAGCAGCGCGTAGCCAAACTGCGAGCCCGCGGCCATATTGGAGGCCCAGTTGCCCGGGTCGATAAAGCCGACGGTCACGAGCAGCCCGGGGCCGATATGCCGCGCAATGTCTAGGCCTCCGTGACCACCGGTGCGTCGGGAGCCAAAGTGTTGTTTGAGATGGTTGAGCATGGTGCGCTCCTGCGTATGGGCGGCGTGACGTCGCATCTGGGTCGTGCGGCGCCACGCGTCGGATTTGGGTTGGGGCTACTTGTGCGCTTTGCCCTGATTGGCCACGGCGTCGATCTTGGCGGCGATGGTCGCCGGGTCGCCGATGTAGCGCTTGTCGAGGACGTTGAAATCGGTGTCGAAGGTGTAGACGAGCGGCACGCCGGTGGGGATGTTGACCTTGAGGATCTCCTCGGGCGTGAGGTGCTCGAGCTTCATGACGAGTGAGCGCAGGGAGTTGCCGTGTGCGGCGATGAGTACGCGCTTGCCGGCGAGCATCTGGGGGCGAATCTCGTCTTCGAAATAGGGCCAGGCGCGGGCGATCGTGTCCTTGAGGCACTCGGTATAGGGCAGCTGATCGGGCGCGACATCACGGTATTGCTCCTGGGTGTGGGGATCGCGCGCGTCGTCCGGCTCGAGTGCCGGCGGGCAGACATCGAAGGAGCGGCGCCAGATGAGCACCTGCTCGTCGCCGTGCTCCGCTGCGGCATCGGCCTTGTTGAGACCCTGCAACGCTCCGTAGTGGCGCTCGTTGAGCTTCCAGGATTTGATGACGGGCAGCCACTCGCGATCCATTTGGCCGAGCACGATGTTGAGGGTGTGGATCGCGCGCTTGAGGCGCGAAGTGTAGCAGACGTCAAAGTCGAAACCGGCTTCTTTGAGGGCGCGGCCGCCTGCCGCGGCTTCTTCGCGGCCCGTGTCGGTGAGCTCAACATCGGTCCAGCCGGTGAACAGGTTGAGCTTGTTCCACTCGGACTCTCCGTGACGGATAAGGACGAGTTGCATCGTCTGCTGGTCTGCTTGGTGCGCCATAGGGGCCTCCTTGATCTGGCACGGTGTGCGTGCCGTTTGCTTGACGCCGCAAAGGATACCCGTTTTAAGCTTAAAAGTTAACCAAGTCTAACAAAATTGTTGTATTTGAATGGGATGGTGAAAGGGGGCTGCCGAAATGTCTCGATCTGTAACAGTTTGCCGCCAAAACCGACCCTTCGTGTTACAGATCGAGACAAACCAAAACCGTCCCGCAGAAAATCTCAATCTGTAACATCTAGGCGCCAAAATCGGTTCCTCCTGTTACAGATTGAGATGTTTGAAGCGGTGAGCTTACAAGCCGAACTTGGGCGCCTTGTTGCCGCCCTTGAGGTCGGCGGTGTCCACTCGTAGGGCGTGCGTTACGCGATTGTTTCGAAACGGGTGGGAAACACAACGGGCCGACGATGCTCCTACTATGCCTATTCAACTGACTGTCTAAATATCTAGGGGAGGATCGCGATGCAGGCAGATTCCGCTCAGCAGCAGGGCCTTTATCGCCCCGAATTCGACCACGATGCATGTGGCATCGGCGCGCTTGCCGATATCAACGGTGAGCGTCATCACCAGATTCTGGACGATGCGCTGTCCATTCTGGTCAACTTGGAGCACCGCGGCGGCACCGGACTCGAGAAGAACACCGGCGACGGCGCCGGCATCCTGTTCCAGGTTCCGCATCACTTTTTCCGTAAAGAGGCTCAAAAGTGTGGCCAGATTCTGCCGGCAGAGGGCGACTATGGCGTGGCCATGCTGTTCTTCCCGCAGGACGAGAAGGGCGTAGAGGATGCCCGCCGCGTGTTTGAGGAGGGCTGCGCCGAGGCCGGCGTGCCGCTGCTCTTTTGGCGCGAGGTGCCGGTTGACCCGCACGACCTGGGCGAGACGGCCCGCGCCTGTATGCCCACTATCCTGCAGGCCTTCCTGGGCCGTCCGGACGACACGCCCGCCGGCGATGCCTTCGAGCGCCGCCTGTACGTGTGCCGCCGCACCATCGAGAAGAAGGCCGACGCTGAGTTTGCCCTGCGCGACAAAATCTTCTATGTATGCTCCATGAGCTCGCGCACCATCGTGTACAAGGGCATGCTGGTCGCCACGCAGATGCGCCGCTTCTTCATCGATCTCAACGACGCCGCCGTCAAGACGGCCGTGGCGCTCGTCCACTCGCGCTACTCCACCAACACCACGCCCAGCTGGGAACGCGCGCACCCCAACCGCTTTATCATCCACAACGGCGAGATCAACACCCTCAAGGGCAACGTCAACTGGATCCGCGCCCGCGAGCCCAACCTGTACAGCCCCGTGCTGCAGCATGATCTTGAGCGCGTGATGCCCATCATCAACCGCGAGGGCTCCGACTCCGCGATTCTGGACAATGTGCTTGAGTTCCTGGTCATGAACGGTCGCCCGCTCACGCGTGCCGCGTCCATGTTGCTGCCCGAGCCGTGGGACCACAACGACAGCCTGAGTGAGGAGCGCCGCGCCTACGACGCTTACCAGTCCATGCTCATGGAGCCGTGGGACGGTCCTGCCGCTATCGCCTTTACCGACGGCCGTACCCTGGGTGCCGCCCTCGACCGTAACGGCCTGCGCCCGGCTCGCTACTACGTGACGCGCGACGGCCGCTTTATGTTGGCGAGTGAGGTGGGCACCATCGAGGTGAGCCCCGAGAACATCCTGACGAGCGGCTGTCTGGGGCCGGGCCAGATGCTCGAGGTCGACTTTGCCCGCGGCCGCGTGATCTACAACGACGAGCTGCGCGCTCGTTACGCCAAGGAAAAGCCCTATCGCGACTGGATCGCCGAGGAGACGCTGACCGTCGACGCGCTCGACAAGCCCGTCGCGCCCACGCCCGCCGAGGATACCGAGGTGCCCGCCGCCGTGCGCATGGCCAAGCTCGGGTATCACTGGGATGATGTTGACGAAGTCGTGCGTCCCATGGCCCAGCAGGGCAAGGCGCCGCTCGCCTCGATGGGTATCGATGCGCCGCTGGCCTGCCTGTCCAAGAAGACGCGCTCGTTCTTTGACTACTTCTATCAGCTGTTCGCCCAGGTCACGAACCCGCCCATCGACGCCCTTCGCGAGCATATGGTCACCTCGACCACGCTCTACCTGGGCAACCACGGCAACCTGCTCGAGGACTCTCGTACGGCCTGCCAGCTGGTTCGCCTGGAGCGCCCACTGCTGAGCGAGGAGGAGTTCGACCGCATTTGCGCCATCGACCGCGTGGGCTTTAAGACCCGCCGTTTCCGTGCCGTCTACCGCCGCGATGCCGGCGAGGGCGCGCTGCAGGCTGCGCTCAAGCAGCTTGCCGAAGACGTCGAGGCTGCGGTTCGCGATGGCGTGAACATCGTGGTGCTGAGCGACCGTGCCGCTGCGGGCGAGGTGCCCGTGCCGTCGCTGCTCGCCGTGGGCTGCGTGCACAACCACCTGATCCGTGCCGGCGTGCGTACCTTTGCCGACATCGTGGTGGAGTGTGGCGACGCCGTGTCCCCGCACGACTTTGCGGCGCTGGTGGGCTACTCCGCGAGCGGCATCTATCCGTACAACGCGCATGCGTGCATTCGCGACTTGGCGGCGCACGGCGATCTGGACGTGACAGCCGAGCAGGGCATCGCCAACTACAACAAGGCTGCGACCGCCGGCATCGTCTCCATCATGTCCAAGATGGGCATCTCCACGGTGCAGAGCTACCACTCCGCGCAGATCTTCGAGGCCGTGGGCTTTACGCCGGAGTTTGTCAACGCGTACTTCGCCGGCACGGTGAGCCGTGTGGGCGGTATGGGTGTCGAGGACGTCGAGCGCGAGCAGAATGAGCGCTACGACGCCGCGCTCGCTATCCTTAAGAGCCCGGCTCCCGATCAGCTGCCCACGTTGGGTCTGACCAAGTGGCGCCCGCTCGGCGGCGAGGATCACCTCATCGATCCGCAGACTGTCTACTTGCTGCGGACCGCCTGCCGTGAGGACAGCTACGACACCTTTAAGGAGTACAGCGCCCGCCTGCACCGCACCGGCCGTGCCGTGCGCCTGCGCGACCTGCTGGACTTTGATGCCGGCGGCCGCACCCCGGTGGCACTCGACGAGGTCGAGCCCGCGCTCAACATCGTTCGCCGCTTTAACACCGGCGCCATGTCGTACGGTTCCATCAGCAAGGAAGCACACGAGTGCATGGCCATCGCCATGAACCGCCTGCACGGCCGTTCCAACTCGGGCGAGGGCGGCGAGGATCCGCGCCGCGAGACCCCGCTGGCTAACGGTGACTCCAAGAATTCCGCCATCAAGCAGGTGGCAAGCGCGCGCTTTGGCGTGACGAGCCGCTACCTGTGCAGCGCCTTTGAGATTCAGATCAAGATGGCCCAGGGCGCCAAGCCCGGCGAGGGCGGCCACCTGCCCGGCAAGAAGGTCTACCCCTGGATCGCCGAGGTCCGTCAGTCCACGCCCGGCATCGGCCTGATCTCGCCTCCGCCGCACCACGACATCTACTCCATCGAGGACCTGGCGGAGCTTATCTTCGATCTTAAGAACGCCAACCCCGGCGCACGCGTGTCGGTCAAGCTGGTCAGCGAGGCCGGCGTCGGCACCATCGCCACCGGTGTGGCCAAGGGTGCCGCCGACAAGATCTTGATCAGCGGCCACAACGGCGGCTCCGGTGCTGCGGCGCGCGATTCGATCTGGCACGCCGGTCTGCCGCTGGAGCTTGGCCTTGCCGAGGCCCAGCAGACGCTGCTGCAAAACGGCCTGCGCTCACGCGTGGTGCTCGAGGCCGATGGCAAGCTCATGGACGGCACCGATGTTGCCGTCGCCTGCCTGCTGGGTGCCGAGGAGTTTGGCTTTGCGACCATGCCGCTCATCTCCATGGGCTGCCTCATGCAGCGCGACTGCCAGCAGGATACCTGCCCGGCCGGCATCGCTACGCAAAACTGCCGCCTGCGTCGCGGCTTCCGCGGCAAGCCAGAGCACGTCGAGCATTTTATGCTCTTTGTTGCCGAGCAGCTGCGTGAGGTCATGGCGAGCCTGGGCTTCCGCACCGTCGACGAGATGGTCGGCCATCCCGAGTGCTTGCGCCAGATTGAGGTCCCGGGCAACCGCAAGGCCAACCTGCTCGATCTGTCGCCCGTGCTGGCGAGCGCGACCTGTGAGTTTGGTGCCCATATCCCGGGTGCCGACGGCCGTCACTTCCTGCCCCAGATGGCTGCGGACAGCGAGCTCGACAAGACGCTCGACTCCACGTTGTTTGTGCCCTATACGGCCGATCCCCGTGCGCACCTGCGCCCGATTCGCTTCCGCGCCGATATCGCCAACGTCAACCGCTGCGTGGGCACCATCTTGGGCAACGCGGTGACCAAGGCGCATCCCGAGGGCCTGCCCGCCGGCTCCATCACCATCGATTGCGATGGTTCGGCCGGTCAGAGCTTTGGCGCCTTCCTGCCGCGCGGCATTACGCTCAACGTGTGCGGCGACGCCAACGACTACTTTGGCAAGGGCCTTTCGGGCGGCGAGGTGTCGGTGCGCCCCAACCCGCATGCGACCTACAAGTTCGACGAGAACATCATCGTGGGCAACGTTGCGTTCTTTGGCGCTACGAGTGGCCGCGGCTTCATTAACGGCCTGGCCGGCCAGCGCTTTGGCGTACGCAACTCCGGTGCCACGGTGGTGGTCGAGGGCTGCGGCAACCATGGCTGCGAGTACATGACGGGCGGTCTGGCGCTCATCTTGGGCGAGGTCGGGCAGAACTTCGCCGCAGGTATGACGGGTGGCGTGGCTTATGTCTTCGATCAGTACGGCACGCTCGATGCCCGCGTGAACCACGAGAGCGTTGAGCTCAAGGCCCCGACGGCCGGCGAGCTGGCACAGATTCGTGCGCTCATCCAGGAGCACGTGGACGCGACTCAGAGCCCGCGCGGCATTAAGCTACTCTACAGC
>DYAA01000206.1 GCA_019419405.1 Collinsella sp. | reverse complement strand
CTTGAGACCAATCGCTTCTTCTTCGTTGTGTTCCGTGAGGGCCACGATGGCGTGCTGCGTCTCGACCGTTGTTTGTTCTGGGCGATGGGAGAAAACGAAATCGAAGGTTCTGCGAAAGCTTGTTGGGATGAGACGCGAAAGGTAATACGCGAGGGCGTTGAGCTCAATCCGTATCGGGATGCGAGCGGAAAGCTCAAAGTGACTAACAATCTGCCCGGTATGGCGGACAACCCAATTGTTCACGTTCGTCCGCATACGTCAAAAGCGGCTTACAAGTTTGCCGATGGAACAGAGATCGGTGACATCGCAAGGAATGCTTACGAACTGCCCGACGGGCGCTGGATGACGAAGCAATCGTTCTGGTTCAACAAGGGCTACCTGGAGCATATTCTGGGGCTGTAGCGTTTCGAGATTATTTAACAATCAGCCCCTGCTCCTCGACACCTCGATGTCGTTCCTACAAATAAACCCCCTCGCCGAGTTGCCTGTGGAACTCGGCGTGATGGTCGCGTGCCCAGGTAAAGAGCGCCTGGTCAAAGTCGGTACGCGTGGCCGGGACGCCAAAGACGCCGGCAACTTCGACGCGCACAAACTCCAGTGCCGGCAGCTTGTTGATGGCAGTGAGGGCAAACGGGGACGAGGGCTCCTCGAACAGATAGCGGCTGCCTTGCAGCGCGTCGCAACTGGTGCACGTGTTGCCGAGCGACGGGGCTTTGGAAGCTCGCGCTCCTACGGGCTTGTAGCCGCAGCGCTTATGAAGGTAGTCGCGGATCTCGCCCGGCACGCAGCCAAGAGCGGGCACGATGGCGAGCGCGTCGGCTCTGGCCGTGTCGATGGCAATGTGCCCGGCTTCGTTGGGCGCGTGCGCGATGGCGATGCTCTCGTCATTATCGGCTCGATAGGGAATGCCGAAGGCCGCGACCGAGGTCTCTTTGTGACACTTCCAGCATTCGCGCTTGCCCAGTACTAGATATATATACGGCGCTGAGGGGTCGGATCGGTCAACACCGGGCAGCCACTCGGCAAAGGGCTCGGGGTTGACGCCGCTGGGTACATACCAGATCTTCTTGGTCCGGTCCCATTTGGCGCCCAGCGCCTTGGCTTCTTCTTTGTGCGAAAAGGGGACATCGAGCTCGGTGCGCATGGCGGCTCCTTGGTGCTGCAGGTGCAAGTGGCTCAAGGATACCGCAGGGCGCAGACATCGCGGCGTTTTGCCGAGAAGTTGCGGTGCGGACTGATTGGTTACGCCGTTAGATAAATTGGCAAGTAGATGGTCGGCTTTTGACCAGTTGGGCGGTTGGAGCAGCTTGCGGCGCAGTTTTGTGCCTGGCTATTGTTGATGTTGGGGTATTGAATATATTTGGCTGCCATTCGTCAGGTGAATTGATGTTACGTTGCGATGACGGTTGGAACTGCCAGCGGATTTAGCGACATAAAACAAAACAGCCCAGAGGACATAGCCTCTGAGCTGCGAACATTTGGTGGGCGTTAGAAGATTTGAACTTCTGACCTCTTCCGTGTCAGGGAAGCGCTCTCCCCCTGAGCTAAACGCCCGATCAAGGGTGCGCAAGCGCGCAAGGGATAATATAACGGAGCCTGAACTCGGTGGCAAGAACATTTTTAAAAATCGCTTACATTGTGGAATTCGGGGGCTTTGTCATATCCATTTCAAAAGAGCCTGCTGCCGCGATTTGACTGTCGCATAATGCAAGGCCATTGCGGTATCGAGCTATGGAAAGACGTCTGCGGAATTGTCCTACCGATAAGCGGACAAGCCTTCGGCTGGTGCCTTCGCCGTGGTAAGGTAAGCCGAATTGTTTCCAGGCTGCTTCGAGGGAATGGAATGAGCAAAGAGCGTGTCGAGCAGGTCGAAGGCGCAGGGGCTTCGGTGCCGATGACCGATATATCGAACATTGATGTGCCCGAGGGCACCGATGAGCTCAGCCGTAGCACCCGCCGCGCTTGGCGCGAGCGCCTGAACAGCGCTTCGACGCGCAAGATGATCACGGGCGTCTTGGCTACGTTGGTGGGCGGTTCGTTTTGGGGCTTCTCGGGCACCAGCGCGAGCTTTCTGTTCGATACCTACCACGTCGACACCTTGTGGCTTATGAGCGTGCGTCAGATTCTCGCCGGTCTACTCTTTATGGCCGTGGTTGTTACGCGCGACCGCGAGCGCCTGATTAAGCTCTGGACCACACCCGCCGATCGCAAGCAGCTGCTGCTCTTTACCGCCTTTGGTCTGCTGTTCAACCAGTTTTGTTATCTTTCGGCCGTGCGCCTGACCAATGCCGGAACCGCGACGGTGCTCCAATGCCTGCAACTGGTCATCATTATGGGCTACACCTGCGTGATCGACCATCGCATGCCTCGCGTGCGTGAGGCCGTTGGCATTGGGTTGGCCCTGGGCGGCACCTTTTTAATCGCTACCGGCGGCGACCCTACCAGTCTGAGCATATCGCCGCTTGGCCTGGTCGCAGGCCTTATGTGTGCGGTCAGCGCCACGTGTATGGCGGTGATTCCCGCCAAGATCCTGCCCGAATACGGCAGCCCCATCGTCACGGGCTCGGCAATGCTCACGGCGGGCGTGGTCTCGTGCGTCTTCGTGCAGCCTTGGGCGCATATGCCGGCACTCGACGCTGCCGGCGTCGAGGCGCTCGCGGTATTCGTGGTTATCGGCTCGTTTTTTGCTTACATGCTCTATATGCAGGGCGTTAAGGACATCGGCTCGGTGCGTGCGAGCCTCATCGGAACTGTGGAGCCGGTTTCGGCGACCATCACCAGCGCCGTTATGCTGGGCACGGTGTTTTTGCCGACCGACCTTATCGGCTTTGCCATGATCATCGTGATGATGTTCCTCACTGTGTAGCTGGCGCCGCCGCCAAGACAGAAAAGGTGTTGTGCCGCATTTTCGCCAATTGACGTCCGTGTCTGGAGTTTAGCTGTCGATGCTCAAAATGCCATAAACTAGTAACGTAATGGTTTTTTTCATTGCGACTCAATTGCGAGGATTTCTTTATGGCTGGTAATCACTTTAAGGGCAGCGATAGCGGCCGTCCTGCAGTTCCGCCGCGTCCGAACGGGGCTGGTAAGGCCAGCACGCCGGGCGGCGCTGGACAGGGCGGTTCCGGTAAGCGCGTGTCCCCGGGCGAGACGGCGATGTTTACCGCTCTGTACGAGCAGTCACAAAAGGCAAAAAAGACCGGCCGTGCAAGAGGGAATGTCTTTGCGGGCGGTGCAACCTCCGCGTCGCAGCCGAGCGGGGCTCCTTCGGTACCTGCGAACAACGCAGGTGCTGCCAACGCCGCAAATGCCGCCGGCAACGTTAATGCCGGCAAGGCCGCCAACAATACTCCCTCTGCCGGTGGCGCGGGGCTTACGGGTAACCTTGGCACGATTTACACCGGTGCCTCCGAGACTGGCACGTTCGCCCGCCTGGATGATAGCGGTGCCGAGTTTGCGGGCTCGGGTTCCAAGGAAGATTATTACGATTTTGGCTTGAACTACGGTAGCGACGCTTCGTCGAGTTCGACCTCTGACGGTCTGGTCCGTCATCGCCATCGCAAGGGCGAACGCAAAAAGCGTCACACCGGCGCCATTATTGCCGCTGTAGTCGCGGTGCTTCTCGTTGCGCTTGGCGCAAGCGGCTTTATGCTGCTTAACTCGGCAAAGACCGTAAAGAGTGAAGCGAAGGAGGCCGTCGAGATTGTCGGTGGCCTTAAGGACAAGGTCACGTCGGGCGATTTTTCGACGCTGCCTGACGACGCGAAGAAGATTGATGAGCTTTGCGACAGCATGAAGGCGGAGACCTCGAGCCCGCTGTGGACGGCGGCTTCGTTTATCCCGGTGTATGGCAGCGACATCAATGCGGCCCGCACCATGATCGACGTCCTGTCCGATGTCTCGAGCAATGCACTGGTTCCCATGGCCGATAACCTTTCGCAGGCCACGCCCGGCAAGCTGTTCCAGGACGGCATGATTAACGTGTCCGCGCTGCAGGCCGTTGCCGATTCGCTTTCCGATAGCTCCAAGGTGTTCAAGAGCGCCAACGAGAAGATCCAGGGCATTGGCGATACTCATATTTCCCAGGTGACCGAGCTGGTCGATAAGGCCAAGGACGGCTTTGCCACCCTCAACGGCGCGGTTGACGCGGCGGAGAAGGTCGCCCCCGTCCTTCCCCAGATGCTCGGCGCCAACGGCCAGACGCGCAACTACCTTGTGTACGCCATGAACAACGTCGAGATTCGTGCCTGCGGCGGCTTTGGCGGTTCGCAGGGCCTGATTTCGGTCACCGACGGCCAGATGTCGATTGGCGAGTTTGTTCCCCGCATTGGACTCAGCGAGGATGAGGCAGTCGAGAGCGTCGACGAAGAGGATGAGGCGCTGTTCGGCAACCACAGTAACCTGTACAACTCGGGCAATACCTATTCGCCTGATTGGCCCCGCAACTCGCAGCGTGTCGCAGCCCTGTGGAAATCTCAATATGGCCAGGACGTTGACGGCGTCGTGGGTATCGACCCGGTGTTCCTGCAGTATCTGCTGGGCCTGGTCGGTAACGTGTCGCTGCCCGACGGAACGGTTGTCGACGGCACCAACGCCGCAAAGGTCCTCATGCACGATGTGTACTGGAACTATCCGGTCGAGGAGTCGGACGGCATCTTTGCATCCGTCGCCAGCGCTGCCTTCGACAAGATCCTTGGCGGTATCGGCGATGTCGATGTTACGAAGCTTGTCAGCGCCGTTGAGCGCGGTGCCGAAGAGGGCCGCCTGATCGCGTGGATGAAAAACGATGACGAGCAGAACGCTATCAAGGAGATGAACATCGACGCCTCGCTGCCCGATCCGGATGACCCGAGTGAAGATCCCGTTGCTGGTGTCTACTTTAACAACCTGAGCTTCTCCAAGCTCGACTGGTACCTGAATGCCGATACGCAGATTGGCCAGGGCATCAAGAACGGTGACGGCACATGCTCGTATCGCATCACCGTTACCCTGACGAACATCATGACGCAGGAGGAGGCCGGCAAGCTGCCCGACTACGTCGCGGCGAGCGCGCCCGATGCCGCGCGCGACGACGAGCGTCTGAATGTCTCGTTGTTTGCCCCGACGGGCGGCAACATTACTGATCTGACCGTCGAGGGCACCCAGTTTGGTCTTGGCGCCGCTACGTGGCATGGAATCCCCTTCTATTCGGGCACCGTTGACCTGCATGCTGGCGAGACGACGACGATCACATATACGCTGACCACGTCAGCCGAGGCGGGGGACAAGCCGCTTACGCTGCGTCAGACTCCTACATGCCAGGCGGATCGCGACAGCGCGTCGGCGTAGGGTTTTTCTGGTAGCGCAGATAATCGAGTACCATTTTGGGGCGGACAGGCAATCTGTTCGCCCCTATTTTGTAAGGAGAGCGCATGAAGTACTTTGGCACCGACGGCTTTCGCGGTGAGGCTAACGTTGGGCTGACGGTAGAGCACGCTTATAAGATTGGCCGTTTTGTGGGCTGGTATTACGGCGCCAACCGCGAGCGCAAGGCGCGCGTCATCGTGGGTAAGGACACGCGTCGCTCGAGTTATATGTTCGAGGCGGCGCTGGTGAGTGGCCTGGTCGCGAGCGGTGCGGACGCCTATATGCTGCACGTGATCCCCACGCCGGGTGTAGCGCATCAGACCGTGGAAGGCTGCTTCGATTGCGGCATCATGATCAGCGCGAGCCACAACCCGTTTTGCGATAACGGCATTAAGCTCGTCAATAGCGACGGTTTTAAGATGGACGAGGACGTACTGGAGCTCATCGAGGACTACGTCGATGGCAAGAGCGAGGTGCCGCTGGCCACGGGCAACCACATCGGCGCCACGGTGGACTACATGCAGGGCCGCAACCGCTACATTGCCTCGCTCATCGCCAGCGCGAACTTTTCGCTGCAGGGCGTCAAGATCGGCATCGACTGCGCCAACGGCTCGGCGTCCTCGGTGGCCAAGCCGGTGTTCGACGCGCTGGGCGCCGACGTGCGCGTGATCAATGCCGCGCCTGATGGTTTTAACATCAACGTCGACTGCGGCTCCACGCATATGGAGCGTCTGCAGCGCCACGTGGTGGAGCAGGGCTTGGACGTGGGCTTTGCCTATGACGGCGATGCCGACCGCTGCCTGGCCGTGGACGAGCGCGGCCGCGTGGTCGATGGCGACCAGATCCTGTACGTGTGCGGCGTGTACCTGAACAAGCACGGTCGCCTTTCGGGCGGTACCGTGGTTCCGACGATTGCCAGCAACTTTGGCCTGATCAAGTCGTTGGAGCTTGCCGGCCTAAGTGCCGTGACCAGCGGTGTGGGCGACCGCCACGTGTATGCCAAGATGCGCGAGGGCGGTTACAGCCTGGGCGGCGAGCAGACGGGCCATACGATCTTTGGCGATATCGAGCGCACGGGCGACGGCATTATGACCTCGCTGCGCGTGATGGAAGTGATCCGCGCCGAGCGCGAGACGCTCTCGCAGCTCACGGCTCCGTGCAAGCTGCTACCGCAGGCGCAGGTGGCCGTGCGCGTGGCGGACAAGGACGCCGCGCTCGAGAACATGGGCGTGCAGAACGCCATTGCCGAGGCCGAGGCTGCGCTGGCAGGCGAGGGCCGCGTGCTCGTACGCAAGAGCGGAACCGAGTCGGTTATCCGCGTGCTGGCCGAGGCGCCCGACCAAGCATCCGCCGATGCCGCCATGAAGCGCATCGCCAACGCACTCGAGGCTCTGTAGTTACGCGGTTTTACCAAACCGCGTAACTGCTCGACGCTGCAAACGCCCCTAAGCGGCAATCTGACGTTCAATTTCAAGGGCGCGACCAGAAGGTCAGCGCCCTTTCATTTCACGTCACCTTGCTCGCTTAGGGTCGTTTTCGCTGACGTTGCCAAGACATTGGCGTCAACATAGTTGGCGTTGGCGATGGCGTGCTGGTCAATCCTTACAGCTCGTACAGTGTGGTGAACTTGTCCTGCAGGTAGCTGCAGTAGTAGCGGGCGTCAAAGGCCATGCCGCAGGCGCCCTTGATGAGTTCCGGCGCGTCTTTGGCGCGGCCCCACTGCCAAATGTGCTCGCCCAGCCAGGCGCGGACGGGCGCCAGATCGCCGCTCGCGCAGGCACCGGTAAGGTCGACGCCGTCGCGGCACATGGCCGGCACAAACATGGCATCGTAGGCGCTACCCAGCGCATACGTGGGGAAGTAGCCAAACGAACCGCCGCTCCAATGCGTATCCTGCAGGCAGCCGTGCGTGTCGTCGGGAACGGGAATGCCCAGGTACTCGTCCATAAAGCGGTTCCAAAGCGCGGGGATGTCCTTGGCCGCAGCCTCGCCGGCAAACAGCATACGCTCAATCTGGTAGCGCACCATAATATGCAGCGGATAGGTGAGCTCGTCGGCCTCGGTGCGGATCAACGACGGCTGCGCGATGTTCACGGCGCGGTAGAGCGTGTCTTCGTCGACGTCGCCGTAGACCTCGGGCGCGTGACGACGCAGCACCTCGAGCAGCGGGCCCATAAAGGCGCGGCTGCGACCCACGGTGTTCTCGAAAAAGCGGCTCTGGCTCTCGTGGATGCCCATGGAGGTGCCGCCCTCCAGGCAGGTGCACGCGTAGGCGGGATTGACGCCCAGCTCGTACATGGTGTGTCCCGCCTCGTGGATGATGCTGTAGACGTTGGAGATGCAGTCGTCCTCGTAGATGTGCGTCGCGATGCGCGCATCACCCACGGCAAAGCCCTCGCTAAACGGATGCTCGGTAAAGGCAAGCGTGGTGTCGTCCAGGTCCAGGCCGACAAGCTTCATAAGGTCGAAGCTCATGGCGCGCTGGGCAGCCTCGGGCACGTGGGCGTGCAAAAAGTCGGCAGCCGGCTGCTGGCCGCGCTCGCCGATGGCGTGCACGAGCGGCACGACCGTGGCCTTGACCTCGTCGCAAAACGCGTCGAAGCTCTTGGCGGAAAGGCCGCGCTCGTACTGGTCGAGCCAAACGTCGTATGGATCGCGCTTGGGGTCCATGAGCTCGGCCTGATGCTTAAGTTGGGCGACGATTCTATCCACATAGGTCTCAAAGCTCGCCCAGTCGTTGGCTGCCTTGGCCTTGCGCCACACGGCGTCCGCCTCGCAGGTGAGCCTGGTCCAGGCCTCGGCTTCTTCGGTGGGGATGGCACTGGCCTCACGTTGATCGCGGCCGAGCACACGGATCTCGTCGAGCAGCTGAGGGTCGTCGATTTTGCCGCCGGCGACGGTCTCGCGCGCTAACGAGCGTACGAGCTCAACGGACTTCTCGCTGGTCAGCAGCTTGTGATGCTCGCCGGCAAGCGTGCCCATGGCGTCGGCACGCGCTGCTGCGCCGTTGGCGGGGGCAATGGTCGCGCCGTCAAACTCGGCAATCTTGAGCAGGTACTCACGAGTCCACAGCTTGCCTTCGAGCTTGCGGAATTTTTTGACGGCCTTATCGACCTTCATGCCTTTGGATGTCTTGCCCGCTGCAGGCTCGGCCTTCTTATCGAGTTTCTTTCCCATACCATATCCTTGATCTCGTGAGCCGAGCGCTTCGGGTGGGCGCGCGGCCAGTTTGCACAGCTACCTGCCTTGTACCCAGTGCGAACAAAACGGAACGCGGCGATGCACACGCAGAATGTGTTATCCTATAGCCCAATGCGTTGACGGAGAGGGTTTTGCCCGCCGCGTCGCCGGCAAGAGAGGGAAGGTCATGGGCTGCGAGCCTTCCTGCGGTGACAAGGGCCAAGCGTTCACTCCCGAGCAGCGACCTCAACGGGCACGCGGCCAGCGGCGGCGAAGCCCCAGTAGGGAAGCCGTGAGCCTCGCGACAAGGGGCACAGAGTGGGCGCGGCGGGCCAGACATCCGCCGGGTCAAACAAGGTGGTACCGCGGAATTCAACCGTCCTTGGGCAATGCACATGCCCGAGGGCGGTTTTTTTGTTACCGAACCGGGCCGCACATCCGCAGCTCCGGGTGGCTCCAGCCGCCGCGGCAAGTGGATGCGCGAGAGACGAAAGGGAAGACATGAGTCTGATTGATGATCTGGTCAAACTCGAGGAAGAGGCCAAGGAGCTCGTCGCAGGCGCCGATGACGCCGCCAAGCTCGAGGCTGCGCGTGTTGAGCTGCTCGGTCGCAAGGGTCGTATCACCGGCTTGATGCGCATGATGGGCAAGCTCGCCCCCGAGGATCGTCCCGTGATGGGCAAGCGCGCCAACGAGATGCGCCAGCTGATCGAGGGCATGCTCGACGAGCGAAACACCGAGATGAAGGCCGCCGCCCTCAAGCGCGCACTCGAGCACGACGCCGTCGACATCACGCTGCCGGGCATCCGTCCGCAGATCGGCCACCAGCACCTGATCAAGCAAATCATCGAGGAGGCCGAGGACATCTTCTGCGGCATCGGCTACACCGTCGAGTCCGGCCCCATGGTCGACACCTCTTACTACAACTTCACCGCGCTCAACGCTCCCATGGATCACCCGAGCCGCTCGGCCCGCGATACCTTCTACGTGGTCGACAACAACCCCGGCAGCGTCGCGCACCCCGAGGCTCACGCCCACGGCGAGTCCGACGTGCTGCTGCGCACCCAGACTTCGGGCGTGCAGATCCACACTATGGAGTCGCAGAAGCCGCCCATCTACATGATCTGCCCGGGCACCGTCTACCGTCCCGACACGGCCGATGCCTGCCACCTGCCGCAGTTCAACCAGATCGAGGGCCTGGTCGTCGACGAGGGCATCACCTTTGGCGACCTGAAGGGCACGCTCGACTACTTTGTTAAGTGCATGTTTGGCGAGGATCGCAAGACGCGTTACCGCCCGCACTTCTTCCCCTTCACCGAGCCCAGCTGCGAGGTGGACGTGAGCTGCCACGTGTGCGGCGGCAAGGGCTGCAACTTCTGCAAGCACAGCGGCTGGATCGAGATCTTGGGCTGCGGCATGGTCGACCCCAACGTCCTGATCAACTGCGGCATCGATCCCGAGAAGTACACCGGCTTCGCCTTTGGCATTGGCGCCGAGCGCGTCGCGGCCCTGCGCTACGACCTGCCGGACCTCAGAACGCTCATGACGGGCGATATGCGCTTCCTGAACCAATTTTAGGCTTGTCCAGGCACCCCATCTTGGCGTTCAAACCGTCGCTCGCGTACCTTTAGTACGCGTCGCTCCTCTTTCACGCCAACCTGGGGCACCTGGACAACCCTAAGGCGAACGTCTTCATTTGATATTTCCTCCCTATGCGGAGATTAAGAACTAGGAGAGCTACATGCGCGTTTCTTACGACTGGCTCAAGACCATGATCGATATTCCGGAGGATCCCAAGACCCTTTCGGACGAATATATCCGTACCGGCACCGAGGTCGAGGCGATCGATGCCGTGGGCGAGTCCTTCGACCACGTGGTTACCGCCAAGGTACTCACCAAGACCCCGCACCCCGATAGCGACCACATGTATGTGTGCTCGGTCGACGTGGGCGACAAGAACCTCGACGCTGACGGCAACCCCGCTCCGCTGCAGATCGTCTGCGGCGCGCAGAACTTTGAGGCCGGCGACCACATCGTCACGGCCATGATCGGCGCCGAGCTGCCCGGCGACATCAAGATCAAGAAGAGCAAGCTCCGCGGCGTCGTGTCCATGGGCATGAACTGCTCTGCGCGCGAGCTCGGCCTGGGCGGCGATCACTCCGGCATCATGATCCTGCCCGAGGATACGCCCTGCGGCATGCCGTTTGCCGAGTACGTGGGCTCGAGCGATACCGTGCTCGACTGCGAGATCACGCCCAACCGTCCCGACTGCCTGTCCATGATTGGCATGGCCCGCGAGACCGGTGCCATCTTCGACCGCGATTTCCATGTTGAGCTGCCCGCCATCAAGGCGGAGACTGGCCGCGCGACCGACGACGAGCTTTCGGTCGAGATTGCCGACGAGGGCCTGTGCGACCGCTATGTCGCCCGCATCGTGCGCAACGTGAAGGTCGGTCCCTCGCCCGACTGGATGGTCAAGCGCCTCAACGCCCTGGGCGTGCGTCCGCACAACAACATCGTCGACATCACCAACTATGTGATGATGCTCACCGGTCAGCCGCTGCATGCCTTTGACCTGGATACCTTTGCCGAACGCGATGGCCATCGCCGCGTGGTGGTTCGCGCCGCCCAACAGGACGAGAAGTTCACGACCCTCGACGGCGAGGAGCGCACGCTCGACGCCGGCATGGGCCTCATCACCGACGGCGAGCGTCCCGTGGCGCTGGCCGGCGTTATGGGCGGCATGGATTCCGAGATCGAGGATGACACCGTCGACGTGATGGTCGAGAGTGCCTGCTTCAACGCCGGTCGCACCTCGCACACCAGCCGCGATCTGTCGCTGATCTCCGACGCCTCCATCCGTTTTGAGCGCCA
>DYAA01000205.1 GCA_019419405.1 Collinsella sp. | reverse complement strand
CCATGGATGCGCGTTGCTATCACGGCGAACAGGGACGCACGCGTCTGCATGCACTTACGTTTGGCCGCGGCGATGCGTTGGCGGCGGTGGTGACGGCGTTGCTGCTCATCTGCGTCATCGTCATCAACCTTCAACTTGTTTAGGCGCGATTCGAGCGCAAGAAAGGGGTCCCTATGACCGACAACGACCGCACGGCTCAGCTTGAGCGCGCCTGTTCGTATCTCAGGCGCATTCCGGCGTGGTATCTGGCCACGACCGATGTAGCCGACGGGCATCAGCCTCGCGTGAGGCCGTTTTCGTTTGCCATGGTCGATGACGGTAAACTGTGGTTTTGTATGTCGCGCGACAAAGATGTGTGGGCGGAGCTGAGCGCGAATCCCAAGTTTGAGCTCTCGGGCTGGAAGCCGGGGGAATGTTGGATCGTATTGACCGGCGAAGCCGCACTTGAGGACGACGCAGTTGCGAGCGACAAGGTGCGTCAAGCGGGTTTTAAGCACATGGTGGGCATTGGCGAGGAACACGAGAGTGCCAACGACGGCCGCCTTGCTTTCTTTTCGGTCCGCAACATTGCCGCGCGCTTCTGTGATATCGACGGCAGCGAGGAGCGCCTGGAGCTCTAGCGCGTCTCAAATTAACTACCCGTTCTGAATTAGCTAGTGCCAGGAGGACACATGGACGGATTGAATACGGTTTTGGAGTATCTGACGTCAGTGCCGGCATGGTATTTGGCGACGAGCGTTGACGGACAGCCGCATGTGCGTCCGTTTTCGTTTGCGCAGATCCAGGACGGCAAGCTGTGGTTTGTAACGGCGCGCACCAAAGATGTGTGGCAGGAGCTGCTGCAAAACCAGCGCTTTGAGGCCACGAGTTGGTGGCCGGGCCATGGCTGGCTCATCTTGCGCGGGCGTGCCGGCTTGGATGACCGGGCTTTAGACGAAATGCGCGAAGCCGGGTGGAAGCATCTAGAGCGCCTGGGCGAGCACTATGAGGGGCCTAACGACCCCACGCTCGTCTTCTTTAGCGTCGAGGATCCCGAGGCTTTTATCTGCAATCACGACGAATGGGTGCCGGTCGAGCTCTAGCCAGCTGGCTCATCCTAACAACTTGGTTTTCGCAAGGGCGGGCCCCGTATTGCCCGACGCCGTTAGGAGCGCCGGTCAATACGGGGCCCGCTCCATTTGTCAATTCCTTCAAGCGAATGTGTCGGGAATGTTTCAATGCATGAATATGCAAGCCATTTACGTGTTCATGCATCTTTTGGTGCTAAAGTTTCAACCCACTTCATAACGACCGCTGCGAAATGCGCATCGGTGCATAAATCGCAGACAAGGAGTCTGATATGTCTTTGAAGGTTGGAATCGTCGGCGCGGCTGGATATGCCGGAGCCGAGCTCATTCGCCTCGTGATCGGCCATCCCGAGTTTGAACTTGTTGCCATTACGTCCAACGCCGATGCCGGCCAGCCGCTGTCCGCGGTGTATCCGAGCTTTGCTGGCGTGAGCGATCTGGTTTTCACCACGCATGACGCCCCTGAGCTCAAGGGCTGCGATGCGGTCTTTCTTGCCGTGCCGCACACGGCTGCCATGGCACAGGTGCCCGCGCTGCTTGCATCGGGCGTCTCCTGCTTTGATCTTTCGGCCGATTACCGTCTGAGCGACGCGTCTGTCTTTGAGACATGGTATGCCGCCGAGCACACGAGCCCCGAGTTGCTCAAGACCCGTGCCTTTGGCCTGCCCGAGCTGTTCTGCCAGGACTTGGAGATCGCCGCATCCGACCATGCCGACGGCAAACCCGTGCTGATCGCCTGCGCCGGTTGCTATCCCACCGCAACGAGCCTTGCTGCCGCTCCCGCCGTGCGCGCCGGCTGGGTTGCCGAGAACGGCCCCGTAATCGTCGATGCCATTAGCGGCGTGACGGGTGCCGGTAAGTCCTGCAACGCCCGCACCCACTTTTGCAGCGCGGACGAGAACCTGGAAGCCTATGGCGTGGGTAAACATCGCCACACGCCCGAGATTGAGCAAATCCTTGGCTTTACCGATCGCGTCGTCTTTACCCCGCATCTGGCACCGCTCAAGCGCGGCCTGCTCTCCACGGTGACGATGCCGCTTACGCCGCAGGCTATCGATACCTTGACCCTTGAGGACGTTGCCGACTATTACAAGCAGTTCTACGCTGGTCGCACCTTCGTGCGCGTACTCGATGCCGGCCAGCAGCCCAAGACGGCTTCGGTCGTCGGCACCAACTCCGCCCAGATTGGCCTCGCGCTCAACAAGCGCGCGGGCGTGCTGGTGGCGACGGGCGCCATCGACAATCTGTGCAAGGGCGCTGCGGGCCAAGCAGTCCAGTGCGCCAATATCGTCTTTGGCTTTGACGAGCGACGAGGCTTGCCCACAGTGGCGTGCCCGGTGTAGCACATTCGATTGTTAACGATTTGGTAGTCGGGCATCGAGTGGGGCGCCACTCTTAAGCTGGTCTCATGATCACGACTGGCATGGCGCACCAACCGATGTCCGTTTTTTGTTTGATATAAGGAGTCGTAAGGACGATGAATACAGAGCAGTTCGATATCAAGATTCGTGCCGTCGAGGGTGGCATTACGGTAGCGGCCGGCTTTAAGGCCGCGGGTATTCATGCGGGTTTTCGCAAGAATCCCGAGCGCTTGGATTACGCGCTCGTCGTGCCCGATAAACCCTGTCCCGGTGCCGGCGTGTTTACGACCAATCGCTTTTGCGCAGCGCCTGTGCAGGTGAGCCGCGCCAACCTGGGCGGTGTGGGCAAGGGCTATGGCATCATCGCCGGCGTTTCAATCAACTCCGGCAACGCGAATGCCGCCACGGGCGAGACGGGCCTTGCCTGCGCGCGCGAGACGTGCAACATCGCCTCGCAGGTCATCGGCTGCGAGCCCCAGCAGATTCTGGTTGCCTCAACGGGTGTGATTGGCCAGATTCTGTCGATCGACACGTTTGAGACCGCCATTCCTGCTGCCTACGAGGCGCTCTCCGCCCACGGTGGCGCCGATGCCGCTCGCGCCATCATGACGACCGACACGCACTCCAAGGAGTATGCCGTGACCTACGTCAGTGAGGCTGCGGGTCATGCGGGCAATGTCTATACGGTGGGCGGAATGTGCAAGGGCTCGGGCATGATCATGCCCAACATGGCCACCATGATCGCGGTTATCACCACCGATGCCCCCGTCGAGCCTGCGGCACTTCATGCCCTGCTGCTCTCGACCGTCAAGCAGACCTTTAACAAGGTAACGGTCGATTCCGACACCTCGACCAACGACACCTGCATCATGCTTGCCTCCGGCGCCGCTGCCGCAGATGCCGAGCCTATCGTCGAGGGCTCCGATGCCTTCGACGAGTTGGCATTTGCCGTGCACGAGGTGTGCGAGAGCCTGGCGCGCAATATCGCCGCCGATGGTGAGGGCGCATCCAAGCTTGTTACGGTCAACGTTACCGGCGCCGTGAACGACGAGGAGGCCGATATCGCCGCCCGTGCCGTTGCCAACTCGCCGCTCGTTAAGACCTGCATCGCCGGCCACGACTGCAACTGGGGTCGCGTTGCTATGGCGCTTGGCAAGTGCGGCGTTAAGTTTAATCAGGAAGACGTTTCCATCGACATGATGGGCATGCCTGTCTGTCGCGACGGTCTGACTGTTCCCTTTGACGAGGACGAGGCTCTACGACGTTTCGAGGCGCCCGAGATCGTGATCTCGGCCGACCTGGGCGCAGGCGACGCGGCAACGACCGTGTGGACCTGCGACCTCACGCATGAGTACATCTCCATCAACGGCGACTACCGTTCCTAGATTCCAGGCACGCTGCGCATCTTGCCGCGATTGTGGATAGCGGAG
>DYAA01000204.1 GCA_019419405.1 Collinsella sp. | reverse complement strand
CATTGAGGGTGATGGGTTCGGCCTGTGCGGCATCGTGCTCCTCCTGGGTGATGTGGCCCAGGCGCAACATGTTGTCGAGGACCTTGTTGCGACGGGACAGCGCCAGGTCGGGGTTGACCGTGGGGTCGTACTGCGAGGGCGAGTTGGGAAGGCCGATCAACAGCGCGGCCTCGCTCAGGGTGAGGTCGGCGGCGCTCTTGGACAGATAGGTCTCGGCGGCGGCCTCGATACCGTAGGCGCCGTGGCCGTAATAGATGGTGTTGAGGTACATCATGAGGATCTCGTCTTTGGAGTACATGTCCTCCATCTTGATGGCGATGTAGGCCTCGCGCACCTTACGCTCGATGGTCGAGTCGAACTGCTCCTCCTGCAGGATGGTGTTGCGCACCAGCTGCTGGGTGATAGTCGAGGCGCCTTCGTGCCCGCCGCCGAGGGTTGCCACCGCAGCACGCGCGATACCCCACAGGTCGATACCGCCGTGCTCGTAGAAGCGCTCGTCCTCGACGTCAACGGTGCCCTGCAGCACGTAGGGGGAGACCTTGTCCTTGGTGATGGACTTGCGGTTTTGCGTGTAGAAGCTCGCGATCTTGTTGCCGTTGCAGTCGACGATCTCGGTGGGCTCGCTCACCAGATATGCGTTGGCGTCGGTGTAGTCGGGCAGATCGGACAGCCAGCGGTTGACGTTGCCGACCATGCCGATGCCAAACGCCACGCCCGCAATCAGCAGAAAGCCCAAAAACGAGAGCAGGATTATGGGCAGGGCGTGCGTCTTTGAACGGCTGTGTCCCTGTCGTTGGCGAGGACCCATATATTGACCTCCAGGTATGTCGCGCCGGACGGTGGATGTGCCGTCGGGGCAGGATGGACATAAGTTATTACACGATAAACCAAACGGGGCGCGCGAGGCCTCGTGTATGCTGGAAGACGGCATTTTTCAGAGTGAATGCATACCTTGGTAAGGAGTTTGTCGATGGCGATTCGGGCGATGGGGCCGAGCGGACAATACGAGACTGGATTGGATGCTGCCGGTGCGGCGCTGCCCGAGCTGCTGGCGCCGGCGGGCGGACTCGACCAGATGCTTGCGGCCATCGCCGCGGGCGCCGATGCCATCTATGCGGGGTTGGGCGGCTTTAACGCCCGTGTGAGTGCCCATGGCTTTACGGATAACGAGTTTGCGCGCGGCTGCGCCGTGGCGCATGCCCATGGCGTGCGTGTGTACGTAACGCTCAACGTGTTCGTGTTTGACGATGAGTTGTCCGACGCGGTGGCGTTGGGAGCTCATGCACTGGAGCTGGGCGCCGATGCTCTGATTGTCGCCGATGCCGGGCTGGCTTGTGCACTGCGCGCGGCGATTCCCGGGGTCGAGATTCACCTGTCTACGCAGGCGGGCGTTCATAGCGAAGGCGCCGTGCGGCTTGCCGCCGATGAGCTGGGGGTCGAGCGCGTGACGACGGCACGCGAGCTGACGGTCGACGAGATTGCGGCGCTATGTGCCACGGGCGTGCCCATCGAGGTATTCTGCCACGGTGCGATTTGCATCGGCTATTCGGGGGCGTGCGAGTTTTCGGCCCTGCGGCGTGGGCGCTCGGCGATGCGCGGCGACTGCACGCAGCCGTGCCGTCTGGCGTACGACCTGGTGGACGAGGCGGGACAGAGCGTTGTCGCCGTCGAGGGGGATCGTCTGCTGTGTCCGCGTGACTATCTGGGTATCGCGCATCTGCCCGAGCTTGTTGCCGCCGGCGTGGCATCGCTCAAGATCGAGGGACGCATGAAAAATCCCGACTACGTCTTTAACGTGGTGCGGGTGTGGCGCCGGGCACTCGATATGCTGTGCGACGGCGCGTGGGACCCCGGTGCCGTGGAAGAGCTCGAGCGCGAGCTGGGAAGGTCGTTTAACCGTGGGTTTACCGATGCGTACCTGCGAGGACGTTCGGGTGCCGAGCTTATGAGCTTTGAGCGTGCGATCAACCAAGGTGTGCGCGTGGGACGCCTGGTGGCCGTTGGCCACGAAGAGGTAACCGTTGAGCTCGATGCCGCCGTGGCGGCGGGTGACACGCTCGAGATTCGGTTCTATCCGGGTGCCGACGCGCGTCCCGATGTGCCCAAGCGCTGGCCGCAGGTGCCCTGTCCGGTGGATGCCGCGGCGGGGGAGCGCGTCGTCGTGCATTGCAAGCGTAAGGTTGACACGGGCTGCGAGGTGTACCTGATTCGCAGCGCCGGCGTGTTGGATCAGACGGCGGCGGTGTTGGAGCGCATGCGGGCCGAGGCGGATGCGATTGCGCCCGTTGCGCGTGCCGTTGAGGTGCTGCCCTTTGAGGGCGTTACGGTGGATGGCGGTGCGTCGACGGAGTTGGTGGAGTGCGCGGTTCCCGCTCGCATGGTTTTTGCTTGGCAGCTGATGGATGCCGACCCGCGCGGAGAACTCGATTTGTCCGACGCTGTTGTGGTGCTTGACGAGGTGTGCCGCACGTGTGACGCTGACTGGACCCGCTCACTGATGCAGCGTGCCGGGCGCGTTGTCTGCCGCAACCTGGGGCAGGTGGCGATGGCCCGCGAGCTGGGCACGACGTTTGACGTGGCGGCGCCGGTGTTCTGTGCCAATCGGGCCACGCTTGCCTGGCTGCGCGGGCTTGGCGCGGGGTGGGTGTACTTGCCTGCCGAGTTGCTCGGCAATGACAAGGAGCGTATTGCCGAGCTGGCTGCTGAACCCGGCGTCTTGGGTCCGGTCGACGCCGACTGTCCCGAGCTCATGGTGTGCGAGCACTGCCTGCTGACCGCCGAGGGCGTCTGCGCCACCGATGCGACGGGGCAGGTTTGTTGCCGCGACTGCTTGCGTCGTCGGCAGGTGCACTATCTGGTCGAGCGTGACGGTACACGTCTGCCAGTTGCCATCGACGCATGTGGCAGGACGAGGATTTTCCTGTCGTAGATGCTGCGTCGCGTCAGTTTGTTATCATAAGAGAGTTTATGGACTTCCAGCACCGCCATTTTCGGCGAGGGTGCTATAGCAAAAGGAGGATACCCAATGCTGTCTGTTGACGAGCAAATGCGTATCATCACCTCGGGTGCAGCGCAGATCGTCCCCGAGGCCGACCTTCGCAAGAAGCTTGAGAAGGGCGAGCCCCTCAACATCAAGCTCGGCGTCGATCCCACCAGCCCCGACCTGCACCTGGGCCATGCCGTGCCCCTGCGCAAGATGCGTCAGTTCCAGGACCTGGGCCACAACGTCACCCTCATCATCGGCAACGGCACCGCGCTGATCGGCGACCCCTCGGGCAAGAACTCCACGCGTCCGCAGCTTTCGCAGGAGCAGATCGAGGCCAACGCCGAGACCTACGTGAGCCAGGCCATGAAGATCCTGGATCCCGAGAAGACCACCATCGTGCACAACGGCGACTGGATCCTTTCGATGGACCTGGCCGGCCTGCTGCAGGTGTGCTCCAAGTTCACCGTTGCCCGCATCCTCGAGCGCGATGACTTTACCAAGCGCTACCAGTCTCAGACGCCGATCGCCCTGCACGAGTTCCTGTACCCCGTGATGCAGGCCTTCGACTCCGTTCAGATCAAGGCCGACGTCGAGATGGGCGGCACCGACCAGCTCTTCAACCTGCTCGCCGGCCGCGAGCTCATGGAGAAGATGGGCATGGAGCCGCAGATTGCGCTCACCATGCCGCTGCTCGAGGGCACCGACGGCGTGCGCAAGATGTCCAAGTCCTACGGTAACTACATCGGCCTGACCGATGCTCCCAAGGATATGTTCGGCAAGACCATGTCCATCCCCGACGAGATGATCGGCAAGTACTACCGCCTGGCGAGCTCGCTCACCCCGGCCGAGGTCGATAAGATCGACGCCGCCCTGGCCGATGGTTCTGCCGACCCCTACGAGCTCAAGCGCGCTCTGGGCCGCGACCTGTGCGATACCTACCACGGCGCCGGCGCCGGCGACGAGGCTCAGGCCGAGTTCGACCGCGTGTTCAAGGAGGGCCAGCTCGCCGACTTCCCCGAGAAGCACGTTGAGCTGACCGTTAACGACGAGGGTCAGATCTACCTCGCTGGCCTGCTCAAGGACCTGGGCCTTTCGGCCAGCGCCGGTCAGGCCCGCCGCGACATCGACGGCGGCGGCGTCAAGATCAACGGCAAGGCTGTGGCTCCCAAGAGCTACAACATCGACCCGAGCGCCCTCAAGCTGGGCGACACCCTCTCCGTGGGCAAGCGCAAGGGCTTTAAGTTGGTCTAACGAGCGAGTTGACCTCACAAGTGCAATAAGGCCGCAGCCGGGAATCCCGACTGCGGCCTTTTTGGTTACGACGATCCCTTGGGGACGGAGGGATCATTTGGCGGTGCCGTTAAGCGGAAGGGGTGTTAGCGGGACTTTCTTTTGGGCATACAATGGCTATTGGCTTGCTGCGGTGAAGGTCTGTCCGCTCCGCAGCTTTTTTCTACGGTTAAAGGAGTATGTATGTCCGTTGAGGTCATGAGGTCTGTGATCGAGGCTGCCGAGGGGCGCGTGCCCGTCGACACGCTGTTTACCAATGCGCAGATCGTCGACGTGTATGGCCAGCGTGTGGCGCCCGGTAGCGTTGCCGTCAAGGACGGTGTGATCGTCGGCGTGCTCTACGATGGTCGAGACGATGCCGCTGGCACCTACGAGGCAACTGAGGTCATCGACTGCCAGGGTCGCTATCTCGCTCCCGGTTTTATTGACGGGCATCTGCATATCGAGTCTTCGAACATCCGTCCCGCCGAGTATGCGCGCATGGCGGCGACGCGCGGTACTACCACCGCCATTGCCGACAGCCACGAGATTGCCAATGTTGCCGGTCTCGACGGCTTGCGCTTTATGATCGAGGATGGCCGCCGCGCGCCCATCTCCATCAAGTACATGATGCCTTCGTGCGTGCCCGCGCTGCCCGACGAGCAGGCCGGTGCCGTGATTACCGCCGCCGATATGCAGGAGTTTTTTGCCGAGCATCCGGGCGATGTCTTTGGCCTGGGCGAAATGATGAACCTGCCGGGCGTCTTTATGGCTGACTCCGAGACCTGTGCTCGCATCGATGCTGCCAACCAGACGCCGTCCAAGCAGGTCGACGGCCATGCGCCGCTCGTTGCCGGTAAGGACCTCAACGCCTATGCCGCAGCGGGCATTATCGCCGACCACGAGTCGACGATTCCCGAGGAGGCGCTCGACAAGCTGTCCCGCGGCATGTATGTGATGCTGCGTGAGGGCACGTGCAGCCACGACCTGGCCAACCTGTCGCCGATGCTGCTGGAGAACCCTGCCCGCGCCCGCCGCTGCTGCTTTGCGACCGACGACCGCGCTCCCTCCGATGCTCTTTCGACCGGTATGATCGACAATGCCTGCCGCGTGGCTATCGAGGCCGGTATTGACCCCGTGGTTGCCATCTCTATGGCGTCCCTGTCCACGGCCGAGGCGTTTGGCCTGGATCACGGCTGCCGCGACCCGCACGAGCTCCGCGGCGCAATCGCCCCGGGCAAGCGCGCTGACCTGCTGTTGCTCGATGACCTGACGTTTGCTAAGGCTCCGCATCGCGTATATGCCGCCGGTGCCCTGGTGGCGCAGGACGGCACCTTTGTGGGCGAGATTGCACCCGAGATGGCCGAGGTTGCGGCCCTTGCCGATGAGCTGCGTGCTTCCGTTAAACTGCCGAAGCTATCGCTCGACGTGTTCGACTATGCCTTTAAGCCGGGCGAGGCTGTGATTGACGTGGTGCCGGGTAAGGCCATCACGGGTATGGTTCGTCCTGAGACTGACGAGGACTTGCGCCGCATTATGCTGATTGAGCGCCATGGCCGTGGCGTGTCGCTGCAGGCCGAGGGCGCCGACGGCGACGGCCCCGCGGGTCTGGGCTTGGTCGGCAAGCATATCGGCCGTGGTTGGGTGCGCGGCTTTACCATCACGGGCGGCGCCATTGCCTCCACGATCGGCCACGACTCGCACAACGTGTGCGTGGTGGGCGACAATGCGGCGGATATGATGGCTGCCGTTGAGGCCGTGGGGCAGGGCGGCCACGTGCTGGTGCGCAACGGCGAGGTCGTGGCGCGCATTCCGCTGGCGCTCGGCGGCCTGATGAGCGAGGGCGCTGCCGAAGACGTTGCGGCGCAGCACGACGACTTTATGGTCAAGGCGCGCGCCATGGGTATTGAGCCGCCGCTCGACCCCATCATGGGCATCATCTTCCTGCCCCTGCCGGTCATCCCGACGCTCCGCATCCGCCCCGAGGGCATGTTCGACGTCACAACCTTCACCTACGCCGACTAGTCATCGGGGACGTTTTTAAACGACTGGCCGTCGGGGTGGCGTGTCGCCTGACGCCGCGACCGTAGGGCCTCTGGCGCGCGTGAGCTATTTGCCAGGTCCTTGTAACGTTTGCGTCCGCGGAGTCTTATTTGAGCTCCCTTTGGGTACGGTGATTTTGGATATACATCCGATTCCATCAAGCCCGAAGGGAGCTTTTCTATGTTTAAACTGATTGCATCCGATATGGACGGCACGTTGCTTGATGAGAATAGCCAGGTACCGCCCGAGACATATGAGCTGATTGAGGCCCTGCGCGAGCGCGGCGTGCACTTTGCTGCGTCCTCGGGCCGCCGTTACGACCGCCTATGCGAGTTCTTTGCGCCCGTGGTCGACAAAATGGACTTTGTCGCGGCGAATGGTGCGCAGGTCTATGCAGAAGGGGTCGAGGTCGATCGCGAGGTATATTCGCATCTCGCCGTCCGCAAGCTCGCGCGCACGGTCAAGATGTTTCCTAACATGCATCTGGCGCTCTTTGATCGCACCAAGTCCTTTTTGCTCGACGACGAGGACAAATTTGTCCGCGAGATCGACAAAGATCTGCCCAACGCCGAACGCATTTGGGGACTGCCCGATCCGCATGTGAATATCATCAAGGCATCGATTATCTGCGATGACGGCAACGTGATGGACAACGCCTACGTGTTGCAGCGCGAGCTGGGCGGCCTGTTCTCTTTCGCGCCTTCGGGCAACGCGTGGATCGATGCCATGCAGCCCGGTGTGTCGAAGGCCTCGGGCATCGCACAGCTCATGGAGCACTATGGCGTCGAACGCGACGAGGTCATGGCGTTTGGCGACTCGATGAACGACTACGAGATCATTCGCTTTGTCGGCACGGGCTGCGCGATGGAAAACGCACGCCCCGCGCTCAAGGCAGTCGCCGATCGCGTGGTGGGGTGCAACCGCGACCACGCTGTCCAGCAGGAGCTCCGTCGCGTGCTGGAGAGTCTCGCCTAATTCGGCAGATGGGGACAGTCCTTGCGGCGCCCCGCGAAGAGTGTCCCCAAATTAGCTACCCTGCCGGGTTGCTGCTGCTAGGCGAGGGCGGCCATGATGGTGCGGGCGACGCCGTCGTGGTCGTTGTCGTATTCGGTGATGGCGTCGGCGGCCTCGCGGTCCTCGGGCTCGGCGTTGATCATGGCCATGCCGTGGCCCGCTGCCTGCAGCATGGGGATGTCGTTGATGTTGTCGCCGAACGCCCAAGCGTCGGCGAGACGCTCGCCCAGGTGCTCGCAGAGCCACGTGAGGGCCGTTCCCTTGGTGGCGCCCTCGCCCATGACCTCGATATTCATGGCGTACGAACGCGTGACCTCAATGCCTCCGAGCGTGTCGAGCTCCGACGCGATGGCGTCGCGATCGGCCGGGTCGTGCCAGTACATGGCGATGCGTTCGAGCGTCTCGACCTCGTCGATCTTGCTGTCGATATCCATGTCGATCGGTGTTCGTGTGCGCTTGAGCGAAGCCGCGATGTGGGGGTCGCCGCCGCAGAATTCGTCCAGGCGCGTGTAGAGCGAGCGGGGGAGGAAGCACTGCCCGTCCGCGAAGATATCGAAGGTCACATCGTGGCCGGCGGCGATGCGGCGGATGCGATGGGCAATGCCGCAATCGAGCGGTCGGCTCAAAATGCGCGTAGCACGTGAGGTGTCGGTGGGCGTACCGTCGTCGAGCTGCCAGACGCTGGCACCATTGGCGCAGACCGCATAGTGCACGGCGGGATGGGCGAGGATGGGCTCAAAGATGCCCGACAGCGGACGTCCCGTGCACGGTACAAACTCAATGCCGCGACGTGCGAGCTCGTCGAGCATCGCCCAGGTGGCGTCGCTCATCTGCTTGTCACTCGTCAACAGCGTTCCATCCATATCGGAAAAAACAATCATTCGATGCAGCCCTTTCTGCTGGCATAAAAAGCGTGGCCGAGGGCGGTGATGCCCTGGCCACGCTTGAGTTCTATAACGGTCCGCGTCCTAGCGGTCGGCGAGCGGCTTGTACTCCAGCGGCTCGATCACCGGACGATAGGCCGGGCGAATAATACGGTGCGCGCAGAAGAGCTCTTCCATGCGGTGTGCCGACCAGCCGGCCATGCGGGCGACGGCGAAAAGCGGCGTAAAAAGCGTCTCGGGCACGCCGAGCATCTTGTAGATAAAGCCTGTGTACAGGTCGATGTTGGCGCAGATAGGCTTGGTCATGCCGTGGTCGCGCATCACCTGCGGTGCCAGGCGCTCGATGCGCTCGATGAGCGCGAACTCATCGCCCAGGTCCTTCTTGGCGGCAAGTGTGCGTGCGTAGTGGCGGCAGACCTCGGCTCGCGGGTCGCTGAGCGTGTAGACGGCGTGGCCCATGCCGTAGATGAGACCCGTGCCGTCGAAGGCCTGCTTGTCGAGAATCTTGCCCAGGTAGGCTGCGACCTCGTCCTCGTCCTCCCAATTGGAGACATGCGCACGGATGTCCTCGTGCATGGACACGACCTTGGCGTTGGCGCCGCCGTGGCGCGGGCCCTTGAGCGAGCCGATGGCCGCGGCGTAGGCGGAATACGGGTCGGTGGCCGAGGAGGACAGCACGCGGCAGGCAAACGTGGAGTTGTTGCCGCCGCCGTGCTCGGCATGCAACATGAGCATCACGTCGAGCAGCATGGCTTCGTCGCGGGTGAATGCCATGCCGCCGCGCAACACCTGCAGGATGGTCTCGGCGGTGGAGAGACCGGGTGTGGGGTGCGGTACATGAACCTCGGAGCCGCGGCGCTTGGCGACCGAGGCCATATGCGCGAAGGCGGCGATGCGGGGGAGACGGGCGAGCATGGAGATGGCGACGTCGATTTCGTGCTCGGGCGTAATGGCGTCGGGCTCGGCATCGAAGGCGTAGAGCAGCAGCACGGCGCGCTGAAGCACATTCATGATGCTCGACGACACCGTGGTCATGGGGAACTCTTTGACGTACTCGTCGCTCAGGTGCCTAAAAGCGCCCAGACGTCTGCAAAAACCGTCGAGTTCCTCTTTGTTGGGCAGCGAGCCCGTGATGAGCAGGTAGGCGACCTCTTCGTAACCGTAGCGATTCTCGGCCTGGGCGTTGTTGACCAGGTCCTCGATGCTGTAGCCGCGCAGCGTAAGCTTGCCCTGGTCGGGCACGACTTTGCCGTCGACCTTGTTGTAGCCGTGCACGTCCGAGATGCGGGTAAGGCCCGCGACCACGCCCGAGCCGTCGGCGTTGCGCAGGCCGCGCTTGACGTTATGCTCTACGAACAGGCCCTCGTCGTACGGGGCGGTCGGCAGGCCGTGGTAGAGGTTTTCGCTTTCGGGCGAAATCTGACGGCTCGCCTCGTAATCCAGAACCAGGCGGCTCAGGTGATCGTCGAAGCGGTAGTAGATTTTCTTGGCGTCGTAGGCCATGCGCGCTCCTCTCCGG
>DYAA01000203.1 GCA_019419405.1 Collinsella sp. | reverse complement strand
CTGCAGAAGAAGCGCGCAACCGTCGAGTTCCTGCGTACCCAGCAGCACCTGCGCCCGCGCACCAACCTGTTCCGCGCCGTGTTCCGCATCCGCTCTGTCGCGGCTGCCGCCATCCACCGCTTCTTCCAGGAGCAGGGCTTTGTCTACGTCAACACCCCCATCATCACCACGAGTGACTGCGAGGGCGCCGGCGAGATGTTCCGCGTGACCACGCTCGACCCCAAAAATCCGCCCCTCACCGAGTCCGGCGAGGTCGACTGGAGCCAGGACTTCTTTGGCAAGCATGCAAGCCTCACCGTGTCCGGCCAGCTCAATGCCGAGAACTTTGCCATGGCCTTTGGCGACGTGTACACCTTTGGCCCCACCTTCCGCGCCGAGAACTCCAACACCACGCGCCATGCCGCCGAGTTTTGGATGATCGAGCCCGAGATGGCCTTCGCCGACCTCAACGACTACATGGATAACGCTGAGGCCATGCTCAAGTACGTCCTCAAGGACGTCATGGCAACCTGCCCCGACGAGCTCAATATGCTCAACAAGTTTGTGGACAAGGGTTTGCTCGAGCGCCTAGACCACGTGGCAAACTCCGACTTTGCCCGCGTTACCTACACCGAGGCCGTCGAGATCCTGGAGCAGGCAGTCGCTGCTGGCCACCAGTTTGATTACCCCGTCAGCTGGGGCATCGACCTGCAGACCGAGCACGAGCGCTTCCTGACCGAGAAGCACTTTAAGCGCCCGACCTTCGTGACCGACTACCCGGCCGAGATCAAGGCCTTCTACATGCGCATGAACGAGGACGGCAAGACCGTCGCCGCCGCCGACTGCCTGGTGCCGGGCATCGGCGAGATCATCGGTGGCTCCCAGCGCGAGGAGCGCCTGGATCTGCTCGAGGCCCGCATCAAGGACCTGGGCATGAATCCCGAGCAGTACAAGTACTACCTTGACCTGCGCCGCTACGGTTCCTGCAAGCACGCCGGCTACGGTCTGGGCTTCGAGCGCTTGGTCATGTATCTGACCGGCGTGGGCAACATCCGCGACGTCCTGCCGCACCCGCGCACCGTGGGCAACGCCGACTTCTAATCGTCGGACGCTAGCTCGCGTCGCCACACGCCAACGCTCATCGCATAAGCGTCTCTCGACATCGGTCGAGAGACGCTTTTTTCAACAGCACCCGTCAAGCTTTTGGCAAGTTTTTGGTCAGTTGAGCAGGGCTGTTGAAAACTCGACCCGCCGTTTGCCGACGACTACCGACCGCCCAGAGCGCCCTGCGCCCCTGGGAAAGCCCCACGTCCTAGGCTCCATACCGTCGCCACCCAAAACGGAAAGGACGTGGGCACCATGACCGAAGCCGCTGTTGAAACCTACGACACCACGACTAGAGGCGCCGCCTCGATGGCAGCCTATCGCGCCGTTCGCATCCTGCAACTATTAAGCGAAAACACCGGCGAGGACAAGGCCATGCTTTCCGATGAGTTGATCCGGCGCCTCGCCCATCCCGACGACCCCGCCCGCATGCCCATCTCGGCGGCGCGGCGCAGTATCTACACCGCCATCTCCGCGCTTCGCCATGCCGGATACGAAATTGAGTACAAACGCGGCGTGGGCTACAAACTTCTTACCCGCCCGCTCACCGATGAAGAGATCATCCGGCTCCACGGTATGGTCATGCGCAACCGCTCCACGCCTATCGCCATCCGCAAGAGCATGGCGCAGCACTTAGTTGCCATGGCGAGTGTCGACGTTCGCGGCTACCTCGATACACCCGAACCCGCTCCAAGCGCAGGCAGCAAGGCCACCAAGGCAACGCGCACGCCCATCAAGCGCATCGACACGTGCGAGCTCGTCGAGCAGGCCATCGACCACGGAACCACGGTGAGTTTTGATATTTCGAGCGTCACGACACGTGGCGAAACCGAAGCAGCACGGATGACACTCCGTCCCTTTGCCATCAAGCAACGAGACGGCATCTCGTATTTGCTGGGAACGGTCTACGACGCCCGAGGCACCGACGATACGCTGCGCACCGTCGAGATCGCCCGTATGAGAAACGTCAGCACGCGTCTCCTCGACGGCAAGAAGCTCTTCGCCGCCCTGGACGAGGACGACGCCTCCTCCGCCGCATAAGACCCTCCGCCGCCCATTCGACTACCCGTACCGCCCATCCGATTCTGTATTAAAAAACCCGCCAGGCTGTTGTAAAAATGGACATCAGCGCTACTATAGTTCCACTTGCACTTTGTCCCAGTGCAGTGTTTCCAGCCATTTTTATACTGGGGGTAATGATATGAAGGACGTCACCATCAGCCGCAGGAGCCTTCTGGTCTCCGCCGGCCTGCTCGCGCTCGCCCCGCTCGCCGGATGCGGCGGCAACTCTGGTTCCGGCTCTGCTGCCGCCGGTTCCGACTACACCATCGGCGTTCTGCAGCTCACCGAGCACTCCGCACTCGATGCCGCCAACGACGGCTTTGTCAAGGCCATCAAGGAGAGCGGCCTTAAGGTCAAGATTGACCAGAAGAACGCCCAGAACGACCAGTCCACGTGTAAGTCCATTGCCGACAAGTTTGTGGGCGAGAACGTCAACCTGATTTATGCCATCGCCACGCCCGCCGCACAGGCTGCTGCCGGCGCCACGGCCGACATCCCCATCGTGGGCTGCGCCATCACCGACTACGCCGCCTCCGGCCTGGTCCAGGACAACGACAAGCCGGACACCAACGTCACCGGTGCCTCCGACCTCACCCCGGTCGCCGAGCAGCTCGAGATGATGCAGAAGGTTCTGCCCGACGTTAAGAAGGTCGGCCTGCTCTACTGCACCGCCGAATCCAACTCCGACGTCCAGATCAAGGCCGCCAAGAAGGAACTCGACAAGCTGGGCATCGAGTACACTGACTTTACCGTCTCGAGCTCCAACGAGATTCAGTCCGTCGTCGAGTCCGCCGTGGGCAAGGTCGACGCACTCTACTCCCCCACTGACAACACCATCGCCGCGGGTGCTTCGCAGGTCGGCCAGATCTGCAAGGAGAACAAGCTCCCCTTCGTGACTGGCGAGGAGGGTATGTGCATGGCCGGCGGCCTGTTCACCCTCTCCATCAACTATAAGGACCTGGGCTACGCCGCGGGCGAGATGGCCGTTAAGATCCTGAAGGGCGAGGCCAAGCCCGAGGATATGCCGATCAAGCACCTCTCGAGCAAGGACCTGGTCGTCGTCAAGAACGACGAGATGGCCGAGGCTCTGGGTATCGACCTTTCCGCTCTGGACGAATAACGCGTCTAGGGCCCGCACGCGCGCCACGGCTGCGTTATTCAATATCTGAGTCATTGGGGCGAACGCTAAAGGCCGGCGTTCGCCCTGCTTGTTTCAGGTAAAACAAAACGTCTGTCCGCCGCTCTTTTATGCATTGGTACCGCTATTATGGAAAATCACGTGTCCACCCTATCCTAGGAGGTATGAAGCATGCTCATTGCATTGCAGGGCGCCGTTTCGCAGGGCGTCCTCTGGGGCATTATGGTGCTTGGCGTGTTTATCACGTTCCGCCTGCTCGACATCCCCGATATGACCTGCGACGGCAGCTTTGCCCTCGGCGGCTGTGTCTGCGCCGTGCTCATCGTCAACAATAACGTCGACCCCTTGCTCGCCGTGCTGGCCGGCATGTGCGCCGGCGCCATCGCGGGCGCCGTCACGGGCATCTTGACCACCGTCTTTGAGATTCCCGCAATCCTCGCCGGAATCCTTACGCAGATCAGTCTGTGGTCCATCAACCTGCGCATCATGGGCAAGTCCAACACGCCCATCCTTGCCAAGGGCACTATCTTCTCATCCGTCAGCAACATGACGGGCCTGCCGCAGTCCACTGTTGCCATTATCCTAGGCATCGTGCTGGCCGTGGCCATCGTCGCCATCCTGTACTGGTTCTTTGGCACCGAGATCGGCTCGGCACTGCGTGCCACCGGCAACAACGAGTACATGATCCGCGCCCTGGGCGTTAACACCAACACCACCAAAATGATCGCCCTCGTGCTCTCCAACGCCCTCATTGGCCTTTCGGGTGCGCTCATCTGCCAGAGCCAGAAGTATGCCGACATTGGCATGGGCACCGGCGCCATCGTTATCGGTCTTGCCGCCATCGTCATCGGCGAGGTGCTCGGCCGCCTGCTGCCCGGCGGTCTCACGCAGTTCTCCGTCCGTCTGGCCTCCGCCGTCTTTGGCTCCGTGGTGTACTTCCTCATCCGCGCCATCGTGCTGCAGCTGGGCATGGACGCCAACGACATGAAGCTGCTCTCCGCCGTGATCGTTGCCGTGGCCCTGTGCGTGCCCGTGGTTTGGGAGCGCTATAAGCTCCGCAGCTCCTACACGAAGGGAGATGAGGCAGATGCTTAAGCTCTCGCACGTCAAGAAGACCTTTAACAAGGGCACCGTCACCGAGAAGCGCGCGCTCACCGGCGTCGACCTTACCCTCAACGACGGCGACTTTGTAACTGTGATCGGCGGCAACGGCGCCGGCAAATCCACGCTGCTCAACATGATTGCCGGCGTATATCCGCTCGATTCGGGCGTTATCGAGCTCGACGGCACCGACATCTCGCGCCTGAGCGAGTCGCAGCGCGCCAAGTACCTGGGCCGCGTGTTCCAGGATCCCATGCGCGGCACCGCAGCCGACATGCAGATTGCCGAGAACTTGGCCCTCGCCAAGCGTCGCGGCCAGCGTCGCGGCCTTTCGTGGGGCGTCACCAAGGCCGAGAAGGACGAGTACGTTGAGTTGCTCAAGCGCCTGGACCTTGGCCTGGACACGCGCCTCAACGCCAAGGTCGGCCTGCTTTCGGGTGGCCAGCGCCAGGCACTCACGCTGCTCATGGCCACGCTCACCAAGCCGCGCTTGCTGCTGCTCGACGAGCACACCGCGGCACTCGACCCCAAGACCGCCTCTAAGGTGCTCAATCTGACCGAGGAGATTGTCGACGAGAACCACCTGACCACGCTCATGGTCACGCACAACATGAATGACGCCATCCGTCTGGGCAATCGCCTGATCATGATGCACGAGGGCCACGTTATCTACGACGTGGCGGGCGACGAGAAGAAGTCGCTCACCGTCGCCGACCTGCTGCAGAAGTTCGAGGAGGTCTCGGGCGGCGAGCTCGCCAACGACCGCATGCTGCTGAGCTAAAACCTGCCAATAAGGGACAGGTTTATTTTGGCAGGTTTTATCTGCGCAAACGTCAAAACCGCCGCAAAGGAACAGATACCTTTGCGACGGTTTTCGCATATCATGTCGATAATCCAGCGTCAGCAGGAACCACTGGTTAAGAACTAAGGAAACTGCCATGAGAAGACTCCTTCCCCGTCTTGCTTGACCGCCGCACTCCTTGCCGGCGTGCTCGCCGGCGGCCCAGCTTACGCCACCGCGGCCACCCCATCTCAAGTTATCGGCCCGTCCGATGTGATCGGACGGGCTTTTTGGTGGGTATCATGGTTGAATGATCATTAGGAGGTTTTCCCTACATGGAATTGTTTGAACCGATTCTTCATTTCTTTGAGCAGCGCTGGGTCCACAACATCATCTGGGCCGTCATCTTGGTAATAGTCACCGCCATCGCCGCCAAGGTGGCATCCAAGACCCTGCGCCACCTACTCAACCGAGACGACAACCCGCTTCCCGCATCGAGCATCTTCATCAACATCGCGCGTGCCGTCATTTGGATGATCGGCGGCAGCTTTATCCTCGACAACTGCTTTGGCATTAACGCAAACGCGCTCGTCGCCGCTCTTGGCGTCGGCGGCATCGCCATCTCGCTCGGCTTTCAGGACACGCTATCAAACCTTATCGGCGGCATGCAAGTGACCTTTATGGGCATCATCAAACCCGGCGACAATATCGAGGTCGGCGGCGTGTCGGGCGTGGTCCAGGACATCACTTGGCGCCACACGACCATCGAGGACGCCTGCGGACAGACCATCATCGTCCCCAACTCCAACATCTCCAAGAACACACTCGTGCACCTCATGCCCTTTGGACGCGTTGTCGTTCCCGTCGCGGTGAAGGACACGTCAAAGTGGGACTCGCTCGATGCGCTGGCAGACGAGCTCGCCTGTGCCACCAAGGTCGCCGTTTCACCCATCTCGGGCTTTGACAAGGCACCCTACGTGCTCTTTAGCGAGATCGGCGACTTTGGCATTAAGGGTAAGATCATCTTTATCGTCAGTGACGACAGCACCACCTTTACGGCAGCCGACGCCTGCATCCGCGCCATCGCCCCCATCATCGCCTAAAACCACCGCAAAGGGGACAGGCACCTTTGTGGTGGTTTCGCATCGTGGTACCATGGTTCATATCGTTGTTTAAACGACTAAGGGAGTAGACACCATGGAAGAGGCCTATCGTCAAGCGCGCAAGCGCGGCGAACAGGGACGCCGTCGCGCCATCAGCCAAAGCGAGCATCCATATCTTACGGACCTCGACAGCTTGGTCGCCCAGCTTCCCTGCGGGCAGCGCGAGAACATCGGCCTGCGGGACATTCCGCTCGAAATGGTCGTCGGCACGGTTACCAAAGGTCGCCAGTCCGCCTTTTCGTGTAACTTTATGCCGCTGCTCCCCCGGAATACCGAATTCGCCCGCAAATGGTCCAACCTCTACGATATCCAAATCTCCGAGGGCTACCGCGACCCCATCATCGTCACCGAGTTCATGCACCGCTTTTACGTCCAAGAGGGCAACAAGCGTGTCAGCGTCCTCAAATTCCTTGACGCTCCGACGGTTTCGGCCAAGGTGACGCGTCTGTACCCCGGTAAGTGGGATTCCGTCGAGAGCCGCCTGTACGGTGAGTTTTGCGCCTTTTGGTACGTATGCCCCCTGTACGAGATTGAGTTTTCGCGCGCGGGCAGCTACGAGATGCTTGCCAAAATGCTCGGCCAAGATCTTGTCGAAAAATGGCCTCAAAAGAAGGTCGACTACCTACGTCACACCTTCCTGCTCTTTAAGCGCGCCTATCTTCGCGCGGGCGGCGACCACTTGGACATTACGCCTGCCGATGCCATGCTCGTCTACCTCAACGTCTACAACCAGGACCGTCTGCTGGATACGCCGACGGATATCGTCGTCAACCGTCTGTGCAAGATTTGGCGCGAGCTTGTCATTGCCGGCAAAAGCGACGAGGACAAAGTCGATCTTGTCGAAGCGCCGCAGCCCAACGAGAAAGAGGGCGCACCGACAAAAGCTACCTCGGGCGTGCTCAACTTCTTTATGAGCAAGACCGTCTACTCCACTGCCAATCCCATGCGAATCGCCTTTATCCACGAGTTTCCCTGTGCCACGTCGAGCTGGGACAGCCTACACGACCAGGGCCGCCGGTATCTTGATGAGCACTTTGGCGGCATCGTGCGCACCGAGGCGTTCGAGGACTGCCACGATTCGGACGTGTTCTACGCCGCCGTCGAGACAGCCGTAAAGCACGGGGCGAACGTCATCTTCTCGACCTCACACCGGCTCATGGAATACACGCTCAGGGCGTCAGTCGAGTATCCCCAGGTGCGGTTCCTTAACTGCTCAATCGGCCTTCCCCACCAAAGCGTCCGCTCGTACTTTGGAAAGATGTACGAGGCCAAGTTCCTACTGGGCGCCCTTGCCGCCAGCATGGCCGACAACCACCGTATTGGCTACCATGCGTCGGTCTTCGCCTCGGGCGCGCTGAGCGAAATCAACGCCTTCGCTATCGGTGCCTCGCTGCTCGACCCTCGTGCGCAGATTATCCTCACTTGGGGAGATGTTCCCGCCGGCGGTCTTGCCGAAGCCATGTGTCGCGAGGGCGTGAGCGTCATGACCGGCGCCGATATGTCCAAGTCTCTCGAGGACCCCACCGCCTACGGGCTTCACCGTCTGGTAAACGGCAAGGAAGTTACCGGTATTGCTATGCCGGTATGGAACTGGGGCCGTTACTACGAACTCATCGTACGCAGCCTACTGCACGGCACATGGGACGAGACCGCCGATGACCAGCAGGTGCGCGCCGTCAACTACTGGTACGGTATGAGCTCCGGCGTCATCGATATTCGCTACGCTCCGGGCCTACCCTATCAGACGCGTAAACTTGTGCAGCTGCTTCGCAACGGCATTGTCGAGGGCTCCATCAACCCATTTGGCGGCGAGCTCCACAGCCAGGACGGCGTGGTTCAGATTGAGGGCTTCCCTCCCCTGCCGAGTACGCAGATTGTCGAGATGAACTGGCTGGCTGACAACGTTATAGGCTCGATTCCGCAGCTCGATAACGAGCCGGAGGTCCGTGCCCTATGAATATCCTAGCCATTGCCGATGTAGAGGAGCACTGCCTGTGGGAATGTTTTCGCAAGGAGCGCTTTGAGGACGTTGACCTGATTCTATCCGCAGGCGACCTGGATCCGGACTATCTTGAGTTTTTGGTCACTGTCATCAACAAACCGCTTGTGTACGTTCGTGGCAACCACGACGACCGCTACGCGCGCCATGCACCGGGCGGGTGCATTTGTGTTGAGGACAGCGTATATGTGTACCGAGGTATTCGCATTGCGGGTCTGGGCGGTTCCATGCGCTACCGCGACGGCGCGAACATGTATACCGAGCGCGAGATGGCAAAACGCATGCGCAAGCTATCGCGAAAAATCGCACTGGTAGACGGATGCGATATTCTACTTACCCATGCACCCGTCGCAGGCATGGGCGACCTGGACGACCTGCCGCATCGAGGATTCGAGTGCTTTAATGCGGCTCTTGAGTCTTGGGGTCCCGACTATATGATTCACGGGCATGTGCACCAAAGCTACGGCCCCAACTTTCAACGCGAGCGCCAACACCCATGCGGAACGAAGATTGTCAACGCCTGCGGCTATACCAAGATCGAAATTGACGAGGCGCGCTACCCCACGCGCGGTTGGAAGGCCGCTTGGCTCAACTCGCAAACCATGCGCCGCGAGCTCAAACGCTACGAAGCAATCGAGTCTTCAACCGCCAGAACCCCCTGGTAACTGCCAACAACCACCACGAAGGGGATAGGCACCTTTATGGTGGTTTTGCTGACTCGTCCGACCTGTCCATCACGGTGCTTGTGTAATTAACGAGAACACTCATTGTTTTGTAAGGACGGCGCTCACGTGCCGTCTTTTTTGTCAACTTATGCAGTCTCGACCGTGTTGTATGTAGAGGGACCTCGCGAGACGCCTTCCCTATATCCACCACGACCAATTGGAGGTGACACTATGCCTGCACGCCGTAACCGCAATAGCACGCTCCGATGCGATGCCGATCAGATCGAGCGGGAAGCAAAGCGCTTGGTCGACACGTATTCCGACCTCATCCTTCGATTGTGCTATTCGGCCCTTGGATCCGCTGACGACGCTCAAGACATCTGCCAGGACACGCTGATCAAGATTCTCCAACGCACTCAACCGTTCGACTCGCTCGAACACGAACGTGCTTGGGTGATCCGAGTCGCACTGAACGCATGTCGCGATATCGGCCGTACGCACGCGAATCACCCGGTTGTCGACCTCGATTCGCTCCCCGATTTCTGCGCACCCGTAACACATACCGAGCAAGAATTCGCGCAACGCGACTGCGCCATTCTTTCCGCTGTCACGGCCCTGCCTCAAGCACAGCGCATCGCCATCCTTTTGCACTACTACGCAGGCATGAGCATCAGGGAAATCGCAGACGCCGTTCACGCGACGCCAGCTGCAACCGCCCAGCACCTTAGCCGCGGACGTGCGTCACTTCGGCTTTCCTTGAAAGGAGACCACAATGACTACGAATTCGAATGACTATCGCCACGCCCTGGAGCACATTTCGTTTACCGATAATGCGAAGCAGCACATGGCAAACTCGATTGCTCAGTCCGTCGCCTCAAGCGATGCGGCGACCGCTCAAAGCAACTTTAATGGCACGCGACGCAAGCCGCGCATCGCCCGCCATCCCGTAAGAACAGTCGCTCGCATTGCCGCTGTAACGGCAGTCCTCGCTATCGTCATTGGAGGCGCTGGCACGGCTATGGCAACAGGCGTCCTGCCGCTTCCTTCTGACATGCTTTCCGACATCTTTGACGGACCTGCTTCTCAAACCGAGATCATCGACCGTATTGGCCGGCCCGTCGGTGCTAGCTGCTCCAACAACGGAGTCACCGTGACCGCCGACGCCATCATGGGCGACAAGGATATGGTTACCATCGCCTATACGCTTACGTTCGACGATCCCGCTGCCCTGAAAAAGCTTTCCGAGCCGGGCGAGAACGGAACTATCGCCGGAAGTGTCGATGGAAACGTATACGTTGATGGCGAGCATGGCGGCCAAGGCCAATCATGGCTCATTGACAAGAACCCCAATGACTCCAGCATTCAATACTTTGCACAGTTCAGCGTTGAATCACCCGGCCTTATGGGCAGGACCGTCCGCACGCATATCAACTCTCTCGTTGTGCCACGTGCTGGCAAAGAGCTTCCCGAGTATAAGAAAATACTTACGGGCCCATGGGATCTTAAGTTCCAGCTGAATTACGAAGATACATCCGTTACGATTCCCGCGCCCAAATCGGTCAACTTTAACGGCACCAAGGCGACGATTCAAGAGGCCACCGTATCCTGCGTTGGCGTTTCAGTCCGCTACAACATAGATCGTTCCATCGAACACGACAACAACAGCGGCAAGATGTCTCAAAACATGGAGGAGTCTATGGATGCCGTTGGCAACATACCCCTCATCGTGACGTTCAAAGACGGTCATGTTGAGGACGCAACCAGCCACAGCGGCTATTTCGCAAATAAACTGGATAACGGCACCACTGATGTCCACAAGACCTGGCCGTTCTCGCAAGTTTGTGACACAGACAAGATTGCAAGCGTACAAATTGGCGATACGGTCATTCCCATGAATTCGTAACGCTACGCGGCTCGTATATGCACCCGGTTCCGCACTTCGCGTCTAAAGATGCGCTGTCATCGAGCAGCGTGAGCGCAAGGCCGCCCGTATGGTCGGCTGGGAACACCTCGTTGCGCTAAAAACCACCACGAAGGGGACCGGCACCTTTGTGGTGGTTTTGCTGACTCGTCCGACCTGTCCCAACGGTTTGTCTCAATCTGTAACAGGTAGGGCCCAAATAATCGGTTAGCTGTTACAGATCGAGACAGACCACGGATGCTCAGCCGAAAATCTCAATCTGTAACAGGTAGGAACGATTTTGCCCCTTAGATGTTACAGATTGAGATATTTGACAGCTTGAATCGGCATCGCCTACAGCGCGGCGACGACCTTGTCGCCCATCGTCGTGGTGCCGAGGATCTTATCTGCCGGGGTGTTGACATCGGCGATGTCACGGGTGCGCCAGCCCTCGTCGAGCACGCGCGCCACGGCGCTCTCGATCCACGCGGCTTGCTCGCCCATGTCGAGCGCGTAGGTCAGCAGCATCGCCACCGACAAGATTTGAGCCAGCGGATTGGCCACGCCGAGCCCCGCGATGTCAGGAGCGCTGCCAGCGCTCGGCCCAAACAGCGATACGCCATCATCCAGCGAGGCAGAGGCAAGCATACCGAGCGATCCGGTAATCTGAGCCGCCTCATCGGACAGGATGTCGCCGAACATGTTCTCCGTCACCACGACGTCAAAGTCTGCCGGTCGACTGATGAGCTGCATGGCGGCGTTGTCGACGAGCAGGTCCTCAAGCTCCACGTCGGAGTACTCCTCGTTTTGCACGCGATGCACGATCTCGCGCCACATGCGGCTCGTCTCCAGCACGTTGCGCTTATCAACGCTCGTCACCTTGCCGCGACGTTTGCGCGCCGCCTCAAATGCCTGGCGCGCAATGCGCTCAATCTCGTACTCGCGATACTCCATCACGTCGACTGCACGCTGACCGGCCGCACCCGCAGCGCCCGCGCAGGTCACGGATGCGGGCGCCAAAGTCCCACGGCATGTTGTAGCCCATCGTATCGGGGATGTTCACGACCGTGGCACCGGCCTTTACGGCCGCCTCGATAATGCGCACCAGAAACTCCTGATCGGAGCGGCCGGCATCCTCGGCATAAAACTCAACATCGTCAACGAACTTGCGAGCATGTTTGACGGCATGGATCGCTCACTCAATTGCCCTTTCCTCAGTCATATGGAGCTTGTCGCGCAGGTGACTGGTGCTCACACCCAGCCCTGTATGGATACGGGGCCTCTGGGCCGTTTTGAGCGCCTCTGCAGCCACTTCGATATCCCTGTCGACAGCGCGCGTCAGGCCGCATACCGTGCATCGGTCGCCCGCAATCTTGCCAATCTCCTGTACGGAGCGAAAGTCACCAGGACTCGAGATGGGAAAGCCCGCCTCGATAACGTCCACGTTCATGCGCACCAGCTGGCGGGCGATGAAGAGCTTTTCCTCGGTATTCATGCTGGCGCCCGGCGACTGCTCACCGTCGCACAGGGTTGCGTCAAAGATTGTGATTTTGCGGCTTATATGTTCCTCCTGATTGACCGTTTTATGACAGATGGCTTTCAGGAGAGAGAGAAGGCCTAGAGATAGAAAAATACCCGTGTCGCTCATCACGCCTGAAAGCGGCAGACGATAGCGCACCCGGGTACAACAAATCGTTATAGCGAGATTACAACCCTAGCGCGCTATCCAATCTAGTAGCGCTAGGCCTAGGAGCTGTTGCGTGTTCTTAAACATGTTGGGCTCCCTTCGGCCTCGGGTAGTACTACATCGCGCTAAAGTACAACACAAGTAAAACCACCACAAGGGTGCCTGTCCCCTTCGTGGTGGTTTCGTTGACTCAAAAGCAAGAGACCCGGTCCTGCACGAGGCAGAACCGGGTCTCTTTAGCAATGCTTGCTTTGCTCAGGCAGTAACTGTTAGTTACTCAGCCAGGAAGTCACGCTGGACAGCGGGATCGACCTTGACGCCAGGGCCCATGGTGGAAGACACGGAGATGGACTTGACGTACTTGCCCTTAGCAGAAGAGGGCTTGACGCGCAGGATCTCGGTGTACAGGGCAGCGTAGTTCTCGACGAGCTGCTGCTCAGAGAAGGACTTCTTGCCCAGGGGCACGTGGCAGATGCCGTAGCGGTCGGCACGATACTCAACGCGGCCGGCCTTGAGCTCGGAGACCATCTTGGCGACGTCCATGGTCACGGTACCGAGCTTAGGGTTCGGCATAAGGCCACGGGGACCAAGGATCTTACCGATGCGGCCAACCTTGGCCATCATGTTCGGCGTAGCGATAGCGGCGTCGAAGTTGATCTCGCCCTTCTGGATCTGGGCGACGAGCTCGTCGGAACCGATGATGTCGGCGCCGGCAGCCTCGGCCTCGCGGGCCTTCTCGCCCTCGGCGAAGACGGCAACACGAACGGTCTTGCCGGTGCCGTGGGGCAGGGAGATGGAACCACGGATGTTCTGGTCAGCCTTACGAGTATCGATGCCCAGACGGAAGTGGGCCTCGACGGTCTCGTCGAACTTGGCGGTGTCGAGCTCCTTGATGAGCTTGGCAGCCTGAAGGGGGGTGTAGAGCGTGGCGCGGTCGATCTTCTCGGCAGCGGCGTTATAGCTCTTACCATGCTTAGCCATGTGCATTACCTCCTGTGGTTAAACGGGCGTGAGCCCTCCCACATCGTATCGTGTGCCCTATTGCACACATATAACGGGCGCCCCGGTCGGAGCACCCGTCATTACCTAAAGAAATCGCTACTCAGCGATGGTGACGCCCATGGAACGGGCGGTACCGGCGATGATCTTCTTGGCGGCGTCAATGTCGTTGGCATTGAGGTCCGGCATCTTGATCTCGGCGATCTTGGTGAGCTGCTCCTGAGAGAGCTGACCAACCTTGTCGGCCTGGGGCTTAGCGGAACCAGACTTGAGGTTCAGCTCCTTCTTGATGAGGTGAGCCGCCGGCGGGGTCTTGGTGATGAAGGAGAAGGACTTGTCCTCGTAGACAGAGATCTCAACGGGGATGATGTCGCCCTTCTTGTCCTGCGTCTCGGCGTTAAAGGCCTGGCAGAACTGCATGATGTTCACGCCAGCAGCGCCCAGGGCGGGGCCGACGGGAGGAGCGGGGTTAGCTGCACCAGCAGGAATCTGGAGCTTAATGACGTTGGCAACCTTCTTCTCAGCCATGGTCATTCCTTTCGAATCACGAGTGTGAAGTACTTGCTATATCGTAAGCACGCACGTGTTAGAAGCACTCCTGAGATGAGCAGTCACAGAAGAAGCACGCTCGCGCGAACGGACGAAAACTTAAGCGATGACAGCGACCTGGTTAAAGTCGAGCTCGACCGGCGTCTCGCGGCCAAAGATCATCAGCGTGACCTTGAGCTTGCCAGCCTCGGTGTTAACCTCGGAGACCTTGCCATCAAAGTCGGTAAGCGGGCCATCGGTGACGCGGACGGACGTGCCGACCTGAATATCAACCGAGGTGCGCTTGGGCGAATCGCCCTTACCGGGACGACGAGTCATCTTGTTGTACTCGTCGCGGGAAAGCGGAGCGGGCTTGCCGTTGCCGCCCAGGAAACCGGTGACGCCAGGCGTGTTACGAACGCACGTCCAAGCATCGTCATCCATCTCCATGCGGACCAGGACATAACCCGGGAAGATCTTGGAATCCTTGGTCTCACGCTTGCCACCCTCTTTAATCTCGGTGACGCGCTCCATAGGAATCTCGATATCAAAGATACGGTCCTGCATGCCCATAGTCTCGATGCGATGCTCGAGATCGGACTTAACGCGGTTCTCGTATCCAGAGTAAGTGTGAACGACGTACCAACGCTTAGACATGGTTTAGCCCCTCAATCCAGAGAACAGAGCAAGAGCCTCGCCAAAGCCAGCATCGAGCAGAGCGATGACGACGCCGACGACGATCAGAGAAGCGCAAACGACGACCGAGTAGTTCACGAGCTCCTTCTTATCGGGCCACGTGACACGCTTCATCTCGGACTTCACCGAAGCGAAATACTTCTTGGTGCGGGCGAAGAAACCAGGCTTCTCGTTCTTCTTAGACTTCGCAGCCTTCTCGTTCTTCTTGGCAACGGCCTTCTTGGCCTCAACCTTGGAGTTGGCGGCAGCGTTATTGGCAGGTGCCGGCTGCTGAGCCTTCTTCTTGTTCTTCTTGTTGGCCATTTGGGTTACCTCCGCGCAATGCGCTTATACATGAGTAAACCGTAAGCCCCCAATTGGGAGCTTACGGAATAATGACTGGCACGCCAGGAAGGACTCGAACCCTCAACACTCGGTTTTGGAGACCGATGCTCTACCAATTGAACTACTGGCGTATATGACTAAAGACTAGCGAGTCTCTTTGTGCAGCGTGTGGTGACGGCACCAGGGGCAATACTTCTTGATCTCCATACGATCAGGCATGTTCGCCTTGTTCTTGGTGGTCGTATAGTTGCGGCGCTTGCACTCAGTGCACGCAAGAGTAACTAGAGTACGCATGTATCCTGAACCTTTCATATCCGCCCCGTACGGGCACGAGATGGTACTTTATCAGCTCTATGTAAGTGCTGTCAATGAAAACCTCGAATCAATTGGTTCTCGGTGGATCCATTCATATTTGGAACACATCAATGGGGCCAGCGAGATCTAATCGACGGTGTGCCCAGAACCATTATCGATCCTCTGGACACCAGCAACGGCTCAATATCCATTGCAGAAAAGAACCCGGCACCCATATAAGTGCCGGGTTCTCTAAGTCAGCTATATCAGAGAGCTAATTTACTCAATGATCGTGGAGACGATGCCCGAACCGACGGTGTGGCCACCCTCGCGGATAGCGAAGCGCAGGCCCTCCTCCATGGCGATCGGGTGGATGAGGTCGCCCTCGATGGTGATGTGGTCACCAGGCATAGCCATCTCGGTGCCCTCGGGGAGCTTGACCGTACCGGTAACGTCGGTGGTACGGAAGTAGAACTGAGGACGATAACCATCGAAGAACGGGGTGTGACGGCCGCCCTCCTCCTTGGTCAGAACGTAGATCTCACCGGTGAACTTGGTGTGCGGGGTAACCGAACCGGGCTTGCAGAGAACCTGGCCGCGCTCGATGTCCTCACGCTTGATGCCGCGGAGCAGCAGACCGACGTTGTCGCCAGCCTCGCAGAAGTCCATGGACTTACGGAACATCTCGATACCGGTAACAACGGTGTTCTGGGTATCCTTGATGCCGACGATCTCGACGGGCTCGTTGAGCTTGAGCTCACCGCGCTCGACACGGCCGGTAGCAACGGTGCCACGGCCGGAGATGGTCATAACGTCCTCAACGGCCATCAGGAACGGGAGGTCGTTGTTACGAGCAGGCGTCGGGATGTACTCGTCGACGGCGTTCATGAGCTCGCGGATAGCGTCCATCCACTTGGCGTCGCCCTCGAGAGCGCCCAGAGCGGAACCACGGATGACGGGGATGTCGTCGCCGGGGAAATCGTACTCGGAGAGGAGCTCACGGGTCTCCATCTCGACGAGGTCGATGAGCTCGTCATCGTCGACCATGTCGCACTTGTTCAGGAAGACGACGATGTAGGGAACGCCGACCTGACGGGCGAGCAGGATGTGCTCGCGGGTCTGAGCCATGGGGCCGTCGGTAGCGGCGATGACCAGGATAGCGCCGTCCATCTGAGCAGCACCGGAGATCATGTTCTTGACGTAGTCAGCGTGGCCCGGGCAGTCAACGTGAGCGTAGTGACGGGAAGCGGTCTCGTACTCGACGTGGGAGACGGAGATCGTAATGCCGCGCTCGCGCTCCTCGGGAGCCTTGTCGATGTTCTCGAACGCAGTGAAGTCAGCCTTGCAGCCCTCGGTCTCAGAGAGAACCTTGGTGATGGCGGCGGTCAGCGTGGTCTTGCCGTGGTCGACGTGACCAATGGTGCCGATGTTAACATGCGGCTTAGTGCGCTCAAACTTCTCTTTGGCCATAAAGCCCTCCTCTAAACAGGTCGTCCCCGGACGGGACTTTGCCTTTATACCATAGTGGCCTCTCAACATACTATTGAGAAGCCACCGTGTTACCTATGGTAGCGGTGACTGGATTCGAACCAGTGACGCCACGGGTATGAACCGTGTGCTCTAACCAACTGAGCTACACCGCCGGATGGAGCCTGCAACCAGACTTGAACTGGTGACCTCTTCGTTACCAACGAAGTGCTCTACCGACTGAGCTATACAGGCACTTGACGGGTGGGAGCTATAGGATTCGAACCTATGTAGGCAGAGCCAACGGGTTTACAGCCCGTCCCCATTAACCACTCGGGCAAACTCCCAATCGTTCAAGTATCCGCAGGTCCTTTGGTCTTTTGGACCGCCGCCCCCGCGAACGAAAAAGATAATACGATGCAACCTTGGGGGCTGTCAACGAAAACCTCTAGATACACGGTTCCGGGCGTATCTATATAGCCGTGACCTGCGGTTTTATTGAGTTTGGATATGAAGGACGGTGGTTTTGGATACAGAGGTGACATTTCCCAAGGTAACACTTTGGCGTAGTGGAGTACACCTTCAGGATCGAACTTCGATAACAGCCTATTTGCACCTATATATAGGTCGAGATCGGGCTTCCGTGGCAGATTCGAGCGTGGATTTTCTCCCGTTTGAAATCGAGCGTGGATAATCTCCCACTATTGGCGTGCCCCCAAGGCCAAAGTGGCAGATTATCCACGATCATTCACTAAGCGGGAGATTTTCCACGCTCGTACGTCCGATAATCCACGCTCAGGGGGGGGCAGCCGAGCTCGACACGGCTTTTGTCTCGATCTGTAACATATAGAAAACATTTTCTCCCCTATCTGTTACAGGTCGAGATATTACGCAGAGACCTCCGCTTACGTCTCATTCTGTAACAGTAAGAAAGGTTTTCAGCTTCTTCGTGTTACAGATCGAGTCAAACCTGAAGCTTGGTTGGCGCCAAACACGCTGACTTATCGACATAAATAGAAACGGGCCCTGTCCCTCAGGGGGACAAGGCCCGAAACTCTCATGGAGCCAGTGACAGGAATCGAACCTGCAACCCACTGATTACAAATCAGTTGCGCTACCGTTGCGCCACACTGGCACACTTGGCGCTTTCGCGCGAAGCCAGTTAAGAATAAAGGAATTGCGGACGAGGCGCAACAGACCCTTCGACCGACCATATCTCAAAACTATTCGTCAGAACGAATAGTTTTATCCGTTCGCCAAAACCAAAAACTATTCGTTTTGGCGACGGCAACCCACAGTCCGTTGATTACAAATCAACGGACCGGCCAATTGGGAAACGGGTCTCTATGGATAATCCCCTACCTCCCGCGCAGGGCCTTGAGCTTGGCCAGGGCATCGGGGCTCAGGCGACTGCCCAGAGTCATCTTGATCTGCGGAGCTTCCTCTGCCTCGTGAACGTCGTTATCGATCTGTTTGATCTCGTCCACCAGCATGCGGCTCGAGATGCGCGTGACACCCTTGCCCATGACGACGGCTTGAATTGTGCCATCACTCGATACCACGGAGCATGCGCGGCCTTCCTCACGTGCCTCGATGCAGAGCTTCTGCACCACGGTGTCGGCAGAGACGCCCGTCGGCGAAAACTCGATGCGCACGCCGCGGGCCGGCAGGTTGGGACGCTCGCTGGAGATATTGCCCGCACCGTCAAACACGATTACGGCCTCGTAGCGGCCCTGGGCAAACGCGGCAACGTCGTTGATGAGCGCCGTGCGCGCCATATCGTGAACGTCGCTGGAATACGGATCGTCGGAATGGTCGTAGACGAGCTTTTCGTAGCGCGGCGTGCAGTGGATCACGTTGTAACCGTCGACCACCAGCAGCTCGGGCTTGTTGGAGTGCACCGTCGAGACCGGATCGGCGATAGCCTGTGCAAACGCATTGCCGCCCACGCCGTAGGTCGCGGCCGAGACAATCGGCTTGGCCGAGCCTTCGCCAAAGCGCTTGGCTTTGGACTTGGCACGGTTCTTTTTGGACATGCGCTACTCCTCCCCCATGAGCTCGCCGGTGTTGCGGCGCAGCCACTCAAAGCACAGCGCCGTGGTCGCCTGGGCAACATTGAGGCTCTCGGTCATGCCGCGCTGGGGAAGCTTGGTCAAAAAGTCGCATTTCTCGAGCACCAGGCGCGAGATGCCGTCGCCCTCGGACCCCATGACGAGCGCCACGCGACCCTCGAAGGGAGCATCCCAGCAACTGCCCTCAGCATGCTCGGAGGCACCGCCCACCCAAAAGCCAGCGGCCTTGAGGTCATCGAGTGCACGGGCGATATTGGGAACCTGCGCGATAGGCAGATGCATGACGGCGCCGGCTGAGGTCTTGTAGCTGCCCACGGTCACGCCGGCGGCACGCTTGTTGGCAATGATGACGCCCGCGGCGCCCACGACCTCGGCGGAGCGCACGATGGCGCCAAAGTTACCGTCGTCAGTCACATGGTCGAGCACGATGACGAGCGCCGGACCGTCACCCGCGCGGTCGAGGATATCGACGACATCGGCGTAAGGGAAGTTGCCCACCTCGAGCGCAATGCCCTGGTGAGCGCCATGGCTCGACAGCGCATCGAGCTGCGCGCGCGGCACATACTTAATGCGGACGCCCGCGGCGTTGAGGTCGTCGACCAGACGCGACAAGGCGGCATCGCGCTCCCCGCCCTCGGCAATGAGCGCGCACTTGATGGGAAAACCGGTGCGCAGTGCCTCGGCGGCAGCACGGCGACCTTCGATAAACTCGCCCTTGGGAACCTGGACAGCGGCGCGGTTGCGATCGCGCTGCGGACGTGCGGCCTGGGCTTGGGAGCGCTCGCGCTGGCCCTTGGGAGCGGCAGCGCGGTCGTTGCGGCGAATCGGACGCGAGCCAGAAGCGGCCTGCTTGCCGCCACGAGGCGCACGCTTGCGATTGTCGGCCATAAAACGGCCTCCTTAAATAGATAACGAACAAGAATCGACCGTCCGAGCCACGGCACTTTGCCTTTCAATCGTCGGGCATGACCACCAGGTCTATGCCCTCCTCTTTCAAGGCAATCTGCCGCACCTCGAACGGTCGACAAATACTAGAGACTCTTAATACGAGTACCCGCGGCAGTATCTTCGATCGTCAGGCCCAAGTCCTTGAGCTGATCGCGGATGGCGTCTGCCAGATCCCAGTTCTTGGCGGCGCGGGCCTCGGCGCGGGCCTCGAGAATCTTGACAGCGGCCTCGTCCACGTCGTCGCCCGTGTAGGCAACCAGACCGGCGGCAACGCCCAGCAGTCCCAGCGGCAGCTCGACCTTGGGCTCGGGGAGCTCAACGCCAAACGTATCGAGCAGCTCGACCAGCGTATCGGCGGCGGCAAGCGCGGCGGCCTTGTCGGCAGCGTCGCCCGCCTGCTCCAGGTACTGGTTGCACTCGGTCACAAAGCCAAAGACGGCACCCATGGCACCGGCGGTGTTAAAGTCGTCGTCCATGCACTCCTTAAAGGTGGCACGGGTCTCGGCGGCCTTGGCGGCAAACGCCTCGGATGCTGCCTCATCGGCATCGGCCGTCGCATGGTTCGCGGCCCAGCGCAGGTTCTCGACCGTACCGGCGATACGCGTGAGCGAGTTCTCGGCACCCTCCAAGCGCTCCCAAGAAAAGTCGAGCGGCGAGCGATAGCTCGTCTGCAGCATCAGCAGGCGCAGGGCGGCAGCGGAATGCTGCTCGAGGACCTCGGCCAGCGTAAAGAAGTTGCCGAGCGACTTGGACATTTTCTCGCCGTCTACCAGCAGCATGCCCGTGTGCATCCAGGTGTTGGAGAAGCCCTGGTGCCAGGCGCAGGTGGCCTGGGCGCACTCGTTCTCGTGATGCGGGAAGGCAAGGTCGGAGCCGCCGCCGTGGATGTCGATCGGGGTGCCTAGGTAGCGATGCACCATGGCGGCGCACTCGGTGTGCCAACCGGGACGGCCCTCGCCCCAGGGGCTCGGCCAGCTGGGCTCGCCGGGCTTGGCAGCCTTCCACAGGGCAAAGTCGAGCGGGTCGTTCTTGTCCTCGTTCTCCTCGATGCGCGCGCCAACCATAAGGTCGTCGATGTTGCGGCCCGAGACCTGACCATAGTTGGAATCGCTGCGCACGGCAAAGTACACGTCGCCGTTATCGGCGGCGTAGGCGTGGCCCTGCTCGATGAGCGTCTTGATCATGGCGATCATGGGGCCGATCTCTTTGGTGGCGCGGGGGCGCACATCGGGATCGAGCACGTTGGCGGCACGCATGACGCCGATGAACTTGTCGGAGAACTCCGTCGCGACCTCGGCGGCCGTGCGGCCCTGCTCGTTGGCGCGCTTGATGATCTTGTCGTCGACATCGGTGAGGTTCTGGGCGAACATGACCTCGTAGCCGCTCGCGATGAGCCAGCGACGAATCACGTCAAAGCTGATGAACGTGCGGGCATTGCCGATGTGGATGTTGTCGTAGACCGTGGGGCCGCACACGTACATGCGGACCTTGCCGGACTCGATGGGCTGGAACTCTTCCTTTTTATGGGTAGCGCTGTTGTAGATACGCATTCGTTACTCCTTAACGGTTTTCTGTAGCAGGCAGACGGCCCAGGCGCCGATTCCCTCGCCCTGGCCTTCCCAACCGAGCTTTTCGGTCGTAGTGGCGGCGACGCCCACGTTTTCGACGTCGACGCCCAGGGCATGGGCAAGGTTGGCGCGCATGGCATCGCGGTGCGGGGTGATCTTGGGTTGCTGGCAGGCAATGGTGCAATCGGCATCGACAAACTCAAAGCCCAGCTCGCGCGCATAGTCCATCACGCGAGCGAGCAGCACCATCGAATCGGCACCCTCGTAGGCGGGATCGGTGTCGGGGAATAGCTTGCCGATGTCTCCCCCGCGGCAGGCGCCCAGGATGGCGTCGGCCAAGGCATGCGCGAGCACATCGGCATCCGAGTGGCCCAGCAGGCCGCGCTCGTAGGGAATGTCAACCCCGCCGATGATACATCGACGCCCCTCCACCAAACGGTGGACGTCGTAGCCGTGGCCAATGCGCAGGTTACTGAACATGGGGAAGGTCCTCTCCCTCGGCCATGCGGCCAAGCAGAATCGCGGTTACGGGACGCAGGTCCTCGGGCACCGTCACCTTAAGGTTATCGCGCGGGCTCTGGACACAGCGGACGCGCCCGCCCATGCGCTCGACCAGCGAAGAATCGTCGGTCCCGATAAAGCCCCCGGCGATAGCTGCGGTGTGGGCGCGCTTCATGGCGTCGACGCTAAAGATCTGCGGTGTCTGCGCGGCCCAGTAGAGCTCACGCGGCGGCGTCTCGACGATATTGTCGCCGTCGACGATCTTGAGCGTGTCGATCGCGGGCTGACCGCATACGACACCGTCGAGCGAGCGGTCGCCCACAAGCACGTCGATCGCATGATCGATGGCCTCGGTCGTGATGAGCGGACGGGCGCCGTCGTGGATGGCGACATATTCGAAACCCGCTGGAACCGCATGCACGCCGGCACGGGTGGAATCCTGACGGGTATCGCCGGCATCGGCGAAGCTGATGGGCGTGTCATAGTCAAACGGATCGATGGCCAGGCGGCGCATCTCGGCACGGCGCTCGGCAGGGCACACCACCACGATGTGGCCGACCTTGTCGCTACGATCGAACGCGCGGATAGACCAGCTCATGAGCGGACGGCCCGCCACGTTAACGAGCTGCTTGCCGCCGGGATTTCCAAAACGCTGGCCGCTGCCGCCGGCAACGACCACGGCGCATACGGGCGCCATTATGCGTTCCCCTGTTTGGTGCCCTTCATGCGGTACAGCGAGTCCGCAAGAATGGCAGGGTTGTTGACGCCAAAGTCGCCCAGGCGCTCCGGATCCTCGCTGATGTCGTCCATGAGCTCCTGCAACGAGCCGTACTCGTCGACGATCTTCTCGGCCACGCCGTCGCGCACGACGGACACGCGCGAAAGCGTGCGCAGGCCCAGTGGCGTCATGACGGAGTCCTCGTCCAGGTCGTCGTAACCCAGAACCGCCGCCACATGCTGTGGGTCGGACAGGTCCTTAGGTGTCATACGGCTTAGGTTGGCGCGAATCTTCTCGGCATTAGCCTCGGAGGAATCGCTCGCGTAGTCGCGGATCATCAGGTCATACTCGGTATCCATGCTGGAGCCCGCGAGCTGCTCGAGCTGCATCTGCACGAGCTTGCCCTGGTTTCCCAGCTTGACGATGCAATCCTTAAGCTCGGTCTTTGCCTGCTGCATGATCTCGAAGCTCGAGAAAATGCCGGTAATGTCGGCGAGCGTAACGTAGTCGTCGAGCTCGAGGGCCGTCAGGCGCAGCAGGGAGCGGTCGAGCGACTGACGGGTAGTCTGGAGCGTGGCGACGAGCTGGTTGACCGAGCTCATGATGGTGGTGACGGGCTGGATCTCGTAGCTCTTGCCGTGAACGTACACGTTGACGACGGCACGACGGGCCGAAACCGAGATCACAATGGCATCGGTGAGCACCGACATGCGAGCGGCGGTGCGATGACGCATGCCCGTCTCGCTCGTGGCAAGCGAGGGATCGGGATTGAGATGGAAGTTGGCGCGCAGGATCTGGGTGAGGTCGCCGTCGATGACGATGGCGCCGTCCATCTTGGAGAGCTCGAACAGACGGTTCGAGGTGAACGAAATGTTGAGCGGGAAGCCGTCGTTGCCGGCAGCGAGCACGTTTTCGGTGTCGCCGACGCAGATAAGGGCGCCCAGGTGACCGGCGATGATCATGTCGAGGGCAGTGCGGATCGGCTGGCCGGGGGCAGTCAGGCGAATAGCCTGTTCCATACGCTTTTGCAGCTCGTTCTTATCCAAGGCATCGCTCCCATCGTATACGCTCCATAAACGCTAAATAGTTTCTCACGGTTTGTCCCCGCAGCAGCCACGAAATCCGATGCTTACAGAATGAGCGAACACAGCTGAGAGCCCAACCCAAATGAGCTGCTTGTGTGGTAGCATCGGGATTCGCATAAATGAGGGAGTAGTCGCGTGACCGGGTTCGCCTCCGGTGGCGCGGCAAGTCAACACACTGGCCGATGCGGCCTGGCTTGCCTTAATGAACGAGACTCGTGGCTGTGCGCGCAACGCGTATGCCACGGGTCTTTTTTGTTACTCCCCCAAGAGGTGCACGCGGGTCCGCCCGCAGAGAGGGAGCCAGACTATGGGACTCGCAGAGCTCGTATTGCTCGCCATCGGCCTTTCGATGGACGCCTTTGCCGTATCCATCTGCAAGGGCCTTGGCATGAAGAAGATCAACCTTAAGGTCGCCGTGGTGCTCGGCCTGTTCTTTGGCGGCTTTCAGGCCGGCATGCCCGTAATCGGATGGGCGCTCGGAAGTCAATTCATGGGCATCATCGGACCCATCGACCATTGGATCGCCTTTATCCTATTGGCCTTTATCGGCGGCAAAATGCTGTGGGAAGCCTTTACCGAAGACGAGGATGAAGGCGACGGCAAGGATGCCGAAAAAATCGACCTGGGCGAGTACCTGATCCTTGCCATCGCCACCTCAATCGACGCCCTAGCCGTGGGCATCTCGTTTGCAGCGCTCTCGGTCGACATCGTGCCCGCCGTGTCGCTTATCGGCGTCACAACGCTTATCTTCTCCATCGCCGGCGTGGCGATTGGTCATACCTTTGGCGCGCGCTACGAAAAGCCTGCCACCATCGTGGGCGGCGTCGTGCTCATCCTCATAGGACTCAAGATTCTGCTTGAGCATCTGGGAGTTTTGGCGCTGTAGTGCCAAACACAATGCTCAAAACTCAACGCCAGCACAAGGCCTCATGCAGAGTTTTGCATGAGGCCTTTTCATGCAGACTTTTGCATGTCATACTGATATGCAAAAGTCTGCACGTTAGGAGATCGCCTTGGATACCTTCCCCATCACCACACCGCGCCAAGCTGGCATCTACGTGCGCCAGGCACGCGAGGCTCAGGGTCTCACCCGTGCCGTCCTCGCTAAAAAAGCCGGTGTTTCGGAGCGCCTGCTCGCATCGCTCGAGCTAGGAGACGCCACCGGCATTCGACTCGACAAGTTGCTGACCGTTTTTAACGCACTCGGCATAGGTCTCTTTGCGCAAAGCGATAACGACTCCATCGCATCGCCCTCCGAACATCCGACGATGATAGCGGACCTCCCTATCGTGAACTCGAATGCCCTGCTAAAGCCAAGCGTAGGCAGACGACCCGCCCGACAAGGAACGCCATCTTCCTATGGTGCCCTGCTGGCCCAAATCGCAGTCGAGCAAGGCCTTTCCGGCACTTCAGACCTCTCCTTTGGCTGTAAGGTTGTGAAATAAATGGCAGAGATGGAGCTTGCGACCCTCATTTGTGGCGAAATCGCCGGCACTCTCCGGCAAGACAAGCATGGACTCTGCAGCTTTGTATACGCCCCAACCTATCGCGGAGCACCGCTATCGCTAACAATGCCGCTTTCCAATCGCACGTATGGCCATAACATCGTCCGCCCGTTCCTATTTGGCCTTTTGCCCGACAGCCAAGAGCAGCGCCGCGCTATTGCCGCCGAGCATGACGTTGCATCCAACAACCCCGTCGCCCTCTTGTGCCATATCGGTCTTGACTGCGCAGGGGCCGTTCAGTTTTGTCGAACCGATCAATTAGGCGCCGCCCGCGGCAGGGTCTCGACATACCGCCCGCTTACCAATTCTCAAATCGCTCACAAGCTCAAAGCAATTCGCGATGACGAAAGAGAGACATGGATGGGCTCCAACGAAAGCTGGTCCCTGGGCGGCAACCAAGGCAAATTTGCACTAGCTTGGCATGATGGCCAATGGTGCGAATGTCTAGGGTCATCCCCCACTACCCATATCTTCAAAAATGGTGTCGTTGGGTTCAAACATCAGGCCTTAAACGAATTCGTCTGCATGAAAACGGCTCGGCGTGTTGGCATTCCAACTGCCAACGTCTCCTATTGCACATTTGAAGACGAAGCCGCGCTCGTCGTTGAACGGTACGACAGAATGGTCAATAGCAGCGGAAATATCGAAAGGCTGCATCAGGAGGACTTTTGCCAGGCGCTCGGTGTATTGCCAAGCCAGAAATACACCGCCGACGGAGGACCAACCACGCGAGACATCCAAGAACGACTGATTAACACAGTCCCCCACCACATGAATCTTGTGCTTTTTACCTATATGTTGTTCTATAACGCCATTATCGGAGCGCCTGACGCACACGCTAAAAACTACTCGCTCATCCTAGGCAAAGGCACAAACGCAGCGCTCGCACCCATGTACGATGTCGCATCGGGCTTGGCGTACGAGCGTATGCGCCGCCGGGCGCGCCTTGCCATGAGCGTTGGCGGCGAAAATCGAGTGGGGCGCATCGGTCCAGGCGCTATCCGCCGATACCACGGTATGGGCGACCCCGCGCTGGAGGCGGCGCTCACCGATGCCGGGCTATCCGAGAAGTTTTGCTTTGCGACCATGATGGACCTCGCCTACGAGGTGCCCATTTGCATGGAAGAGATCATGGACGAATACGCCGACCTGCCCGGCGTGGCGGACCTGCGCGAGCACATGCTCGGCCCCGTCCGCGAAAACTGCCAGCGCACCCTCGACCTCATCAAGGCGGATATGGGCTAGGCGCCAATCAATCCACATTTCTTAAAAGAAGAGGGGGGCACCCGTCGCAAAAGTTCGGATGCCCCCTCTCGTAATGTCATTTGCAATCCGCTAGCACGTGGCTCGAACTGCTGCTAGCGCGACCTTTACGCAGCGAGGCGCTTGAGGACGTCGATGAGCAGCTCGTAGAAGCGCTCGGCAGAAGCGAGCTCCATGCTCTCGTCCGGGGTGTGAACATCGGAGAGCGTCGGGCCCACGGCGATGGCGTCCAGGCCGTGCAGGGCCTCGGCAAACAGGCCGCACTCAAGGCCGGCGTGAATGGACTCGATGCGCAGCTCGGAGCCAAAGAGCTCGCGATAGCTCTCGACAAAGACGTCACGGACCGGCGAATGCTCGGCATAGCTCCAGCCGGGATACTCGAACTCAAACTTGGCGTCGAAGCCCAGGACATCGGCCAGCGTCTGCAGGCGGTCCTTGAACTCGTTCTGCAGCGAGGTGATCGAGGAGCGCGGGGACAGCATGATTTTGACCTCGTCGTCAGAAGTGGCAACCACACCGATGTTGGAGGAAACCTCGACGGAGCCGTCGGTGGCGACGTTGCGGCGAATCACGCCGTTAGGGGCAAGACGCAGGGCGCGGATGAGGGCAAGCGCGGACTTCTGGTGCATGGCCTCGACCTCGGCGTCGTCGGCAATCTCAACGGTGCAGGCAAAGCCGGGGTCGAAGACCTCGAGCTCGGCAGTGACGTCGGCGATGATGCCCTTTGCGATCTGGGCCGCGGCCTCGGCGGCAGCGTGGTCGGCGTAGACCAGAACAGCCTTGCACTCACGGTTGATGGCGTTGTCCTTGGTGCCGCCGTTAAAGCTAACGATGGCGGGCTCGCCGGCAACCATCAGACGGTCGATGATGCGAGCCATGATGAGGTTGCCGTTGCCGCGCTCCAGGTGGATATCGCTGCCGGAGTGACCGCCCAGCAGGCCGGAGATGTCGAGCGTGAGGGTGCTGCCGGTCTTGTGCTCACGCACGATGGGGCAGGTGTAGGTAACGACGACGCCGCCGGCGCAGCTAACGGTGGCCACGCCCTCTTCCTCGGAGTCAAGGTTAATCATGGTGCGGGCGCTAATCTGGGACTTGTCGAGCGTCTCGGCGCCGACCAGGCCAGTCTCCTCGTCGGTGGTGAATACGCACTCGAGGGCGGGGTGAACGATCGAATCGTCATCGAGAACAGTGAGCATCAGAGCGACGGCGATACCGTTGTCGGCGCCCAGGGTGGTGCCGTTAGCGGTGAGGACGCCGTCCTTGACGACCAGGTCGATACCGTCGGTCGTAAAGTCGTGCTCAACAGAGCCCAACTTGTCGCACACCATATCGATGTGGCCCTGCAACATCACGGTCGGGGCATTCTCGGCGCCGGCAGAAGCGGGCTTGCGAATGATGACGTTGTAGACCTCGTCCTGGTACACATCGAGGCCGTGCTCGTTAGCAAACGCAACCAAGAAATCGCTGATGCCCTTCTCGTTGCCAGACCCACGGGGGATCGCGCTGACCTCCTCAAAGAAATGGAACAGCCGGGCGGGCTCGTAGCCGGTAATCTTGTAATCCATGGTGCCTCCTTGGCGCAACTGGTTAGACAGTAAGACATGCGACTTGTATATTCCCAGACTTTGCGTGCATAAACCAGTCGAAAACGCCGAGCGCCCTTGCATCATCGGCTAACGGCGAACCGCATAGCGCAACGGTCATAACTTCGCAGCTCTACAAATCGAGGCGCCCTTGCCAGAACGCCTCGATTACACGTATCAAATTGTCGCCACAACTTACAGCGCGCCGGAACCGGCTTGCATCATGCCGCCGGGGCCCGAGGTCACGCCGCCGCTCACGGGCGCGGCGTTGCCAGTGTGCGGTGCCGCCGGGGCGGTATCGCCACCGAGCGTACCTGCCGGACGCGGTGCCGGGATCTCGCCCGTGCCGTGGCTAAAGACAAACTTGCCATCGGCCACGTCGCACAGGACGGTATCGCCCTCGCCCCATTCGCCGGCCAGAAGCTCCTCGGACAGCGGGTCCTCGATGAGCTTTTGGATGGCACGGCGCAGCGGACGCGCGCCGTTGGTAAGGTCGGTACCCTCCGCCACGATCTTGTCATAGGCCGCATCGGTGAGCTTGATGTTCATGCCGTTGGCGATCAGGCGCTGACGCAGGTCGTCCACCAGCAGGTGCGCGATCTTGGTGAGATTCTCGCCCGAAAGCTTCTGGAACACCACGATGTCGTCGATACGGTTGAGCAGCTCGGGGCGGAACAGGCGCTTGAGCTCGCCCATCGCGCGGCCGCGGATCTCATTCGAGGTGAGGCCCTGCTCGCCGGTGGTGCCAAAGCCAACGCTTGCATCCTGCGCAATCTCGCGGGCGCCCACGTTAGACGTCATGATGATCACGGTGTTGCGGAAATCGACCGTCTTGCCCTGGCTATCGGTCAGGCGGCCCTCCTCCAGCACCTGCAGCAGGATGTTGAAGATATCGGGGTGCGCCTTCTCGATCTCGTCGAACAGCACGACCGAGTACGGGTGGCGACGAACGGCCTTGGTGAGCTGGCCGCCCTCGTCGTGACCAACGTAACCCGGAGGGCTACCGATGAGCTTGGAGACCTCGAACTCGCTACCGAACTCCGACATATCAAAGCTGATGAGCGCGTCCTTGCTGCCAAAGAGATACTCCGCCAGCGTCTTGGCGAGCTCGGTCTTGCCCGTGCCGGTGGGACCCAGGAAGATAAAGCTGCCGCCGGGACGACGGGGGTCCTTGAGCGGCGAGCGGCTGCGGCGCACGGCCTTGGCAACGGCCTCGACAGCCTCATCCTGACCGATGATGCGCGTCTTGAGCACGCTTTCGGTCTGCAGCAGGCGACGGCTCTCGCTCTCGGTTAGCGAGGACACCGGCACGCCCGAGGTCACGGACACGATATCGGCGATCTGGGAGACATCGATGGTGAGCGGGCTGGCGTCGAGCTCGGCCGTCCAGGCAGCCTTGGCCTCGGCGAGTTCAATCTCGGCAGCCTTCTGCTGCTCGGTGATCTCGGCAGCCTTGTTCATGTCGTCGCTCTCGGTGGCCTCCTGTGCGGCGGTCTTGAGCTGCTCGATGCGATGCTCGGCCTCGCGCACCGGCTCGGGTGCGCGATTCGCGGCGATGCGAGCGCGGGCACCGGCCTCGTCAATGAGGTCGATGGCCTTATCGGGCAGGAATCGATCCTGGATATAGCGGTTGGAGAGGTTCGCGGCGGCCTCGATGGCACCCTGCGTGTAACGCACGTGGTGGTGCTCCTCGTAGCGCGGCTTGAGCGCAGTCAGAATCTTGACCGTGTCCTCGACACTCGGCTCCTCGACATCGATGGTCTGGAAGCGACGCTCGAAGGCCGGGTCCTTGGTGAGGTACTTGCGGAACTCCTCGGCCGTGGTGGCGCCGATAATCTGGAAAGCACCACGCGCGAGCACGGGCTTGAGCATGGAGCTCGCGTCGATGGAGCCCTCGGCAGAACCGGCACCGATGATGGTGTGCATCTCGTCGATAAACAGGATGACGTCGTCGGCTTCGGTGGCCTCCTGGATCACGTTCTTGAGGCGCTCCTCAAACTCACCGCGATACTTGGCACCCGCCACGAGGCCCGGCAGGTCGAGCGTCCAGATGTTCTGGTTCATGAGGTTCTCGGGCACGTTGCCGGCTGCAATCTGCTGAGCCAGGCCCTCGACGATAGCCGTCTTGCCCACGCCGGGGTCGCCCAGGATAAGCGGGTTGTTCTTGGTGCGGCGCGAAAGGATCTCCATCATGCGCTGGACTTCCTTTTCGCGACCGATCACGGGGTCGAGCTCACCGTCACGCGCCTTCTGCGTGAGGTTGGTCGCGAACTGCTTAAGCGTATCGGTGCCACTCCCCTTTTGCTGAGAGGCATCCGAGCCGCTAAAGAACGGCAGGCCCGCACCGGGACGCCCGGCACCGGCGCCGGCGAGCGGACGCTTTTTGTCCTGGTCCTTGGCGGTGAGTTTCTCGATAGCCTTTTTGATGGAGGCGGACGACACACCCAGGCGCATGAGGATGTCCATGGCCATGCCGTTGCCCTCTTCGACGATGCCGATCAGCAAGTGCTCAGTCGACACGTAGGTCTGGTTGTTCTCACGCGCCACGCGGAATGAACGCTCCATCACGCTAATGACGAGCGGCGTAAAGGCGAGCTTGGCTGCCTCGGTCTCCTCGCTGGGCTCGGGAACCGTGGTCTGGACCTCTTTGAGAGTATCCATGATGTCATCGTAGGAGATGTCGAGCGAACGCAGTGCCTCGGCGGCAATGCCCTCGTCCTCCTTGGCAAGCGCGAGCAGCAGGTGCTCGGTGCCCACCTTTTTTGAGTGAAGATCGAGCGCCTCTTGCTTGGCCATGGACATGACCTTGCGCGCACGATCGGTAAAACGGTCTAACATGCTAGTTCCTCTTAGACGAGCTAGTTTTTCAAACGCAAAGCGCCGCCCCGCGGCAGCGCTTTGGTCTCTTTACCCATATGGAGTATATGTTAACCGTTGGGACCTTTCCCGCCCGTAGCCGCACGACAACGTCTACAAAAAAGGAATTGCTCGGGTCCGTTTGGCGGTTTGGTTTTGAGCTGCTGTCTAGCAGGCGGGCTCGACACCCATGTCCTCGGCAACGTCATTGACAGCATCGGCAGCGGGAGCACCCGGCATGCGCACGAGCTCCATATGCTGCTCTTCGAAGACGGTTCCCATGGGAAAGGCGCGGCGGAAGACAAAGCGAGCAACCGGACCGGCCACCAGCAGGTTCCAGGGCAGGGCCATGATAAAGTTGCGCGGAATGTTAACGAGCCACATCATCGGCAGTGCCTGCAGGTTTGCGAGCGGGCCGCCGGGCATGTGGAACAGGCCCTCGCACGCACCGTAGAGCGACATGATGATGACCATAGGGACGACCATGCAGAAGCTGACGGCGAGCGCCATGGCAAGCGGCGAGCTCTTGCCCGGCGTGACCAGGAATTTAAAGGCGAAACCCTTGGCAAGGGGGCTGGCAACAAACCAGTCGCAGCACATGGCAAAAACGTAGGCAACGGGGAAGCCGAGCCACGCGGCGGCAACAACCTCGCCGTTGATGGCCCCATGCTGCAGGGCAACGTTGTAGATGCTCATCCAGAGCACCATGCAAAAGCACATGATAAAGGTGAACAGCAGGCTCTCTCGTTTGTTGATAGGCATAAAGGGCAGATTCCTCTCTGTGTTGTGCCGCGGCACCACGCAACAAAAACGGGCGGGCAAGATGGAGCTGTTGGGACTTCATCTCGCCCGCCCGTGGTACGTGCGTCTGCGACTACTTATGTGGTGAAACCAGCCTAGCACGAAAACCCCGCGCTTCGTAAGCGTTGAGTTTATGAAGATGCAGGGCACCAATAATCCCCCGACCCCATAAGTTGCGGTGGAATACGGACTGTTTTGACCCTTTAAGCAGCAATTCAGTCCCTATTTCACCGCAACTCATTTGGTGCAAAGTAACCTGTCCCCCTTGCACCAATTAGCTGGTGTGGCGCCAGCGAGGGTCGGTGAGCGTACGCGCCACACCCAGGCCAACGGGCAAAAACGCCACGATGAGCACTGCACGCACAAACCAGCCGAGCATATTGACCGTGTCGAAGGTGCACATGTAATACATCGAGCGATACAGATACAAGCCCGGCACCATAATGACAATCGATGGCACCGTGAGGGCGATACGTGGGTAGGTGAGCTTGATTTCGGCTAAGCTCGCGAGCAGCCCCGATACCAGCGCGCCAATAAACGCTGCCGCCTCGGGAGGCATACCTACGCTCAGGCCCAGGAAGGGAAACAGCGTCGGCGCATCGACAAGGGTCAGACGCAAGGTATTGGACACGGCGCCGATCAGCCCAGCTGCCGTGGCCATCTTTACCGGGCTGTTGAACATCACTGAGAAGCCGAATACGCCAACGAAGCTCATTAGCACGCGCAAGAGCGTAAGGGCAAGCGGCGAAAGGCCGAGCGACGCAAAGTCGTCCGGCGCCAGGCCAACACACTCGGCAACCATCCAACCTACGAGCGTCGCCATCACAATAATCGACACAGCATACGAAAGACGCTCAATGCCGCTTCGCATGTCGAGCTTAGCGATGTCGAGACCTGCCGTAATGAGAGGAAAGCCGGGGATCACAAAGAGCATGGCGCCGATATAGCCTTCTTGGTGCGACATTGCCCCCGGTATGACCTGGCCAAGACCGAGCAATGCCAGCAGATACGAGACGCAAGCGAGTGCAACGCCGATCGTCAGCGCGCTAAACTGGCCAAGGCCCTGCTTAAGAATATGGGAGCGAGCAAAGTTACCGACACCAGCGCCCACAAATGCACAGACCATCTCGATAGGACCGCCGCCGAGCAAAAAGACGAAGGCGCCGCAAGCACAGGCCGCCGCAAGGCCCTGTTGCCAGGAAGTGTAATCAGGTTTTGAACTCTCAACGGTCTTGAGCATCTCGTGATACTCATGCACCGTAAAACGACGGCCATATGTCTCGATTTCCTTAAGGAAGCTCTCCATCATCCAAATGCGATGGGTATTGACGCCCGTTGTGGGCAAGCTGACGACTTCGTTAAAGCAGTGACCATCTTCAATACAAGTACACTCAAACGACAGGAGACTTAAGTCAACGTGGATGGTGACACCGAGCACGGCGGCGACGCGATTCATGGTATCGCGTACACGCCAGGCACCCGTTCCGCTCGCGAGCATAAGCATGCCGGTGCGGCAAATGATGGATGATTTGTCGATAAGTGGCGCATCGACGGCAAGCTCATCGCCTGCCGTCACGATCTGGCGCCAGTCAGTTTTCATATGGAGCGCGCCGGCACGGACACCGTGGTGCAAAGAAATTCTCGAAAGCAGCGAGTCGGGGCGCGAAGGCTGTGGGGGTTCCGTCGATTCATTCTCAACCTCATCAGCCCCTTCACCCACTAGGTCAAATGAGTCAAGCGATGCCGGCTCGCGACGGTCGATCAGCTCCTCGTCCTCATCATCAAAGTAATTAAACTGATCGAGCATGTCCTCTTCGATCGCGCGCTCGCTCGCATCGTCCATCCCGATGCTCCCTTCCTATCGACTAACCCCCATCCTAGGCAGCGACGGCTAAAGGAAACATAAAAGAGACGGCTGTCGGGCACGGGAGACGCAAAATCGTCAATGCGCCGGTGCGGTCGTTGGGTAGTCATTGGGGACGTTCTTGAATGACTAGTCGTTTAAGAACGTCCCCAATGACTACATCGATGTGTTGGCAACGTCAGCGAGCGGGTCGCATTTGTGACAAGGTGACGTGAAACGAAAGGGCGCTGACCTCCTGGTCGCGCCCTTGAAGTTGAACGTCAGATTGTCCAAATGCGGCCCGCGCAGCGTCGAGCCGTTACGCGGTTCGTAGAACCGCGTAACTAGTTAGTACATCTTTGCGCCGGCGGGGATGGAAGCGTCGAGCTGGATCAGGTTGAGACGCTCCTCGCCCTCCTCCTCGTGGATGGCGCTGATGAGCATACCGCAGCTGGGGATGCCCATCATCTTGCGCGGAGGCAGGTTGGTGATGGCGAGCAGGGTCTTGCCGACCAGGTCCTCGGGCTCGTAATAATCGTGAATGCCGGAGAGGATGGTGCGGTCGGTGCCGGTGCCGTCATCGAGCGTAAAGTTCAGCAGCTTCTTGGACTTCTTGACGGCCTCGCATGCCTTGACCTTCACGGCGCGGAAGTCGCTCTTGGAGAAGGTATCAAAGTCGACGAACTCCTCAAACAGCGGCTCGACGGCAATCTTGGAATAATCAACCGTGGGCTTGAGCGGCTTGACGAAGGGGCTCGCGGTGTTGCCGGCCTCGGCAGCTTTGGCAGCAGCGGCACCGGACTGGAAACCCTTCTCGGGCTTCATGTGCGGGAACAGCAGCACGTCGCGGATGGAAGCCTGGTTGGTGAGCAGCATGACCACGCGGTCGATACCGATGCCGATGCCACCCGCGGGAGGCATACCGTACTCGAGGGCACGCACGTAATCCTCGTCGTACTCCATGGCCTCATCGTCGCCGCCGGCCTTCTCGGCCATCTGGGCAGCGAAGCGCTCGGCCTGGTCGACCGGGTCGTTGAGCTCGGAGAACGCGTTGGCGTACTCGTGACCGGCGATGACCAGCTCAAAGCGATGGGTCAGGCGCGGATCATCCTCAAAGCGCTTGGCAAGCGGGCTAACCTCGATGGGGTAATCGCACACGAAGGTGGGGTTGACGATGGTGTCCTCGCCCAGCTCGTCATAGATCTCGGCGATGATCTTGCCGGCGGTCCACTCGGGCTTGATCTCCAGGCCCTTCTCGCGTGCGGCGGCAGCAAGCTCCTCAACCGGCGTGTCGATGGTGACCTGCTTGCCGAGCACGTCGGAGACGATATCGGTCATGGAACGGCTTGCCCACTCACCAGAAAGGTCGATGGTCTGGCCCTGGTACTCAATAACCTCGGGGTTGCCGATAGCCTTGTTAGCGGCCTTAATGACACCCTGGGCGAGCGCCTTCATGCCCTCGAGATCGGAGAAGGCGCGGTAGGCCTCCATCGTGGTGAACTCGGGGTTGTGGGTAAGGTCCATACCCTCGTTGCGGAAGATGCGGCCGATCTCGAAAACACGCTCAAAGCCGCCGACGATGCAGCGCTTGAGGTGCAGCTCGGTGGCGATACGCAGATAGCACTCCTGATCGAGCGCGTTGAAGTGCGTGATGAACGGCTTGGCAGTAGCTCCGCCCTGGATGGTCTGCAGGATAGGAGTCTCAACCTCCATGTAGCCATCGGACTCCATAAAGCGGCGGAACGTGGAGAGGATCTGTGAGCGCTTGCGGAAGGTCTCGCGAACGTCGTCGTTGGCAATCAGGTCGACATAACGCTGACGATAGCGGGTCTCCTTGTCGGAGAGACCGTGGAACTTCTCGGGCAGCGGGCGAACGGCCTTGGACAGCAGCGTCGCGCTCTTGGGGGCAACGGAAAGCTGGCCACGCTTGGTGCGCACGACTACGCCGGTCACGCCCAGGATATCGCCCAGGTCGAGGGCCTTGAGCGTATTCCAGGCGGCCTCGTCCATATCGTTGATGCGGCAGAACAGCTGGATCTCGCCGGTCGCGTCGCGCACGACGATGAACATGATCTTGCCCTGACCGCGCTTGGCGACCACACGGCCGCCGATCTTCACGACGTCCTCGGTGTCCTCGCCATCGGTGAGCTCGGCGTACTTAGTCTCGATGTCGACGACGTAGTCCTCAATCTCGGAGTGCTCGGGATAGGGGTTCTGGCCCGCCTCGAACAGGGCGGCGCGCTTGGCCAGGCGGGTGGCGCGCTCGTCGTTGAGCGTCGATGCCTGATCGGCGGCGTTCTGGTTCTCTGCCATAAGTTAGCTCCTCAAATTAAAACGCTCCCCAGGATTCGGTCCCAGGGAGCGAAAACATACCTTTACGCGGGACCGTGGTCTAGCGTGCGATCTTGGCGATGGTGTAGACGCGAGTCTTGCCGGAAGGCGTAACGACCTCGACGGAGTCGCCCTCGCCGTGACCGATGATGGCATGGCCGACCGGAGACTCGTTGGAGATCTTGTGCTCGAGCGAGTTGGTCTCGGTGGTACCGACGAGCGTGACTTCCATGACCTCACCGTTGGGATCGATCAGAGAAACGGTGGAACCGATGGAGACGGTCAGATCGCCCGTGGTGGCAGCAACCTGAGCGTTGGCGAGGATGGCCTGAATCTCGGCAATGCGAGCAGCATTCTGGGCCTGCTTGTCCTTGGCGGCGTCGTACTCGGAGTTCTCCGAAAGGTCGCCGAACGCACGGGCTTCCTTGATGTCCTCGACGATCTCCTTGGCGTAATCGCCCTCACGCCAAGCGAGCTCCTCGACGAGCTTCTGGCGGCCCTCAGCGGTCAGTACGATCTGGCTTGCGTCCATACGGATATCTCCCCAACTATGATGTAACGATCAACTGTCAACAAAACGAAAAAGACCGGCTAGCCTGCGGGCAAGCCGGTCAGGTGCTCACCCCAAAGGGATGGGACTACTCTGCGTCCGCGTCGCTGTCCTCTGCCTTCTTTTGCTTAGCAGCAGCGAGCTTGGCCTCGAGCTCTGCGATCTCCTTGTCCTCCTTGGACTCCTCGACCACAACGTCCTCGGCCTGCTTGGTTTCGCCCTTATCGTCGCCCTCCATACCCTCGCGGATATTCTTGACGGTAGAGCCGAGGGACTTGCCGAGCTTCGGCAGGTTCTTGGGCCCGAAGATAATCAGGACAACGACGAGAATGATGATGAGCTCAGGAGCCCTCAGTCCAAACATGTAGACCTCCACAATACAGCGAGACAAGCTCGAATGAGTATACCGCGGGTGCCGCGGTATCACAACAATAGCTAAAAAAAGGGACCGCAAGAAGCGGTCCCTCCTCATGCTCTGGTCGGGTTGACTGGATTTGAACCAGCGACCCCTGCGTCCCGAACGCAGTGCTCTACCAAACTGAGCCACAACCCGTTAGCTCGACTATAGTAACAAAGATTTTCGCCG